>CAMXYS010000059.1 GCA_947253135.1 uncultured Clostridia bacterium
AGATTATCCAGGACGTCTCGTGGGCTCGGAGATGTGTATAAGAGACAGCCAAAATGCCATGCGAAACATAGAAAAAATTGCCCCAAAAAGAGTGGTTCTGATATCAACAATTGCCGTTTACGACCATCCTTACCGTGTAGACGAGGATGCGGATATTGATGAAACAAAGCTTTCTGCTTATGGAAAAAATCGCCGGCTGTTAGAAAAATTTGTACAACAGACCTATGCTGACCACTTGATTGTCAGGCTCCCGGCTCTTTTTGGAAGCGGACTAAAGAAGAACTTTATCTATGATTTAATTCATATTATACCGGCCATGCTGACCGATGAAAAATATGCCGAATTAATCAGTCGGGATGACCTTTTGAGTGATTATTATACGGAACTTGACAATGGATTTTGGAAATGTCGTCCAATTGACCGGCATGAGCAAGCCATCTTAAAAGATTATTTTAAGCGAGCCGGTTTTTCGGCCCTTAATTTTACCGACAGCCGGTCTGTCTACCAGTATTACAATTTGGCTTATCTTTGGGAGCACATTGAGAAGGCTTTAACTTTAGGAATCAAGCTATTTAATACGGCGACAGAGCCAATCGCAACCGCTGAATTGTATGAAGCGATTTATGGGCAAAGCTTTGCCAACTGTATAAGGGATGTCCCCTTTATGTATGACTACAGGACAAAGCATGCCGATGCATTTGGCGGCCATAAGGATTACTTATTTGACCGCAAACAAGTTTTGGCGGACATCAAAACCTTCATTAATCTGGAAGTATCCAAGTGGTTGTGATTTGTTCTGAATTTGACATCGATAGGAAACGAGGATCCTAGTTATGAAGTTAGCTGCATCCAATATCGCCTGGCCAAATGAAGCCGATGAGGAAATCTATGGCTTTCTTAAGCAACATGGATTTTCCGGCTTGGAAATAGCCCCTACCCGGATTTTTCCGGATAGACCTTATGATGAGCTCAGTCAGGCAAGAGAGTATAGGGCCCATTTAAAACAGAGGTATGGTCTCTCAATTCCCTCGATGCAGTCCATTTGGTATGGGCGGGAAGGCAATATTTTTAATTTAAAGGATAGGGCAGACCTGATTGCCTACACTAAGAAAGCGGTTGATTTTGCTCAGGCGGTTGGTGCTTATAATTTGGTCTTTGGGAATCCCAAGGCAAAAATTTACCCTGCTGATATGGGTGGCCGAGAAGTTATAGGATTTGCCAAAACATTTTTTAAGGAGCTGGCGAGTTATGCCGGTTGCCAGCAAACCGTTATTGCTTTGGAGCCAACACCGGTCATCTACAACACAAATTTCATGACGTCAACAACTGAAACTATTGAGATGATTAAAAAGGTTGATGAGCAGGGCTGTCGTTTAAATCTTGATTTAGGGTCTATTATTTACAATTTCTCCTTGGGTTCTGAAGCAGCTGACGAAATGGGTGCGGTGGAGTTGGTTAGGCGGGCACTCCCTTATGCCAGCCATATTCATATTAGCGAGCCCGGTCTTAAGCCCATCCAAAAAAGAAAAATACATGAGATTCTTTTTCGAGAAGCTGCTCAATGCAAATATGAAGGTTATATATCGATCGAAATGGCAAAAACGAATTCGCTTGATGATATTAAATCAGCTATTGAATATATAGCGAATTTGGCCGTGTGAAACATATGAAGACTTTAGGTGTAATAAAAAACGCTAATCAGCTAAGAAGAGATAAAACAAGGAAGCTCATATTTGTAGCCATTTGTATGGTTTTTGCCTTGTTCCTGATTTTAATGGGTCCGCTCGACTTATTTAGGCACGGCGAATTTAGCGTTCATCTGGAATATGCACAGCTTAGTAGCGGGGCAGGAACAAAAGAAGAAAACATTAGTACACAGGGGGTGAAGCAAATATTTACCCCTCAAAAAAGGCACTGCAAAGCCTTAAAACTTTACTTGATTGGCCTTGACCAAACCGATCCGGGTCAAATAATTCTTGATATTTACAAGGATGACGGCCAAAAAATCGATTCGATTTCGAAGCCGTTCAAAAATTTGTCGGGGGGCAATGGTTGGCAACTCTTTGAATTTAAAAAAGAACTGATTAGGGGGCAAGCCTACAGCTTTCTTGCCCGTACAGAGGGTTCCCGGCAGGAACCAAAGCTCACCATTGTTGAGCCCGGTTATTTGACCGATGAAGTTGTGGACGGCGGTGTTTTTTCAGCTTATGTTTACGCAACTTCTACTTTTTCATTTTCAGAAAAAGTTTTCTTTTTTATCTTTATAGTTGCCGTTCTTTTATTTGTACATGCCTTATTGTTCGCTAAAACAGCAATTTCTTTAAGGAGAGTGAGCCTTTTCATCTGCTTGATTGGGGTGATGGGTTGGAATTTTCAATTTAATTCAATGGACTCATCAAATGACAGATTCAAAGGCTTCCAGGCAGATAGTGAAACCTTGGTTACAGGGCCGATCATGGCCCAACAAAGAGGCATCTGGATGAGCAATCCAGATGACAGTGGCTTTTCATTAGGGCGATATACCGACCTGTACGGCGCATGGTCCAATTATGACCAAAAACCCATAACGAATGAAAATTGGAATCAAGGCTATGCAGTCCGGGCACCTCAAATTGTGCTAGCTAAGTCAATCGGTTCCGATTATGTGAACCAAATCGCTGCTGTGGGAAACAGTGTTCGATTTAAAAATGGAGATGTATTTAAGATTATTGATGTGACCGCCGGCGAGGCGAATATTCAGCTCACCCTTGATGCTAAAAAACCACTTAATCCATATGAGTATGGCCCCTTAAATGAATGCGTTTTTTTGAAGGCAGATTTGACGCCGCTCCCAGCAGGAGAACTTTCCGCTTACCGGTCCCAATACGGTATACAGGGGAAGGTTTTTCGCAATTTGGCAGAGCACATCAACGATAAAGATGAGATTGTGCCTAGACTCAATCTACTTTGTAGCATCTTAACGGCCTTTGTATTAGTCATGGTGAGCTATCTTGCAGGGAAAAAATATAACCCTTTAATGGGCGGTACCTTTTTTGTGACCTTTTGGCTATCACCTTGGGTAGTCAATTTTGCCAGAAATCTTTACTGGTTAGAATTCACTTGGTTTGCACCTATGGCTGTGGGACTGTTGTGCTCATGGAAGCAGGCATCTCGAAAAATCCGTTGGCTATGTTATGTAGGGGCCTTTATAACGATTTGGATTAAATCACTTTGTGGTTATGAGTATATGACCACGATCATGCTGGGACTGGTTGTTTTTCTTTTAGCAGACTTTATTCGGGCCTGTTTTAAAAAGGATAAGCTGATGGTAAAGTCCTTGGCGAAGACTATCCTGGCGATTAGCTTTTTTGCTATAGCCGGTTTTGTTTTAACAATCTATATGCACGCTATCCTAAGGGGGCATGGGGATTTAATTTTAGGTCTCAAATTGATTAAAAGTAAAATGTTAAGCCGGACTTTTGGAGCTGACTTATCCGACTTTCCACCCAGTTTATGGGCATCTTTTAATGCTTCTGTCTGGGAGGTCGTGCGCAAGTATTTTCATTTTGATAGCGACATTATCGTCGGAGTTGAGGGACAACTGTTTCCCATCCTTTGTGTCTTACCACTGTTCCTCTTCTATTTTGATTGGCAGAAGAAGCGGCTGAATACAGTTGAATGTTCTTTATATTTGCTCACGCTTATTGCCACAATTTCTTGGTTTATATTGGGCAAGGCGCATTCCTATGTACATACGCATATGAATTATGTGCTTTGGTATTTTGGTTTTGTTCAGATTTGTTTTTATTTGCCGATCAAGTTTTGTTTAAGGGTCCTTAAGCAAAAACATTCAACGCTAATAAAGGAGGGTGGTCATGTCTAGTGCGATAGGGAGAAGAAACCGAGTTAAGCGCAGATTTCCGGCTCGATTAAAGTATCTCCTGATTTTAAGCTTAGTTGTTATTGCAATGTGTTTTAGATTTCGGTCCGATTCAATCAATTACTATAATTCTGATGCAACTTGGCATACGCTCTTAACGGTTGAATGCTACAGGGAAACACCGGTATCACAGCACATGTTTCTCCCGATTGTAAGCCTTGGAGCGGCCGATGATAAATATATCCCTTGGGGGGCCTGCCTGCCGGATTCAGAAGGCAACTATTACTACACTTCTTTTTCTGCCGCCGGATTTTTTGCAGCCTGGCTTTTTTTAAAAATTACCCAACTGCCGGTTGCAGAGTTTAGTCTTTACATTTGGAACAATCTACTCCTGGCAGTATCAGCGGTATTGTTGATGTACCTCATAGCCCTGGTTCATAAAGATAAAAAGTATAAAGATCTGCTGTCCTTAATAGCGGGCTTGACTTACATTTGGGCGCCTGAAATTTTACATGGACAAGGGGTCGTTTATTGGACTCACTCAATCATGCAAGTCACACTCCTGCTGCAAATCATTTTTTGGTATCAGTATGCAATCGTCGGAAAAAACCGTCCGAAATGTCTAATTTATCCCATGGCTTTTATCAATCCTTATGTGGAGTGGACCGGTTATGTAGCCAATGTCGGTTTCGCCCTGCCAGAAATCATCAGGTTATGGAAGTGCGACAAAAGGAAAGCAATATCCACCGGGTTTGTTTTTGCTACAGCGACGCTTACCTCCTTTGCGCTTTTCTGCGGGCATTATTTGCTAAGACTTGAGCGGACGGCCTTTTTTGCTACTATTAGAGAACGCTTTTTCGACTGCGGTCTGGCTGCAAACATAGCTTTTACAGACTTGTTGGCCAGATATTTCAAATCTAATCTTTACGTCTGGTTGCTACTCCTTTTATTGTTGGTGGGCTGTTTTTTGTTTAAGAAAAGCTTGAGCTCAAACGAGGTTTGCTGATGCTTGTCTTGTTCTTCCCCTTGATTGAAAACTTTATTATGAAGCAGCATGCATTGGTATATAGTTTTGACAGGATGAAAGGCTTATTTTTGTTGACTTATTTAGTCTGCGAGGTGGCTAGAAACATATTGGATTACTTTGATAGCAAAAAAGTCATCGTCACCTTGCTGGCTATAACGGCCTTAATGTCTTACATGAATTTAAAATCCTATACTGCAGATAAAACCTATATTTGGCCGGTCGACTATCAAGCAAAAAATAAACAAATTGCAGCCTATGTAACGGCTGAATATCCGAATGCAATCTACATTACAGAGTCATATATAAGAGGTTATGAAAACCTTCTTTTCGGGAGAGGGATCTATGGAGTAACGAATTTGGAAGCCGGTTTAAAGCTGGCCAGGGAGGCCAGTAAACCACATGTTGTTTCACTTTCCAAAGATGTTTCTGTCATCAATGGCATCTCGGTAACAAAGGTTGCTAACTCAGAAAGCGTTTATTACACAGTTGAAAATAATAAGGTCGTTGCTCATTAGGAGGCGGTATGATATTTCCAAGACAGCCGGGTGTTCCAAAATTTGAAAGTGCCGAGTTTTGTGAGCGGCAGAGTGATTACGTTGTTTTAATCCCTATTATCAACGAGGGGGAGCGAATCCAAAAAGAACTTCAGCGGGCTCAAGCGGCTAAAATACCGGATTGTGCTGATATCGTTATTTGTGACGGTGGGTCAACTGATGGCTCTACCGGTCATGATAAAATGCGGGCATTCGGCGTCAATACGCTTCTTGTAAAGCAAGATGGGGGCCGGCAAGGAGCCCAGCTGCGGATGGGAATCTGGTGGGCGCTCAACCGGGGGTATAGAGGCGTTATCACAATCGACGGCAATAATAAGGACAGCATAGAAGATGTGCCGAGATTTATAGAAAAGCTAAAGGAAGGCTACGACTTTGTCCAAGGCTCACGATTTATCAAGGGGGGTAGGGCCGTCAATACCCCCTGGTTAAGAAATATAGCGGTCAGGCTGATACATGCACCGGTCATTTCCCTCACGGCCGGGCAGCGTTTTACCGACACAACCAACGCCTACAGGGCCTACTCTGCCAACTATCTTAGAGATGACCGGGTACAACCGCTCAGGGATATTTTTAAGGGCTATGAGCTGTTGGCCTACTTATCCGTCCGAGCGACTCAAATTGGCCTAAGGGCTTGTGAAATTCCGGTGACAAGGGCTTACCCCAAGTCCGGCAAAACCCCGACTAAAATCAGTTTTTTTAAAGGAAACAGTGAATTGCTGAAAATCTTATGCCGCAACGCCAGAGGGCTGTATCAACCCAAGTGAATAAAATGATGGAGCAAAAAGATATCTTTGACCGACTCATGTCGCTAAAGTTGTTGCGGTGCCTTGAACCCTTTTACAAACGGCATAAGGAGGTCTTGCTGTACCTCTTTTTTGGTGGGTGTGCGGTTGTTTTAAATGTAGCCCTCTACGTCGGCCTGAATAAATGCCTTAAGCTCAATGCATTAATTACCAATGTGATTGCCTGGGTCATCTGCATTCTTTTTCAGTTTTTTACCAATCGAACCTGGGTGTTTAAAGAGCAGGCTACTCGCTCGACTGCAAATCTGTTAAGACAGATGTTGGCCTTTTTTACGGGCAGAATCTTTACATTGCTGGTGGAGGAAGTTATTCTGGCCGTATTTATTGTTTGGCTTGGCTGGCCCGGCCTGCCGGTCAAATTATCGGCTCAAGGGCTCGTCATTGCGTTGAACTATATCATTAGCAAGCGAATGATTTTAAGAAAACGGAGAAGAGAATTGAAGATTAGAATGAAGGGGGAAGACAAAAAAAGAGTGGCTCCCGTGGTTGTTGATTATTCTCAGCTTGTGTGTGGTCCATTCACTTCGGGCCGGACGCACGGCTGATTTTGACCCGATCAACGGGACCTTTCAGAACTTTAACCCGGGCCGCCGGCTACTGAGCGGTCAGGTACCCTATCGGGATTTTATTGATTATCTGGGTATGGCACCTGTTCTTCGGCAGCGTGGTCACCTTTCTGTTTGGGGGTTCCTTTGCCGCCAGCCGGTCGTCCTTTACCTTTTTGACAATTTTTTCATTCGCCTTGATGCTGCTTGTCCTTGGCAGAGCTGTTTTTAACAGCCAAAGAAAAGCCGGCTTGATGACGATTTTAATACTCTGTACAGTTATCGTGCAGCCGCTTTTTTACACTGGCTTTTAGCCGGTACCGATGAGCTTAAGGAGGACCTCAACAGCACGCTCAGTCTGGGTAATTCGGCCTGTCTGTTTAGAGGAATGGCCTTACCGATTTTCGTAATCGTCGTGGGGCTTTTGTTTAGGCTTTTTGCTAGCAAAAAGCCTACCTGAAGCACAAAAAAATTGTCGAACCGGGAATTGTCGGCATCTCGTCAGGTCTTATTTTTTTGTAGTCAAATGACTATGGCATCAGTGCCGCCGTCTGTACTTTTATCGTCTACACTTGGTTCTTGATCTGCCAGCGAAAAGCCTTTGTTGTAATCCTTCAGCAACTCGCCGTTTTCCTTCTCTGCTTAGTTTTATCTGCTTTTTCCTTTTCAACGCTATTTACCTTAGGGCACACCGACTCATGGCTGAGCAGCATTTTGGGGTCGGTGATTTTCAACGTTGGTACTATAACGGTCCCAAAACATTTTTCTGCTTTCAGTCGGACTTGTCATTTTTAATGCTTTTACAACCATTCGCGATAATTTCACTCCCTATGAGGCCTGGGTGAGGCGGGCCAACTGGTTTTTTTACAGGGAGCTGTACAGCGGCTATAAACCGCTCTATTCAAATCGTTATGAGTTATTTTGGGACAAAACGGCTCGGCCACATATAGAAAAGGACAATATTTCTGTCGAGGTTATTGATGTTGGGCAGGGTCGCTGTGCCGTTAAAGTTTATGCCGACCGGTCGATTAATGGGATTGCTGATGTCTATATTTCTTACCGGTCGGAAAGTCTTGTCAAATCACCACTTGTTTTTCAAAATATGGTAAAGGTTCAACAAGTTGCCAATAACTTTGAGGAAAATCAGTACGAGTCAAATTATTTGCGAGCTGAGGGGACTGAGTACATCCCGGTTACAGTGGTGGACGGCTATGGGGAAGTTATCATTGAAAGTTTACCTAAATATTATGAGAAGGTTGATTTGGCAGAAGTAGATTGCAAACGCATTTTTACCGCCCCCTTTGATTATGTCATGGTAACAAATGCAGCCGGCTCAGATGGTGGCGTTAGACTTAATATTGACCCCGACCCTAGAAATTCGGTCAAATTTAAAGCGGCGAGGGGGATCAAAATCGGTAAACAGACCTATCCTATTCTGGAAAAACACATAAGTGATTCGGCCTCCTTTGTTCTCGTCGGCGGAAGTGCTGACCCGCAGACTATTGCGGCGGACCTGGCCGGCGGCAACCAGTGTGAAATGGTTAGGGAATAGGCCTTGCTCGAATCTTTGGCCGGACGTTATTCACCGAGGGGTGAAATTTTCACTGATTAACATTAAAATTTTGCGCGTTTGACACGCTACTTTAAATCGTGTTATGATCTGATAGATTTTAAATTTACTAAAAAAGGCTGTGAAGAAAAAGAGTAGGCAGAGCCCCTCATTGCAGAGAAGTGCCGGTTGCTGCGAGGCATAATGAGATCTTTGTCGAACTGGTTTCTGAGCTGGAGGCTGAAATTCAAGTAGGCGCTCCCGGGCATGTCCGCCGTTACCAGGACCACGATATCGGTTGACCCAAATATTTTATTTGTGTGAACCCGCATCGGGAGTGTACAGGATAAGGTCCTGTGAATAAGAGTGGTACCGCGGAATTTTACCTTTCGTCTCTTAGTTGGAGATGAGAGGTTTTTTTATATCTTTTTATGAACTGCAGGACTAGTTAATAAGAGCAATGATTCATTTAATTCTGCTTTAAAAGGAAAGAAAGAGAGGCATTTAAAATGGGAATGACAATGACGCAAAAAATATTGGCTGCACACGCTGACTTGGATCACGTCAGCCCGGGAGAATTGATTGAGGCCAGGTTGGACATGGTAATGGGCAACGACGTCACTACTCCTCCGGCTGTTAAAGTTTTCCGTCAAACCGGTGCAGCTAAGGTCTTCGACCGCAAAAAGGTTGCTTTAGTGCCCAGCCACTTTGCCCCCAATAAGGATATTAAGTCGGCCGAGCAGGCCAAAGTATTGCGTGAGTTTGCTGCTGAACAAGATCTTTTTTATCGATTTGAGCAAGGTAAGGAAAATATGGGTATAGAGCATGTGATCTTGCCTGAAAATGGGATGATCATGCCGGGCAATACCCTGATCGGGGCAGACTCACACACCTGTACAGACGGAGCTTTAGGCGCCTTTTCAACCGGTGTCGGGAGTACCGACTTAGGTTGTGCTTTAGCAACGGGTAAAACTTGGTTCAGGGTGCCCGGCGCCATAACTGTCTCTTATAC
>CAMXYS010000060.1 GCA_947253135.1 uncultured Clostridia bacterium
AAATAAGGCCGCCAAAGGTTGGGGTGCCGGTTTTTTTTAAATGGCTTTCCGGCCCTTCTTCCCTTTCCGTCTGGCTGATTTTTTTACGTTTTAAAACAGGGATGATGAACCGTCCCGAAATAGCTGTCATAACAAAGATAAGTACGGCTGCCAGAATCAGATAAATTTTAGATACTTCCCACATGACTGCCCTCTTTTCTTTCCCTTATGTCCGCGGAAGCTTCCGCTTCATCCGGCTCTTTTTGAGCAACTGCAAAGTCGCTGATGGCACTGCACACCCGCTCCATCCGATAACTGCGCGAGCCCTTGACAAAGATCACATCGCCCGCTGCAACAAAGTCCTCTAAGGCCTTTATCAAGTCGGTTTGCTCTGAAAAAATATAGAGTGGCACTTCGACTTGACCCTTCCGGTCCGCCTGACCACTCGTCATAGCCTCCTTAAAACCGGCAGCTATAGCTGTGGCAGACCGGTCACCCAACAAAAAGACAGCTGCCGGCCGGTGTGACGCCAACGCCGCCCCCACCCGGTAGTGGACAGCCGAAGACTCTGCCCCCAATTCATTAATGCCGGCTAAAACAGCGACCAAACGCCGGTCTGCCCCAGCCAAGACTGAGACTAGGTCAAACCCTGCCCGCATTGATTCTTCACTCGCGTTATAAGTGTCATTAATGACAGTGACAGCACCAAATTCTTCAATGCGCTGGCGGTTTCCCGTGGGCTCAAACCGGGCCAAGCCGGTCGCTACCGTGGCAAAATCAGCACCTAAAAGATAGGCGCACAGGCAGGCAAACAAAGCATTATAGACATGGTGGCTACCGATGGCCGGCAAGCGGATACGCCCTAAGTGTAAACCTTCTTTACCGGCTGACTCGTGGGCAAAAACACTGAAAGAAGTCCCTCCTCGGTCAACCCTGACAGCCGCTGCCCTGAACAGGGTGTGGCCGGGCACGCAGGCTTGGGCCAGCGGATCATCACTGACAACAATCAGCCCGATCTGACAATGGCTCACCTGACTTATAATTGTCTCGGTCGCTGCATCACAGGCATTTAAGAGCAGCCAACCGGACGGTTTCACCCCCTTTGCCAGGGCAGCCTTTTCAAGGATTAAGGCCTTGCGGTCAGCAAAATGTTCCAGATGAGATGAACCAACCATGGTTATTACGGCAATATCCGGCGCCGCCATAGCTGCTAAGGGGGCCATCTGACCGGGTCCGTCAATACCGGCTTCCACAATTAAAACTTCTGTTTCCCTGGGCGTCCCCAGGATGGTTTGAGCCAGACCGATATAATTATTTAGATTCGCCTCTGTTTTTTTAGTTTTAAAAACGGTTGCCAGACCGGCTGCGACCATATCCCGGGTACCTGTCTTGCCCACACTACCGGTGATAGCCACCAGTTTTCCGGGCAACTGTTGCCGGTAGTAGCCGGCCAAGTGCCCATATGCCGCCAGTGCGTCCGGCACCACCAAGACCGCGGTTTCAGCAGGAACTGTCCCTTCATTTACTTGCACCTGCAACCGGTCCGGCTCATCCAGAATCAGGGCCGCTGCCCCTTTTTGACAAGCCATGCCCAAATAATCGTTGCCATTAAAGTGGGGGCCTTTCAGCGTCAGGAAAACTTGCCCGCGCTCCAGTTTGCGGGTGTCCGTGCAAAAGCCGGCGAGGGGCTGCTGCAACTTGCCGGCCGGCAAAGTTTCTCCGTCAGCCGACAGAGGAACAACCGCTAAAGCCTTAGCCAAATCCTCTATGGTCAACATCTTGATTAAGCCTCCGCCCCGTTTTGTTTTTTTGCCCGACCCAAAAAATAGTTGCGCACCGTCTTCAAATCTGAAATTCGCACCATCTCTTTTTCATCCATTTCGTAACTGTCCTCGCCTTTTCCCGCCAAAATAACCAGGTCATCCGGCCCGGCCATGTCTAAGACATAGTAAATGGCCTCCTGGCGGGCGGTCGCCACCAGGTAGGCGCCCTTGGTTTGAAGCATGCCCGACTCCATGTCGGCCAAAATAGCCGTGGGCTCCTCCGCCCTGGCACTGATTACCGTCAAGGCAGTAAAATCGGCCAATTCGCCGGCTAAGCGCCCCAAGGCGGTGCGGTTAGACCGGTCCCGGTTGCCCGAACAGCCACAAACCAGCAACAAGCGCCCACGACAATATGGGCGGAGGGATAAAAGCAAGGTTTCCAGGCTGCGAGGCCGCCAGGCGCTGTCAATATAGACCTGCTTCTCTTCAGTCCGCCACACCGGCTGGGTCCGCCCCGGAGCCAGCAAGTGCGGCAGCTCCGCAGCTATTTCCGGCACCGGCACACCCAGCAGCCAAAAGACGGCAATCAGGGCCAGTAGATTGTAGATATTAAACCGACCCGGCAGTGGTGTAAAAACCTCGAAGGCCGGAAAATATCGGCTGGTGACCAAAAAATGGGTTCCGATGCGGTCTGTCTCTGTGCTGATGCCGATCGCAGTTGCTCTGATATCCGCCTCAGCATCAATGGCGATCGTCACCCGCCGGTCTGCCGGCACCACTGCCGCCAGAGCGTGAGAGGCAACATCATCGCGGTTTAAGACAAGGTATTGACAGCGGCGATAAAAGTCAAACAGTGAGTCATTTAAAGCACTCTCTGTATTCAACATCACCCCGACCTTAAAATCAGTGTGGGCGACGCGTTCATAAACCACATCCTCATCCGAAACCGGCACAAAGCCAAATGGGCGCGGGGAGTCCTTGGCGTCACCACTCTCAGCGCCAAGCTCGCCGCTGTTAGCCTCAGCCCCTTCAGCGGCCTGCAACCAACCGGCCATAGCCGCCTGAAGCTCAACTGCCCCAGGATGGTTTCTGCTGCCGAAAAAGACTTTTTCATCATAGTAATTTTTCATCCCGTACATCAAGCCGGCAGGGCGGCCCGTGCGTCGGCAAAAGTGGTACAACAAATAGGCCAGTGTGTGCTTGCCCGCTCGTCCGTTAACCGCCACCAAGTCCAGTGCTGTTGAAGGGGCGCCATAAAAGCGGGCGGCCAAGGCAGCCAAAGCCCGGCGGGTATGGTGGACGCGCGCAAAATTGCAGCCGCTCAACTCCGGCAGATCAACCGCCCGCTCGACCACAAAACTGCGGCAGCCATTGCGCCAAGCCTGTTGAATGTAGCTATGCCCATCTGTTTTGGTCCCGTTTATGCACACAAACAGGGAGCCTGGCATCGCCTTTCGCGAATCGTACACTAAGGTCGTGATCTCGGTTTGAGCATCACCTGTAAAGCTGATCACCGGGCAGGCTTTTAAGAGTTCTTTCAAATTCATACGGCCTCCTTCATTCTGCCAGGGCAACATCGATAATGCTGTATTTCTTTACTTGTTCGCCGGCCGCAACACTTTGGCTTTGGACCGTGCCCTTGCCACCACTTTTTAAGTGGACGTTGAGTTGCAATTGTTCCGCCACATCATAAACTTCCGGCGCAGTCAGTCCCTTGAAGTCGGGCACGGTAACTTCCGGCAGGTCATTCCCATCAGCAGTTGTCGAAAGATACATAAAACCTTTCCCACTAAATGATTCACCGGCCTGCGGATATTGATACATAACATTTACTTCTGTCGCCTTGGACTGGTCAGCTCCGCGGTTCAAAACAGGACGCATATTATTGGACAAGGCATTGATCTGCGCATCATGCAAGCTTTTACCGCCGTAGGGTTGCACCATCTTTTCCTGAGCCATCGCCTCAAAGTCTTCATCCGAATAACGCGGCTTGACATCAAGCATGCGCAAGGCCTTTTCAGTCACCCTGGAACAGGTAAATTGAACCGGCTGCGATGTGGTCGCCGGAGTCGGCTCATAAACCACAATCAGAGTTACTATTTCCGGCATATCATAGGGCGCCACCGAGCAAAAAGAGATATCGACCAATTCGTCATTCTCACCGTGTGAGGCCGTACTGGTCTTCCCACCCGGCCGGTAGCCCCAAACTTCTGCACTGGAACCCGTTCCGTCTGTCACGACCCCACGCAGGTAGGACAAGGTTTTGGCAGCGGTCTCCTCCGAGACCACCTGGCGGATTTCCTCCGGGGCGATTTGCTTGACGATCCGGCCGGCACTGTCCGATATAGACCGAACCACCTGCGGCCGCATCAAGACCCCGCCGTTGGCCAGGGCGGCAAAACTATTGGCCAGCTGAATGGGCGTAACTGTCGACTGCTCGCCAAAAGACCAAACTGCCATGTCGACATTGCTCGGTTCACTGTGGTTTAGGCCCACCATTTCTGCCGGCAAATCAATACCGGTCGGTTCCAAATGCCCAAAGGCTTTGACGTATTTATAAAAACGTTCCACCCCCAGCCGGTTGGCCAACTGCACCATCACCGGGTTGCAAGAAAACCACAAGGCCTGTTCCATTGTTTCCATACCGTGGTTTTTGGGGTAGATGGAACATTTGACCGGGTATTCATCCCAGCCACTGATGCGGATTGGCTCATCACTAAAGAGTTCCGTTTCCGAGGCCGCCTTTTCTTCCAAGGCCATAGCGACCGTAAAGGCCTTGTAGGTAGAACCCGGCTCATAAGGCTCGGAAATAGACCTGTTTAGCCAGACTTTGGAGGTTAGTAAGTCCAGCTGTTCTTTATTCTGATCCGGTTGCCAGTCGGCTGTGTCCGAGTCAAAATTCCCTGCCGGTTTTCCCATCGGCTGATTTGGATCAAAACCACCGCTCTGTCCCATGGCCAAAACGGCACCGGTGCGGGGGTTTAAAACGATCCCTGTCGCCCCATAGCGCGCATTCACCAAGTTGGACATATAGTCGAGTTCATCTTCTAAAACCCTTTGAATATCGGCATTTATGTTGACGTGTAAATTGTAGCCGGCCTCTGCCTGCTGGCTCATCCCTTCTGAAAAATAAAGATGCGACTTGCTGTAGTTATCAACCTCACCGTAATTAAAGCCGGGGCGGCCCGCCAGCAAATCATTGTACTGATCCTCTAAGCCGATCACGCCCTCGATGCTTTGCTCGCGCTTATTGGCAAAGCCGACCAGTTCCGGCGCCAATTCGGGGTAAGGATATTGACGTTTCATGCTGACGTCTAAGGTGAAGCCCCCCAGTTCCCGGTCGGCAAGATACTTTTGCAACCGCTCGTAATCCGACCGCTGCAACTCCTTCTTTAAAACGATATAAGTGCGATCGGTTTGACCCAGCGCCTTTTTGATTTCCTTTTGGTCGACCTGTAACAGCTCCGACAGGTCTTTCGCCAAATCGTCTGAGCTGTCGTTTTTACCTAAAGAATTCATTACATCGCGCGGTGTAATGCCCACCGTATAGACATAGTCAGTAACAGCCAGCCGACTGCCATCAGCAGAAATAATCTCCCCTCTTTCCGGGTAATAAACCTGATCTTGGTAATGGAGGGCGGCGGCTGCTTTAAGATTATCCTGGTGGTGGATGATCTGAACATCGACCAATTTAAAAATCAAAACAACAACCAAAAGTAGGGTGCAAACAGTGATGAGTAAATAGCCTCGTTGCACCCGCTTTTTTTTGCGACGATCTCCTTGTCGGTTGCTCTTTTTTAGCCGGTCTGAACTCAAGGCTGTTGTCCTTCCTGATAGATCTCCAGTTCATCCTCTCGCGGGATGATCACCTGTCTGATTTGCTTGTGGTTTGGCTCTACCATGCCTAAAGCAATGGCCTTCCTTCTGACTTGAGCCAGGTCAGTCTTAGCAGCTAAAGTGCTACGGCTCTGTACATTGGCCACACCGGTGCTTTCAATGCGGTCAGCCAGGGCGGCGTTGGCAAAAGTCAAGCTGATAATGCGCGACTGATTGAGTAG
Source organism: uncultured Clostridia bacterium (assembly GCA_947253135.1). Classification (GTDB taxonomy): domain Bacteria; phylum Bacillota; class Clostridia; order Saccharofermentanales; family Fastidiosipilaceae; genus CAMXYS01. The sequence continues at coordinate 5,801 of CAMXYS010000060.1, forward strand.
CAGAAGCCCAAAAACCAAGGTCAAAACAGCCACTGCACAAACAGTCAAGAGAAGTCTATGGCGCCGGCTGCGAGTGGCCCGGCCCAATTGAGACACCGACTTCAACCGGGGCTGCTTGTTTTTTTCTGTTCGAGCGACCACAGCATCAAGGTCTGTCTGTCTTTTTTTATCTCGCCCTGCCACTGTGGGCCGCCTTCTTACCGCTCGGGCCGAGGCCGGTTGTTTAAGGGTTTTTAAGTTCATCCGACCGGTCGATTCGCCCCCCAACATGGGCCTGGTTTGCGCCGCCCCACGGTTCTGCCCAAAGGGGCCGGCAGGAGCAAGACTAACGAGTTGCATTCTCACTGTCCGCCTCCTTTATCCGGTCCTTTATCCGGCCCTTCCTCCGGCTTCAGCCGACGCTCAAAAACTCGTAAACGAGCACTGCGCGACCGGGGATTTTCACCTAGTTCTGCCGGGCCGGCTGTGTAACCGCGACGAGGGCCGACCACTTGACCCAGGGGTTTCAAACCACAAACACAAGGTAGCTTGGGCGGGCAGGTGCAGGGGTTCTCCCATTGCTTAAAAGCCTGCTTGACCGGTCTGTCTTCTAAGGAATGAAAAGTAATCACTGCCAAACGGCCACCGTCAGCGAGCAAATCCGGCACCTTATTTAAAAATTCAGTCAAACCGGACAACTCTTCATTGACAGCAATTCGAATAGCTTGAAAAACTCTTTTGGCCGGATGCTGATCTTCTCTTCTGGCCTTGGCCGGCATGGCTTTTTTGATCGTTTCACTTAAGTCGGCCGTCCCGGTGAAGGGGCGCTGCGCCCTTCTTGCAACAATAGCACCGGCAATTCTTTGAGCATAGCGCTCTTCACCAAAGTGAAAAAAAATATCGCTTAGTTCATCTGCGCTACACCCGTTGACCAGGTCTGCCGCAGTGCGACCTTGCGATCTGTCCATGCGCATGTCTAAGGGTCCGTCACCCATGTAGGAAAAACCCCGGCTTCTCTCATCTAACTGATAGGAAGAAACACCCAAGTCAGCCAAAATACCGTCAACCCGGTCTAGCCCCTCAGACGCCAATACCCGGTCCAAGTCGCGATAGTTACTTTTGATTAGGCGGTAAGTCGGTGCGGTGGCAGCCGGCCGACCACTTTCAGCTGCCAGCCCGGCCAAATGCTCGCCCGCTGCTTTTAAAGCAGCCTCATCCCGGTCCAGGCAAAGCAGACGCCCCCCAGCAGAAAGGCGCGTCAAGATCAGGCCTGAATGCCCCCCGCCTCCGGTTGTGCAATCGACATAAACGCCATCCGGTCGGATTCTCAGCGCTGCCATTGTTTCGGTTGGTAACACCGGTATATGTGAAAAATTAAAGGATTCCTTTGACATCGTAATCACTCAAATCCAGGTCTGTAATCGGCGTCTCTTCCGACTGCTGGCGGTCATAAAAAAGCTTGGCACAAATTTGGAGGTGGTCCACCATATCGATCACGCACACATCATCGCCGGGGACCACCCCGATCACTGACCACAGCTCCTCCGTGACGGCAATGCGCCCCTGGTTGTCCAAGGGGCAGCGAATGGCTTCGCCTACAATTTCGCGCCGCAATTGTCTGGCCACGGGGTCTGTTCCCGACAACTGGCTCAACTGGGCCCGCACCGTCTCAAAACGTTCAGCAGTATAAAGGGTTAAATAGCCTTTATCCAAAGATTTGGTGACAAAAACAAGCCCCCCCAGGCCATCTCTCAACCTGGCGGGAATAAAAAACCTGCCTTTTTTGTCTGTTGCATGTACGTAGCGGGCCACGTTTTAACCACCCTTCACCACTTTAATAGTAAATTGCTCCACAATTCACCACTGACCTGTATTCTAGCGATTATAAGGATTGATTTCAATTAATTTTGTTACATCCTGAAATTTTTCTGTAACAGCAGCGACCACTTGTAATATTTTCGCAATATAAAAACAGGGGAAAATCAACATCTTGATTTTCCCCCGGCATTTTCATCTGTATCTTGTAGAGAGAAGTGACGAATAAATAAAAAAACCGTTTGACCGAAAAGCCCGGCAAGAAGGGCAGGTCGGATCGCCAAACGGCCGGCAGCAATAAAGTCTAAATCAACAGGAAATTTAGGGCTACCCGGCTAAAGCTGAAAAGCTCACCTTTCACGAATATGGGCCGAAGTTGCCAACAAGACCCCCAAGGCCAAAAAGTTGGCCACCATGGCCGAACCGCCTTGGCTGACAAAAGGCAAGGGGATACCGGTAACCGGAAGTAGCCCCATGCACATACCTATATTCTCGATTGAGTGGAAGGCGAAAAAACTGATGATGCCGGTACACATATACCGCTCTGCTGCGGTAGTTGCATGCGCTGCCACGTAAATACCGCGCCTGAGGTAAATGAAAATTAGAATAATAAGGGCAGCAGCACCTACCAAGCCCATCCGCTCCGCTATAGCTGTAAAAATAAAGTCCGATTCCTGCACAGGCACCTGCACAAACTCGCCGCTTCGGTTACCGGTCAACCCCCCCATGGCAATCGCCTTTTTAGCCTGCTCCACATTGTAGGAGGCCTGAGTATCTATGCCCGGATAAAGAAAGGTAAGCAAGCGTCTTTTTTGGTAATCGGCCAAATAAAAATGCCAAACTAAAGGAAAGGCTGTAACCACCAGCGACAGCGTTAAAACAACATAGCGCATCTTGATGCCCCAAACGAAAATCATCGTCATCAGCATAAACAGAAGCACCAGCGTCGTTCCAAAATCCTTTTGGTAAAGCATGATTAAAACCAGGTGCGGTAAAGTCAGGACGGCAATTGTGCTAAAGCCTTGCCAATAACTCCATTCTTTGTCATCCATTTTCTGCAAGACAAAAGCGACCAGAATAGCCAGACCGATCTTACTGAACTCGGAAGGCTGTATGGTACCAATTACAGGTAACTTCAACCAGCTGTTTGCTCCGGTTTCAGCAGCTATAGACCGGTCGCCTAAAAAGGGCAGCAAACATTGCAGCACCAGGGCCATTACATACATGATGCGCCCGAGGTTGCGTATAAAAGCCTTACCGGCCTGGACAGTCAACAACAGTAAAATGATGCCGATGACAACCGAACCGGACTGAACAATTATATTGCGCGGATAGGTAGCAGGGAGCCGGGCGGCTAAAATTTGATTCAGGACAATAAGGCCTATCACCGTGATGGCCAAAACCGGAACCAGGAGAAGCTGGTCCAGTTTCCGGTAAAAAGGAAGGCGCTCTGTCCGCGTCAGGCTCCGCCGCCTCATCAGTCCTGACCGTCCTCAGAGTGGTCCGGGGCAGTCGCCGGACCGGATTCCGCCACTGACTCTGACTCGGGTGCATGTTGCTTAACAGCAGCCGCCGCCCGGTGCGGTCTTTCTTTGCATCCCGCCCCGGCGGCTTCCTCCGCTACACCGGAAGGCCGGTCCCTGCCGGCGAGATCCAACCCTGAAATCAGCTCCGGCACCGCCGCAACTGCCACATAAGCCGGAGCTGCTACTTCGGTTTCCGCTTCATTTCCTTGTAGTCGATCGCGCCG
>CAMXYS010000061.1 GCA_947253135.1 uncultured Clostridia bacterium
TGCTCTTAAAGTCTGTCAGGTCAAAGCTTTCGATGGGGGAAACACCGCAGCGGTGCCCCAACAAACTCTGCCAGGTCTGCTCTACATCCAGGCCGATCGGCGTGATGGCCCCCATGCCGGTAATGACCACTCGTCTTTTGCGCTGTTGTTCCGGTTGTTTGATCTCTCTACTCATCCTTACCTCCTGCCGGTTGAAGTTTCCATCAAAGCAGCAACCCGCCTGAAATTTCAATAACTTGTCCGGTGATATAGGCCGCTTCAGGAGAAGCCAAAAAGGCAATTAAAGCACCTACTTCGGCCGGGTCACCGAATCGTTTTAGGGGAATTTTATCGGCCGCCGCAGACCTTACCTTGTCCGGTAAGCTAGCAGTCATGTCGGTCTCAATTAAACCGGGCGCCACCGCATTTACCCTGATATTGCGCCCGCCTACTTCCTTAGCCAAAGTTTTGGTAAGGCCGATCAAGCCGGCCTTGGCAGCGCTGTAATTAGCTTGACCGGCGTTCCCGTAAATACCGGCCACTGACGCCAGGTTCACAATCACTCCGTCTCGCTGCTTGACCATCGCAGCCAGGGCTTCGCGACTCATTAAAAACGGACCGGTCAAATTAGTATCCACGACCGCTTCAAACTGCTCTCGCTTCATTCGTAAGGCCAGGCCGTCTTTGGTGATACCGGCATTGTTGACCAAGACACGCAGGGGACTTCCGGTTGCCTGAGCCGCCTCTACCACCCGCCGGCAGGCTGCTTCATCGGTCACATCCGCCTCAAGCGCCGTGCAAGTTGCGCCGGCTGCTGCGACCGCCGCCACAGTTTCAGCCGCCGCCTCAGCCCCGGACCGGTAGGTAATCACAATCGGCTCACCAAAACGGGCCAAAGCAACCGCTGCCGCTCGACCGATACCGCGCGAGCCACCTGTCACAATTATACTCATAGCAAGTCCTCCTTGATTGAACCGGCCAACAATTCACGGGCTTCTTTGACCATCGCTTGGATGATTTCAGCGCAAGGCGCCTCTTTTCGCACGAGACCCGCCGCCTGGCCGGCCATGAAAGAGCCGGTGCTCTTATCACCTGTTTGCATAGCTATGCGCAGAGAGCCCACAGCCAAAGCATCTGCCGCCGCAGTCGAAGCCCCCTCCTTTTCCATAGCCAAAAGTTTTCGTTGTAAAGGGCTTTTTAAGCTGCGCACCGGATGGCCGCCGGCCCGCCCGGTTACGACGCTGTCCACCTCTTTGGCCTTGACCACTGCCGCTTTATAATTGGCGTGGGCAGGCGACTCGGTCGCACAAATAAAACGAGTGCCGACCTGTACGCCTTCAGCGCCCAGCATCAGGGCTGCCGCCAGCCCCCGGCCGTCGGCAATACCCCCGGCGGCCAGGACCGGAACTTTAACCCGATCAACCACTGACGGGGTCAACACCATGCTGTTGACCTCGCCGACATGGCCGCCGGCCTCTCCGCCTTCTGCTACTACGGCCGTGGCGCCGATGCGCTCCATCCGCTCCGCTTGCGTGGCCGAAGCTACCACCGGAATAACCTTGATGCCGGCCGCCAGCCAGGCTTCCATATACTTGGCCGGTGAACCGGCGCCGGTCGTGACCACCGGAATCTGTTTTTCAATCACCAGCTCAGCCAAATCATCCACGGCCGGGTTCATCAGCATGACATTAACACCGAAAGGACGGTCTGTCAGTTGACGCAAGCGGTCGATCGCCGCCTCTAAGTGCTCTTTTTCCATAGAGCCGGAACCGATGATGCCCAGACCGCCGGCTTCTGAAACAGCAGCGGCCAAATCGGCATCCGCCACCCAGGCCATGCCGCCTTGAAAAATCGGGTACTTGATATTCAACAAGTTGCAAATACGGTTGTTTGCCATTCAATCACCTTTCCAAAAGCGCGCCGGACATTCAGGCAGCCCGCCCCCACCTCAAAATCTCCAGCACAAGTATTTTAACTTAGAGGCGCAACAGCATGGAACCGTAGGACAGACCGCCGCCAAAACCCGTCAAGATAACATGGTCGCCCTTTTTCATGCGCCCCTCACGTATACACTCATCAATACCTACACCCAGGCCGGCCGAAGAAGTGTTGCCCATTTTTCGGATGCCCGTATACATTTTTTCCATGGGGTATTTAAGTCGTTTTGCCGCCGCGTCAATAATGCGGACATTGGCCTGGTGAGGAATCATGTAGTCAATATCCGCCATCGTCAAGCCGGTCTTGGCCAACAGTTGATTGACCATTTCCGGCATAATGCCGACAGAGAAACGGTAGACATCAGCTCCATCCATGGTGATGCGATCAGTCTTCCAGTCACAATAGTTAGGCCACTTTTCTTCCCAATCCGCCGGCAAAAAGGGGTGTTGCGGGATGTTGTTGCCACTCCGAATTGACCTGGCTCCACTGCCGTCAGCCCCTAAAATATGGGCCAACATGGCACCGTCGCCTTCATCGCTTAAGATGACGGCTGAAGCTGCGTCACCAAACAGCACACAGGTGTTCCGGTCAGTGAAATCCGTCCGCGAAGACAAGACCTCTGCACCGACGACCAGGATCTTATGGTAGTCGGGGTTCAATAAATAGTGGGCGGCAATGTCAAGGGCGTAGACAAAGCCCGGGCAGGCCACATTGATATCGATGCAGAAGGCATTGGTGGCGCCGATTTCATGCTGAAGAATACAAGACACAGTCGGACACATAAAATCGGGCGTGACAGTGGTGACGATGATAGCATCCAATTCGGTCGCCTCGATGGCAGCGGCCTCCAAGGCTCGGTTGGCCGCCTGTTTGGCCATGTACCAACCGCCCTCGCCGGAAGTAAAGTGCCGGGTTTCAATACCGGTCCGGGCGCGAATCCATTCGTCTGACGTATCGACCAAGCCCTCCATATCCTCATTGGTGACAACAATGTCCGGCAGGTAAGAACCGGTTCCGATAATGTTAAATTTCATACTCATAAGTGCAACATCCTTCTTTTATGACTGAGCGCTGGTGATGGCTGTGGTGTGGCCATAGGACCGGCTTGAACGACCTATTCTACTAAAGTTGCCTCATTCTTTTTAATTATTTTCATGAAAAACAGGGCAAAATAATAAAGAAATGATAGCCGCAGTCTTTTGTTTTCGTCAAGCTAAGCCCCACGGTATCAGCCTCTTTAGCGATAAAGCATAACTGCTGCCTGTTCGTGTTAGAATGACGATAACAACACTAACTACAGCCTATTATATATCAATGAGGTGAACCATGATTGTAGGTATTTTTTCCGGCCAGGGCGCCCAGTATGAGGACATGGGTCGGTCGCTCACCCAAAGCGCTCCGGCTGCGGCTGAATTGTATGAACTCTGCTCGACTGCTTTGGGCTTTGACCTTCTCAGCTTGACCGCAGACCAATTAAAAGAAACCCGCTACTCACAGCCGGCTACCACTGTACTTAGCCTGGCAGCCTACCGGGCCTTTGTCCAAGCTGCCGGGACAACTTTGGAACCACAGGCCTTGGCCGGCTTTTCCCTGGGCGAATATGCCATGCTGGGCGCCGCCGGAATCCTGGACCTCAAGCAATTGATGGATCTTTTGGAACATCGTTCTATTTATATGCAAGCAGCCTGCCAAGAGCAGCCGGGTGCCATGTACGCCGTCCTGGGCTTAGATGATGAAACAGTCGCCGCTGTCTGTGCCGCACAACAACCACAGGGGGCGGTTTTGCCGGCCAACTACAATTGCCCCGGGCAATTAGTTATCTCCGGCTCGGCGGAACCGGCCGCCAAAGCTGCCGCCGCCCTAAAAGAGCAGGGGGCGCGCCGGGTCATTCAACTCAAGGTCGCCGGTGCCTTCCACACCCCGCTGATGGCCGCCGCCGGGGCCAGCTTGAGAACCTACGCCGCCGGCCTCACCTTTAGACCCGAGGCAGCAGCAGGGCGCCTGCTCTTTTCCAATATTGACGGACAGCCGCTCCGCACCGACAACCTGCCCGCCTACCTCGAAGCCCACATGGTGAGCCCGGTCCGCTGGACTGACGAAGTGCGCTCTTTAATTGCGGCCGGCGCCACTACCTTTATCGAATTTGGTCCCGGCAAAACCCTGTGCGGACTCGTCCGCAAAATTGACCGGTCGTGCACCGTGCTCAATATCGAGGACGCCGACAGTTTAGAGGCTACACTAAAGGCATTGGACGCATAAATGAATTACTTATTTTCGGAGGCATAAATGGATTATTTATTTTCTACATTCGGCTGGCTGATCTTATTTTTAACCCTCCCGGTCGCCTGCGCTATGATCACCTCAGCTGTCCTCATTGTATTAAAGGCAAAGCGGACCGCGGCTGCTGTTCAAAAAGACTACTCTGACCTGACAGACCAGCTGTCCGAGTGCACAGACTGCAGCAAGGATAACATCGCCATTTTAAAAAATTTTTCCGGCTCCCACTTAAAACCGGCCGTGGAGCAACTCTTGGCCGCCAGCCAAATTCGTTTTAAAGATGACTGGCTGACTGCCCCGGAAGCACAGCTCATGCCGCCCCAGGGCCTGCCGGCAGAAGACCGCCACTGGCTCTCCTGGAACATCGTATGGCGGCCTGCCTTAATCGGGCTCATCAGCACCACAGTGGCTTTTTTCTGTGCTGTCTTCAGCCAGCTTTTAGTTTACTCTTATGGTTTGGTACTCTTGCCCTTAGGCTTTGGCTTGCTGGCCTCTGCTGTCTTGCACACGCTACACTTAAACCGCCAACAACAACTGGAACAGGCTGCTGCAACCTGCTGTCAAACCATTCGACTCCGCCTTCCGGTCTATGACGACCGCTATGGCCTGGCTCTCCTGATAGAAGATTTTCAACAATACGACCGCCGGATGGCAGACCGGGTTGAAGCACTGGACCAAACGGTGGCCAACTTAGCCGACAGACAATTTGCCGCCGCTATGCAAACAGCCCTGACAGACACCTTAAAGAAAACGATCAGTCCTACCATCACACGGGCTGAGCAGACTCTGACCCGGCTTTCAGACCGAGTTCAAACAGAACAAAATGACGGTATGAAACAGTTAGCCGAGCAATTTACCGCAACCCTAAAAACAGTTATAGAGGACAAGTGGGCTCCTCTTTATCAAGCAGCTGACCGGTTGACGGCCAACCTGGCCGCCGGCTCTGAACGTCTGGCCGCCTTGGCTACCGGCCAAAACAAGGCCTTGGCCAGTCAAGCTGAACTGAATGAAAACCTCAAACTGCGGGCAACTGAATTTGACCGACAGCGGCTGCTGTTCACTGCTGACCTATCCACCTTCAACCAAACTGTAGGGCAATTGTCTGACCAACTCCAAGGTGAGGGGGCACGTCAAACCGAGCAACAAGCAGCTATCCAAAGTGTCCTCAGCCGCTTTACAAAGGATTTAGACCGCTTTACCGAAAGCCTTAACCGCGCCGGTGAAAACTTGCTGGCAGAACGGAAAGCACTGGCTGACCTACTTGAACAAACCGGCGCTGCCGAGGCCTCAGCAGTAGCTGACTACCGCCTGCTGTCTACGCAAATTACGGCCGCTGCGATGGACATGCAGGACTGCAACCAAAAATTGGCGGAAGTCTTTCAGAGGACAGAGACGGACTTGTCCAACAGTGTTCAACTCTTTAGCGAAGGCATGGGAGCGACAGTTACAGCCAGCTTAAGTGACTTAGAAGATGCCCTGGGCAAAATCAGCCTCCATTTGGCCACCGGAGCTGCCGCGGTCGAAAATGCCGTCCGAGACTTAGAGCGGGCCGTCCGGCTGACAGAAAAGGATTGATTCATGGCAATCTCGTTGAACGCAAGTTCTTTAAGCCTGAAATTAAAGCAATTAGCCGCAGGCGCAGCAGGTGAAAAATTAAATCCGGACCAGGTCCTGCAGGCTTTGGAAAAACACCGCCCCCTCTTTTCTACCGGCGGGGCTACTCTCCCGGCTGGTTGGCCCGCAACAGCCCCGGCTCAAACCGGATTATCCCCGGCTGCTAACCAACGGTTGCGGTCGGTCAAACAGCTTTTTAAGATCTTGTCCAAGGCCGGTGAAGCGAGGTCTGCTGCCCGGGTGCAAAAGCAAATTCTAGCCCGACCCGACTTGCTCGAAGCAGTCATCCCCGCCTTCAAAGAAACCGACAATCCTCATTTAATTGATGGTTTGACGGACTTGCTCAGTGCGAGCATTTCGCCCGGCCGTTTGCTAACAGCTTGGCAATATTGGGCCGCCTTCTACCCCTTGCCCTCCTTGGAAAAGGCTTTAATTAAGGCCGGCCGGCGCTTACAAAAAGAACCCTTTCCCACCGGTGAACAAGCGGAAGAAAATACAGTTAAAACTAAAAGATTTTGCTCTTTTGAACTCTGCCGGCCAATCCTGGAATATTTGAACGAGGTGGACAGCCCCAGCAATGAGCACGCCCCCGGCCACATGGTGCCCCCAGACAACACGGGCGCCGGGGGCGGCCGGAACAAGGAGGCCGGCAAAGGCGACAAGGATAGGCGGGACACCTATTCCCTCTTGCTCTCCGCCGCCCGCCAAAAGATGTCGGCCGGTTCAGCTGCAGATGCCACTGACTCCGCCGGCTACTGTTTTGCTCCTGACCGGTTTCAAAGCTTCTGCCGCCGTCTCCTGCTCAATCCGCAAAGTCGCTTGGCCCATTCCTTGTGTGTCGACTTGGCCTTGGCAGCTGACCCGATCTCGCTTAAAGACCACAGTCAGGTCTGGCTGACCGCCCTCAGCTCTGTCGGCGCTGCTAAGGCAGCCGCACTCCTGGCCAAACTGGCTTTTACTCCGGCCCTAACTGCCGGCAGTCGCGCCCGGCTCTGCCGCGCCATCCTCACGCCGATCTACCGGGACAAAACCTTAAAAAAAGAACTGGTTGCCAGCTTAGAGCCGCTGCAATTGCGGCAAATCAGGCGGCAGGTCAGCCTCTTTAACCTCCGGGAGCATTGCGGCGCCAACCCGGTCAAATACCACTTCTTCATGTCCTTTTTTGATCACATTCTGCGAGCCGTTAAAATAGACGGATCCATCCTTATTTTGCGCTTTCGCGACTTTTATTTAGTCGACAACCTGGCTCAGCCGGACAAGGCCCTACTTTGGAATAAGCCTCTGTTTGAGCAACAAGTCCATTTAAAAGCCGCGAGCAGCTATTTTACCGACCCGCCCTTCCCGGTCGGTCATTTGACCACCCGCACTGCTGTCTCCGCTAAACCCCTCACCGGTATTATTGAGGTCAGCTTCACAGGACCCGATTTCAGCCTCACCCAAAACTGGTTTGCACAGCAGTTGAACAAAACCGCAGAAACACTTAATTAACAATCGTACATAGGTCCTTTCTCATGGTAAAATACCCTTGCACAAACTTTGGAGAAAAAGGGGTCGGTCTATGGGCGAAAAGTTGTCATTGTATGGCTTTAATAATTTAACAAAAACCTTAAGTTTTAATATTTATGACGTTTGTTATGCCAAAACCCAGACTGAACAAGAAGACTACCTGGCCTACATTGACGAGCAATATAATTCTACTCGCTTGACCCATATCCTGCGCCAAGTCACTGAATTAATCGGCGCACAAATTCTAAATATTTCCCGGCAAGATTACGAGCCACAGGGGGCCTCCGTCAACATTTTAATTGCCGAACAAAACATACCGGACCAAGCCGTCGACCCCACTTGCAATTTAGGGCGGGTGAGCGAGACTGAAACCGCTGGCAAAGCCGCCCCCGGCGCCGGCGAAGTTGCGGCCCCTGCAACTCTGCTAAATACTCCGACTGATGCAGCACCTGCCTCGGCTGCCACTGCTTTCAGATCAAGGAGAGACACGGTCCATGCCCATTTGGACAAAAGTCATGTCACCGTCCACACCTTTCCCGAGTCCCACCCAGACAACGCAGTTTGTACCTTTCGGGTCGACATCGATGTGCAAACCTGTGGCACCGTTTCACCACTCAACATCCTGGACTTTTTAATCGCCAGTTTTGATTCTGATATCATCACGATTGACTACCGCGTGCGCGGCTTTACCCGCGACATCACCGGCAAAAAGTTTTTTATGGACCGCGATTTTCAATCCATTCAAAATTATATTGACAACAAAACCCTGAGACAGTACGACGCCATTGATGTCAACGTTTACCAGGCTAATATTTGGCACACTAAAATGTTGATTAAAGAAAAAGAATTTGAATTGCAAAACTATCTCTTTAATACGGATGCCTTGCACCTGCCTCCCCATGAGCGCTTAAGCATCACCAAACGGCTGCGGCAGGAAATGTTTGAAATTTTCAGTGGCAATAACATCTATTAAAACAGGCGCCCGGCCCTGATTTTTAACCGGTCAACTTAAGGCGCACCGAGTGGCACTCACCGGAACATAACCCCCTTAGTAGTGTCTGCCCGTGGAGAAAGTCGATGATTAACCAAAGAAAAACCCCTCTTTTTACGGCCTTGCAGGACCACCTGGCCGAGCGGACCGTCCGCTTTGACGTGCCCGGTCACAAAGGCGGGCGGGGCAACCCTGAATTGACTGAGTTTTTAGGTCTTAGTACGATGCGGGCTGATGTCAACTCGATGAAGCCCTTGGACAACCTCTGCCACCCGGTCTCTGTCATTAAAGAAGCTGAAGCACTGACGGCCGAAGCCTTCGGTGCCGCCCATGCACTTTTTATGGTCAACGGGACAACCTCCGGCATCCAGGCCATGATTATGACCGCCTGCAAACCCGGCGATCAGATCATCATGCCCCGCAACGTTCACCGCAGTGCCATCAACGCCGTCTTGCTCAGCGGAGCGACCCCGGTCTACGTCAACCCCTCTATGGACAACGACCTGGGGATCCCCCTCGGCATGGCCGTAGAAGATGTGGCTCAAGCAATTGCTGAAAACCCTGAAGCCAAAGCAGTCTTTGCCAACAATCCGACCTACTACGGAATCTGTCCGGACCTCCGCCGCCTCACCCGCCTGGCCCATGATCACGGGCTCTTAATGCTGGTCGACGAAGCTCACGGCAGCCACTTTTACTTTGGCGAAGACCTGCCACCGGCGGCCATGCATGTCAACGCCGATATGGCAGCGGTCAGCACCCATAAAACCGGCGGTTCCCTGACCCAAAGCTCCTTTTTGCTCCTCGGGCCTCAAGTTGACCCCGACCGGGTTCGCCAGGTTGTAAACCTTACTC
>CAMXYS010000062.1 GCA_947253135.1 uncultured Clostridia bacterium
AGAAAACAATTTCCGATTTCTTTTCTACCCTCGACCGCCTTATCACCCTTCATCAACGATAGCTGCACAGCCTTCTGTCATTTCGCCAAACAAACACTGTGCTAAAAACGATAGTTTGTTCCCTAGGCCACCCTGTAATTTTTGTGGATCCTTTTCGCAATCAAAGTGGATTAGTCGAATCAAGAAACACTTCTCGCCTTGCTGGAATCGGAAAGAATCGCTAAAAATCTGAACGCTGTCAAACATTATATAAAACGCTTAAAAAGATTATAAGCAGGTGATGAGACGAGATTTCTGATGGCAGAACTCGATGGCTCCATCGTATAGAATAGAAGGCCCAAGGATACCCACATTTAAGCAAGGGCATGGCATAATAGGCCCATGATGACTTAAAAGGAGCACCCCCATGGCTAACGGCAAAAATTTTAACCTCTACCTTATGGACGGCGATGTTACCGGCCGAATCAAATGCACGCTCTCAAATTGGACCGGACTCGCCTTTAAAATTCCCCGAAGCGACCTATCAGCTTGTAAAGAGCGAGAAGACCTCAAACAAAGTGGAGTCTACTTTCTGTTTGGTGAAGATCAAAAACAAGCTAATAGAAGTGCTGTCTATATAGGGCAAGCCGGGATTAGAAAAAATGGCGACTTGGTGGATGGTATTTTGCAAAAGGACCTCATTTTCTCGAGCCCCTCTACAGCCGCTATGTTTGTGATTGGGAATTCAGCCAATGGGCGTGTCGAGTGGAAGACAGAAACAGGGCAAACTTTAAATGCAGTAGAAGAAGCCGAACTATCCCTCGATGACGAACCGACCGCTACTACGGCTTCCGCCACCAAGGCCTCATTTGCCGGCCTCATTTAATTAGGAGATCACCCATGATTCAATTTAAAAGAGAAGCTGATTTTGAAGAAGCCCTCATTAAGGTCTTGCAAAGTAAAGGCTGGCAGAATGGCGTTTTAAAGTGCCCGACCGAAGCGCAGCTCATTCAAAATTGGGCCGATATTATCTTTGAAAACAACCGGGATATTGACCGCCTAAATGATTGTCCGCTGGTGCAAGAAGAAATGGATCAGTTATTGGAACAGATCGCCGAGTTAAGGACGCCCTTGGCCCTGAATGGCTTTATTAACGGTAAGACCGTAGCCCTCGTCCGGAAAAATCCCGCTGACAAGCTGCACTACAACAAGGAAGTCAGCCTTAAAATTTACGATCCGATGGAAATAAAGGCCGGCCAAAGTCGCTACCAAATTGTTCAACAGCCACCCTTAAAGCGCAGCGACCAAACCGGCCATGACCGTCGGGGCGACCTCATGCTCCTGATCAATGGCATGCCGATGTTCCATATCGAATTAAAAAATAGCGGCGTGCCGGCTGTTGAAGCTTGTAACCAAATCGACAAGTACCGGGGTGAAGGCCTCTACAGGGGTATTTTTGCCCTGGTACAAATTTTTGTAGCCATGAATCCGGAAGAGGCCTACTACTTTGCCAACCCCGGGCCGGATGCCCCGGTTAATCACGATTTTTGCTTTCATTGGGCAGACCACAATAACCAGCCCATCAACGATTGGAAGCGGGTGGCATCAAGCCTCCTGTCGATTCCCATGGCCCATCAGATGATCGGCCTCTATACGGTGGCAGACGATGCGGACGGAGTTCTGAAGGTCATGCGCAGTTATCAATATTATGCGGCCAATGAAATATCAGACCGGGTAGCCAAGCACGATTGGCGGTTTGGCGGTCAATTGGGTGGCTATATTTGGCATACGACCGGATCCGGCAAAACCATGACATCCTTTAAGTCCGCCCAGTTGATTGCCCGCTCCAAGGACGCGGACAAGGTCGTTTTTTTGATGGACCGGGTGGAGTTGGGGACCCAGTCCCTAAAAGAATACCGTGCCTTTGCCGACCACGCCGACGACGTCCAGGAGACAGAAGATACCATTGCCTTAATTGCAAAGCTAAAAAGTATTGATCCGAAAGATACCTTGATTGTTTCGTCCATCCAAAAAATGAGTAAGATCAAGGAAGACGCAGCAATAAAAATGCGGGCTCATGACCTCTTTTCCATGCAAGAAAAAAAGCTTGTTTTTATTCTTGACGAATGCCACCGATCTACTTTTGGCGAAATGCTTTCAACGATTAAAAAGACCTTCCCCAAGGCCCTCTTTTTTGGCTTTACCGGCACCCCTGTCTTTTCAGAGAATGAAAAGGCGATGAGTACAACTGCCGATATTTTTGGTGATGAGTTGCACCGCTACAGCATAGCCGACGGCATCCGGGATAAGAATGTTTTAGGTTTTGACCCGACCATGGTGATGGTTTACCGCAGCCAAGACTTAAGGAAAAAGGTGGCCTTGCAGCAGGCCGGTGCCGGCTCTGAGGACGAGGCCTTAGCCGACCCTGTAATGAGTAAGAAGTACTACCGCTTTATGTCCTCAGCTGAGGTGCCGATGGCAGGTTTTCTGAAAGAAGATGGCAACACCCAAAAGGGTATTGAAGACTATATCGGCCCGGAAGCCTGGCAGACAGACGAGTATCAGGAAGCTGTGGTAAAAGACATAAAAGAAGGCTGGAAGACCTTGAGCCGCAACAGCAAGTTTCATGCTATTTTTGCCGTGTCCAGTATCCCGGAAGCCATCCAATACTACCGCAAATTTAAGGTCTTGGCCCCTGATTTAAAGGTCACAGGACTGTTTGATCCCAGTATCGATAATGAAGATGCCAAGCGTTCCTTAGCAAAAGAAGATGGGCTAAAGGAGATGTTGGAAGATTACAATCAGCTTTATGACCGCCATTTTGATCTGGGTGGCTATCCTCAATTTAAAAAGGATGTCTCGGCCCGCCTGGCCCACAAGCGCCCCTACCAAAGACTTGCAGCAAGTGAACAGCTGGATCTTTTAATTGTGGTCAATCAAATGCTGACGGGCTTTGACTCGAAGTGGGTCAATACCTTGTACCTAGACAAGGTGCTGGAATACCAAAATCTGATCCAGGCCTTTTCGCGCACCAACCGGCTCTTTAATAAAGATGAAAAACCCTTTGGCAATATCCGCTATTACCGCCTGCCTTATACGATGAAGCAAAATATAGAAGCAGCAGTTAAACTCTATTCCGGCGACCGGCCGCAGGGGCTTTTTGTTGACCGCCTGCCAACCCATATACAAAGGATGAATACGGCCTTTGCAGAAATGGTTCGCATTTTTGACTTGGCCGGCTTACCCGACCGTGACCGACTGCCGGAGGATATACCGGCCAAGGCCAAATTCGCCAAACTATTTAGGGAGTTTTCGAATTATCTGCAGGCTGCTCAAATCCAGGGTTTTACCTGGTCAAAAAGGTGTTACCACCTGGCGGAAGAAGGCGATGAGTCCGCTGTTCCGGGTGCTGCTGAAGCGATTATTGAAGTTGTGCCGACGGAAGCAGATTATCTGGTCTTACTCCAACGCTACAAAGAATTAGCCCGCGATGATCATTCGGGCGGCGGTGGGGGTGAGCGCACCTTCCCGATCGATCCTTACTTAACAGCCTTAGATACGGGTAAAATTGACAGTGACTATATGAATTTGCGCTTTGAAAAGTGGATGAAGAGTCTGGAGCAAGATGATCCTAAGCTAACGGAAGAGACCTTAAACGAGTTGCACCAGTCCTTCGCCTTCCTTTCACAAGAAGAGCAAAAGTATGCCAACCTCTTTTTGCACGATATTCAAACCGGTGACATCAAACTGGTTCCGGGAAAAAGCTTTAGAGACTACATTGTAGATTACGGGGTCGATAGTTTGGAACAAAAGGTGAGCTACCTCAATGAGCAGACAGGTTGTTCGAAAAAATTGTTGCAGGATTTTTTAAAGGCAGACGTAAACCGGGATAATATCAACCAGTATGGGCTGTTTGACGACTTAATCGGCACGATTGTGATGGAGGACGCCCAAAGTTATTGCGCTGCCATCGAAGGAAAACCGCTGCCTCCCTTCCGGGTTAAAAACCGGATTGAGGCAATTATTAAAAATTTCATCTTGTCCGGCGGTAACGATTTGCCGAGACCGGGTGAGGGTGAGGAGCAAGCATAGGTCTTTATAGGAGGGGACGCCTTCATCCGGTCCTCCGTTCCCTCCTCCTTATGCCCATTTCTCCTTTTAAATACAATCCCTTCATCAGCGTAGAAGGAGAAAACTATGCTGACGGAATATAGAGGAACTCATTTATTTTGTGAATACTATGCGCACTGGGTGACCGTTTATAAAGAAGGGGCGATCCGAGACGTTACCTTAAACAAATATAAAATGACCTTGGCTTGGCTAAAAAGGCTGGCCCCCAACCTCATGCTGATGGATATGACCCGAATTGCATACCAGCAGATTATCAATGACTATGCCAAAGATCATGAGCGCCAAACCGTGATGGATTTCCACCACCAGCTAAAGGGGGCCATTTTAGATGCCGTAGATGAAGGTCTGATCGAGCGTGACCCCACTCGTAAGGTGATTATTAAGGGGAAGGCACCAAGTGCCAAGAAGGTTAAGTACCTGAATCAGTTTGAATTGCACACCCTTTTAAAACATCTGGACTTGGGTGAACGGGTAAGTTGGGACTGGTTTATTCTTTTACTGGCCAAAACAGGTATGCGTTTTTCGGAAGCTTTGGCGGTGACACCTAAAGATTTTGACTTTGCCCACCAGACACTTTCAGTAAATAAAACCTGGAATTATAAGGATGGCGGCGGCTTTGCAGGGACAAAAAACCGGTCTTCAGTCAGAAAAATCCAGATTGATTGGCAGGTAGTCATGCAATTTGCCAGCCTGACGAAGGATCTGCCGCCTGAGCAACCGATTTTTGTGAAGGGAAAGGCCATTTATAATTCTACGGTCAATGACTTGCTGGAACGCTACTGCGAGCGGCTGGGGATCCCGGTTATCTCTGTACATGGGTTGAGGCATACGCATGCCTCAATTTTATTATTTGCCGGTGTGTCGATAGCCAGTGTGGCCAGACGCTTGGGCCATGCCAGTATGACCACAACCCAAAAGACCTATTTACATATTATTCAGGAATTGGAAAACCAAGATATTGACCTTGTCATGCGGTCTTTGGCCAATTTGATCTAGCAGACCGGCCAGCTTGCAGCCCCGCTAGGGCGACAAGGAGACCGGCAATTTAATCGTTATTAAAACATAAAATAAAACAGGCTGATGAAGGGAATTATTTAGCCGTCCTTACTTCCGGCTATTTAATTGAGCGGCCGGTAAAGCGGCTTTACTGTCACGCTCCATGTGCTTTCTTGAGGTAGCTTTTGTAGTTTGGTCAGCAAGTTGATTTTGGACAAGTCTCTCTTGCGCAAGCACATCAGACATGTGTTGCAGATAGATAAAAAAAGAGAAGCAACTCGGTATCATTTTTTGTGACAGGCAAAAAGAAAGTTTAGGAAGTTCTCATATGGGCATGATAACAGAGGAAATGTATTGTAGGCAAGGCCGGAGCGATATGACGCATAAG
Organism: uncultured Clostridia bacterium; assembly: GCA_947253135.1. Lineage (GTDB taxonomy): Bacteria > Bacillota > Clostridia > Saccharofermentanales > Fastidiosipilaceae > CAMXYS01. The sequence goes on from CAMXYS010000062.1 coordinate 5,495, forward strand.
AAAGAGACAGGCAGCTAGCCCGGGGAGAAAGTCCAAATCAATTAGCCGGCGAAAATTTTTCAAAGTGCAACACAGCTCTTATCAGTTAAGATCGGTTAGCCGAAGCAGTCCCTTCTCAAGTTTGACATGACTAACTCAACCTTCTACAATACAGGTGTAGTTACCCAGCCTAACCGGGCGATGGCAACCGGCAAAGGCGACTTTTAAATCACAAGAAAGGATTGCACTTATGCAACAAGCATTTAACAACTATTTAGCTGATTTAGCTGTCATGAATTTTAAGCTGCACAACCTGCACTGGAACGTTGAGGGTACTCAGTTTGTCCCGGTACATGAATTTACAGAAGCTTTGTACGAAGAGTGCTTTGCCGCTTTTGACGATGTGGCCGAGCATTTGAAGAAGTATGGCTATGTGCCGGATTCAACCTTGAAGGCCTACCTGGCCAATTCCTCTATTGAAGAAATTGAACCCCGCAAATTTGACTGCCGTGAAGCGCTGGAAATTGTCTTAAAGGATATGGAATCCCTGCGGAAAAGGGCCACGGACCTGCGCCATGCTTGTGATGAACAGGGTTGGTTTTCTGCTGTCGGCCTGTTTGAAGACCAGGTCGACAAGTATAATAAACACATTTGGTTTATTAAGGCTACCCTGGGCTAAGAATAGCCGGGAAAAGCGAACATTATCCACTCTTTAATAAGTAAGCCTCCATCGGTCAATTTAAGCCATGACCGGTGGGGGCTTTGCATTTGATTGAAGTACCGGGCTGGTTTTTAGGTTCGGGTAGATGTTAGTTAGCCTTGGTTGTCGACAGCCAAAGTCAGTGGGCTGACGACGCGCAAATCACGGGTTAGCAGGCTCTTTTCCAAGTCAATTTTCACCTCTCCGGCATAGTCTTTAAGCCGGCTGTCAAAAAACAAGGTTAGGTTCAGGTCCTCTACTTTTATTTGAGAGAAGGGTTCCTCTTGGGTAGCTGAGGGGCGGCCGAGCTTGACCAACAATTGACGGCGAAAGACAAAGTCGCCTGAGGTGCCACAACAACCGGTGCCACAGCCGCCGGAGATTAATTCGGTGTAAAGGGTCAGCGCGGAGTGGCCTTTGTCTTTAATGTAAGTGACGGCAGCATCTGAAAGTTCAGCTTTCATGCTTTATACCTCCATATCTATACTTTGCTTTGTGGGGCGCCCTACTGTTTTTTCTTATTTTACCTTTGCTTGTTCTTTAAGTGCCGGGCTATTTCTATACCTGTACTTGACCGGACCTCTTTCAGATTTGCTTTTATTGGCAAAGCCTATGCCTGACCACAAAGGATGGCATGACCAAGATCATGACGAAAGAAATCTTACGTCCTTTGTAAGTATTTTTCGACCACCCACCGTACTATAATCAATAGTACAAAAGAAACGGTCCCAAGCACGCTGGTCAAACATGTGAATGAGGCCTCAATAAGGCGACTCAAGAGGAGGTTTGTTGTCATGCTTTTACAAGTAGAACAGCTAAAAAAATATTATGGACATGAGCCACAGCTGACCAAGGCCCTAGATGGAATTAGCTTTGGGGTTGGAGAAGGTGAATTTTTAGGCATTATGGGAAGCAGTGGCTCCGGTAAGACAACGCTTTTAAATTGTCTGGCAACGGTGACAAGGCCAACTTCAGGGCGTGTTTTTTTGGACGGACAGTCCTTAGCCGACCTCAACGAAAAGGCCTTAGCCGCCTATCGGGGAAATAAAATAGGCTATCTTTTTCAAAATTTTGAGCTGTTGGACAATCTGACAGCAGCCGAGAACATACTCCTGCCGGCCTCATTACATAATGTGCCGGAGCCGGCTTGCCGCAAACGGCTAGCCTACTTGGCAGAGTATCTGGGTGTTTCTGATATATTATCTAAATTTCCGGCCCAGTTATCCGGCGGGGAGAAGCAAAGGATTGCGGCGGCCAGGTCTTTGCTCCTTGATCCGGCCATTGTTTACGCCGACGAACCAACCGGGGCCTTAGACTCACAAAATGCTGCTCTTTTAATGGAGCAATTAAAAGAGATGAATGAGCTTGAGGGAACGACTATTCTCATGGTAACCCATGATCCTGCTGCCGCTTCCTTTTGTAAGCGGATCCTTTTTATCCAAGACGGGAAGTTATTTCATGAGATCAGAAAAGATCATCCTCGGGAAAGTAGGGAGGCTTTTTATCACCGCATCTTAGAGGTGAGGGCCAAGCTGGAAGGGGGTGTCTTGCATGTTTTCTAAGCTGGCTTTTGCCAATAGCAAGCGCAACCGGCGTGATAGTGGACTCTTTTTTGGCGCCATGGTCATTGCTGTTGTGGCGATCTACATGTTGCTTTCCTTCTTTAGTCAGGATGTCATGCGCTTTTTACAGCAGATCGAAAGCGAGGCAGTCCGACGCTTGATGAGCATTGTGCCGGTATTTTATCTGGCCAGCTTGGCCATTTTAACTTTCCTCATTTACTTTGCTGCTAAGTTGCAAATAGAACGGCGGCGCCATGAGTTTGGCCTGTATTTGACCTTGGGTATGAGGCGCGGGCGCTTGCTTAAACTTTTATTGTTGGAGGATTTGGGACTTAATTTACAGGTCTTGCTGGTGGGTTTGCCACTCGGCATCTTATTATCCGAAGTCATCAGTCTGGTGACAGCACGAGTTGTTGGCCTGGGCATTATTGGTCACCGCTTTGTCTTTTCGCTGCCGGCTTTAGGCCTGACATTGTTGGGTTTTTTAGCCGTTAAGTTTTTTGTTATGCTCATTTTGGCCGGTCACGTGGTCCGCCGGGAGCTCGGAACACTATTGCTGCCCGCACCTGCCGGTAGCCGGCGCCAGCTTGCGGGCGTATGTTACGCGCTAGCGGTAGCTTTTGGTTTAGTGCTTTTGGCTTGGGCTTACCGACGTGGTACTGGCGGGGCGGCTTGGCAAAGCTTAGCTGACATGGGCTGGACTATCTTAGCCGGTTGCCTGGGCACCATCAGCTTGTTTTTTGGCCTTCGCTGGGTGATTGAAGGAGTGGTAAAAATTGAGCGTAAGCGCAAGCTGCATGTTTTTATTTTCCGCCAGATTCAAGAGGCTGTTGTGAATAGATCAGGCCTGCTGGCGGCTTGCTCGCTCTTGATCTTTTTGGCCTTAAGCCTCTTTGGAGCAGGCTTAACGATTAGCTTTTCTGCCCGTCCCACAGAAGAAAAAAGTCTGGATTATACCTTTTATGATAATAATCAACCGGAGAGTCAACCATTTGAGCTGGTTAGAAAGAAGCTGACAGAAGCCGGCCTGCTGGGAAATTTTCAGGATTTATTTGAGTTAAAAATAGCCTTGCCGGCAGCAGATGAAGCTTTAGATTTGGGGGCAGTCGCGACACTGGCCCGCCAGGCAGGCCTACCGGCGAACAGCTCGATCGTAGCTTTTACCGCTCCTGACCGGTCAAACTATCTGCTGCCTTTAAGTAACTATAACCGGGTTTTGCTGGCGGCAGGTGAAGCGGAGATCAGTTTAAAGGAAAATGAGGTCGCTTTGTATATGGACCGAGATTTTTTGCCGGCCGGAGCTGAACTTGAAGCTTTTTATCGGGCCCAGTCCCGGGCGCCCGTCCAAGTACGC
>CAMXYS010000063.1 GCA_947253135.1 uncultured Clostridia bacterium
AAAATAAAGAATGCCACGAGCCACACTCTCAGCAGTTTGGGGGCCTTGCACCCGGCAGGGATACAGGACGATTTGAATGCCCGGCCATCGCCGGCCGGCCACATGGATAATGTCGCGGATAACTGCCCCGGAGGCGGAGGTGACAACACCGATTTTGCGTGGGAAGCGGGGCAGGCTTTTCTTCCTTTCAGAATTAAATAAGCCTTCAGCTGTCAACTTATTTTTAAGTCGATTAAATTCCTCATATAAGTTGCCCAGGCCGGACTCCTGCATGCTGTTGATATAAAGCTGGAAGCGGCCATCTCTTTCAAAAAAACCGGCCCGGCAGTCACAGACCACCCGGGCCCCATCACACGGTTCAAAAGTTAGACTGCGGGCATTGCCTTGAAACATGACACAGCTGACAGTGGCCGTCTCGTCGCGCAAAGAAAAGTAGAGGTGACCGGAGCGGTAGCGTTTAACATTGGCCAGCTCGCCTCCGATTCGAATACTAGCCAGCTCTTGCTGCGCCCCGATGAGGGCGGCCACGTGCCGATTCAGCTCAGCTACAGTAATAACCGGATAATCACTCAAGGCCAGACTCCGCTTCTAAATCTGTTGCTTGATCAACCGAATCGGCTAAGTCAGATGAACCCGGTTGCGCCGAAACAGGTTCGGCCGCCGTTTCCGCCGGCGCCTCAGCTTTAGCCGGAGGATCGGCGGAGGCGGTAGGAGCCGCTGCGGTGGCCTCCTCTCTCACCTTTTTCAAGCGGCCCAGCACCGCATTGATGTAAGGCCTGGAATTGGCGTCTCCGTATTTGTTTGCCAGCAGCACGGCCTCGTTGACTGCCACGTTAAAAGGGATGTCCGGCCTCATCTTAATTTCATAGCAGGCCATCCGCAAAATGCAGCGGTCTACATGCGGCAGGCGTCCCGGCTGCCAGCCCTTTAAATAGGGTGAGTACAGTTCATCCAGCAAGTCCTTGTTGGCCCGGACGTAGGCGACAATATCCAGGATAAAGTCGCGGTCATCCGCCCGCACCGGCCGGCCCAAACCGGCTGGGTATTCCTCCGGTTCGAAGCGGTCGCCTTGATCTCCGGCCGGTGGATAGGACAAGTTGGCCATGAACCGGTCAACTTGTTCCTGCTCTTGCCCCGGTTGTAATTCCAATTGGAACAACAATTGAAAGGCGCGTTCCCTCGCCAAGCTGCGACTGTGTGTAGGCTTTGTCACCCTGGTATTTCCTCCATCTAGATAAAAAGTGGTTTGCCAATCACTTCCGGCAACTTACAAACCGCTTTGCCAGGCGGCCTTGTATGCTATTGACAATATTTTAGCGGAAACGGCCGGGGGGAATAAGCTTATCCAGCAGACGCTGCAGATCTTCCGGATCCGACAAAAAACGAGCACCGAAAATATAACCGGCCAAGGTCAGACAAAGGATAAGCAGGGTCTTCCAAAAACCAAAAATCGCCCAAAGCACCCCCACAACAAAGCAAAGTCCTGCACAGATCAAACCGGCATGACGTCTGACCAATAAGTTGCCTAACTTGGTTAGAAAGCGTCTCATTTTAATGTCCGATCCGGGTTCCGACCAGCTCAACTCTGCTGACTTTTACCGTCACACCGGCCACCGGTATGCCCGTGTAGCGCTCTACATCTTTTTTCACCCGATCCTGTAAAGCGCTCATCTGAGCCCTGATTTCCACATCGGAATACAACACCACAATCAAGGTGATTGAGATTTCATTATTTTTGGCGCCATGAACTCTGGCCTTGGCACTTTTGACACCGGCTTGCGCCAGTTGAGCGGCATTGAGGGCAATGCTTTCAATCGCATTGATCCCGACGTCAATTTGACCGGTCTCCGTGCTGCTGACCCTCGTTTTCTTTAAGCGGTCACTCGCCCAAGCGTAAACTATGGTTAAAACTGCTGCTATAAAAACAACAGCGCTGACCACTCCACCGGTGAGCGCCAAACTGTCTGTCACCCTTAACTGGTAAAGAAAAAGCAGAAAAGATGTGCCGAAGACAGGATTGACTAAATACCAAAAGAACAGAGCGCTCACACCTGCGGTGAGCAGGGCAAATATCAACAAAAAGAAACGTACTCGTTTACGCATGTTCTTTTTTCTCCCCTTCTTTACCGGAAAGTGGAGCCGCTATGTCCATCACATGGACATTTACCGTCTCCACAATCAAATCTGTATAGCGCTCCACATCAGCCTTCACATTTTCCTGAATCGCCCAAGCCACCTCGGGTACAATCAAGCCGAAGGCGACAACCGGATAGACCGTCAAGCTGATAGCATTTTCGGTTTCACTGTCAAAAAAGACCTGTACACCAGCCCCCTCTTCGCGTAGGCCGATGGCCCTCCTGAACAAGGAGGCGACACCGGGAGCCAGGCGCACAACGCCGGAAGTTTGCAGGGCGGCCTCAGCCGCATATTGAGCAATAAAACCCCTGGACATACTGCGGTCGCCTTTGACGCCATTGACCTTTTGCTCCGCCATCTCCTTCTCCCTTCAAGCTTTTTTCTAGCTGCCTTTATCGATCCGGAAAGAAGCTCACAGAGGTCTGACCCTCCCGGTTGGCACTTATTCTTTGACACGCTCCATGTACTCACCGCTGCGGGTATCCACCCTGATCTTTTCGCCTTGATTGATGAAGAGCGGAACTTTGACAATGGCGCCGGTCTCCAAGGTCGCTTGCTTGGTCGCATTGGTCGCAGTGTCACCCTTGACACCGGGCTCTGTCTCCGTCACTTCCAACTCTACAAACAAGGGCAATTCCACACTGAATACACTGCCTTTATAGGAGACAACCTTGCAGACCATATTTTCTTTTAAGAACTTCAGTCCTTCGCCTAAAACGTCAGCTGCAAAGGGTAGCTGGTCATAGGTTTCCGTGTCCATAAAGTAATAAAGATCGCCGTCGTTGTACAAATAGGACATGTCGCGGCGCTCCAGCTGAGCTTCAGGGAACTTTTCATTGGGGTTGAAGGAATGTTCAACCACGCTACCTGTCCGCACATTGCGATATTTGGTACGTACAAAAGCTGCTCCCTTACCGGGTTTGACATGCTGAAACTCTACCACTTGCATGACCTGTCCATCATATTCAAAGGTCATGCCGTTTCTGAAATCACCTGCTGAAATCATCGTGTACCTCCCTAAAGGTAAAATCGTCATATAACTGATTTAGTCTATCATATTTCGAGTCCGATATTAAACTATGAAACAAAGTTTATAGTCGGCTGCCCGGACCTACAAACTCGCATACAAAGAGCAGATGAAATCAATCTGCTAGTCAATGGCCAAGCTGAGAATGACAACTTTGGCCGCTCCCCCAAAGACCAGACTGAGGGCCGCGTTTCTGACCGTAGAACCGGTGGTTAAAACATCGTCCAGCAAAATTAAGGACTTGCCGACAAAGGCACGGGGCGAGGAGGCATTAACCCTAAAAGCCTCGGCCAAATTAGCAGCCCGCTGATCCACCCCCTGCAAGGTGGACTGCCGGGCGGTAGCACGCACCCTTTGCAGCCCGTCAACAGCGACCGGAAGCTTGCAAAGCCTACCCGCTTCCAGCGCTAACTCGGCTGCTTGATTATAGCCGCGCTCACGCAAACGACGCGGGTGCAAGGGAACCGGAACCAGGAAGTCCGGCGCACCTTCCCGAGGCAGAATAAATTGTTGTATGCAACCGGTCAGCAAAGCACCTAGGGGCGGGACAGCGGCCAGGTCGCCGCCAAACTTCAGCGCCGCCACAGCCCGATTGATCGGCTCCTCATAGCGCATCGCACTATAGCAAGGGAAATAATCCGGGTAGGAAAAGGGCAGTGCAGCCGGATAGGCTGCGGGGTCGTAGAGCCGGCGCCGGCCATGCTCTCCCGTGTGTGCAGCCAGGCAAAGTCCCTGCTGCTCCGGGGGCACAAAGGGAAGTCGAGCTTGGCAGCCGGCGCAAAGGCAGACACGGGGCTTCCTAATATACCGGTCATCCGTCAGAGGAAGGCCGCAAAAATAACAGGCGGTGGGGAGAAGGTAGCGGCTTTTTAAGTTGTAAAAAAATACTTTAACGAGATTGCTGAGGCGGCCCCTCAAAGGTTCGCCTCAGCCTGTTTCACGGCCTGGTTCAACTCGTTCAAGCGATTGAGGCGTTCCCAAGGCAGGTCCAGGTCAGTCCTGCCGAAATGGCCGTAAGCAGCTGTTTGCTGATAAATCGGCCGGCGCAAAGCCAAAGCTTCGATGATGCCGTCCGGGGTCAAGTCAAAAACAGCTTGCACCGCCTGCACCAAAACAGATTCGTCCACTGTACCTGTGCCATGGGTGTCTATTAAAACTGACACCGGGTGGGCTACCCCTATTGAATAGGCCAGCTGTATTTCGCAGCGGTCGGCATACCCGCCGGCCACAATGTGCTTGGCGATGTAGCGCGCCATGTAGGAAGCCGAGCGATCCACCTTTGTGGGATCCTTGCCCGAAAAGGCGCCTCCGCCGTGACGGGCATGCCCGCCATAAGTGTCTACAACAATCTTGCGGCCGGTCAAGCCGGAATCACCTTCAGGACCACCGACAACAAAACGGCCGGTCGGGTTGACTAAGATCCTGGTCTCTTCATCAATAAAGGAGACATCTATTGTCGGCCGAATCACTTCGCGAATCAGGTCCTTGGTCAGGTCTTCATGACTGTAATCCGCCTTGTGCTGTGTTGAGACAACAATATCCGTCACCCGAATAACCCGACCAAATTCGTCGTATTCCACCGTTACCTGGGCCTTCCCATCCGGTAAAAGTTGTGGCAAAATGCCCTCTTTTCTGACACTGGCTAAGCGGCGACAAATTTTTTGTGACAACACAGCCGTAAGCGGCATCAATTCCGGTGTCTCACGGCAAGCGTAGCCAAACATCATGCCCTGGTCACCTGCACCCGTTTGACGGATACCGGTCTCTCTTGTTTCCAGCGACTCGACTACACCGCGGCTGATATCCGGTGACTGACTGTCAATTGCCGTCAAGATCGCGCAGGAATCCGCATCAAAGCCGCACTGTCCCTTAACGTAACCGATATCTTTAATGGTCGCTCTGACAAGGGCCGGTATGTCGACATAGCAGGCGGTTGAAATTTCGCCCATCACCAGCACCATGCCTGTCGTCACAACGGTTTCACAGGCAACTCTGGCTTGGGGGTCCTGACTTAAAATCGCATCTAAGACTGCATCCGAAATCTGATCACAAACCTTGTCGGGGTGTCCTTCCGTCACCGCTTCGGATGAAAAAAGCCGGTGCCCCGGCGCCAGTCTGATCATCTGATTATCCTTCACCTTATCCTCCCTCATTGGTCATCAAATCAAGTTACTGTATGTCTTCATAAAAAAGCTCCCTTTTATGACAGGGAGCTTTGACCTTCTATTTTCTCATCTCCCAGGCTTCCACCTGCCGGATTTAGCACCGTTCGCACATAACGTCGGTTGCCGGGTATCTAAGGGCCGGGTCCCTCCACCTCTCTTGATAAGCCATGTGCCGTTCATTCTATCACCCTCACAAGGGGCCTTCAAGGAGGCATCGGGCAAAAAGAGCAGACATTTTATGACAAAATTGTCACATTTTTTCTTCTTCTTTACTTTTTTCTACTTAGATTGAGTCAGGTTGAGCTGACGACCGATTAAATGGCCACTTCGAATTTCATCGGCTGGTCTGCCGGTTCTTTAAAGCGCTCCCAATTTTCCGTATCAAAATCTGCAATGGTAAAATCATAAAAATTTTTTACTTCCGGATTTAAAATTAAACGCGGCTGCAGGCCTGTGTAGTTAAAATCTCGATAGCGCTCCAACAATCTCTGGGCATTGTCCAAGTGACGATCATAGATATGTAGATTGACCAGCAAGTGGGTGAAGCGCCCCGGCCGGCGACCGATCACTTGTGCCACCATCATTAAAAGAGCTGCATACTGTAGCTGGTTAATGTGTCCGGCTGTCAGATAATCACTGGAGCGTTGGACCAGTACCATGTCCAACTCTTCTCCCCTCACCGTCCACAGCGTCTGAAAGGCACAGGGGACCAGACCGTCCGTCTCCCGGAAATCCTCCTCCTGCCACAAGGACATGATATGACGGCGGCCATAAGGGTCTTCTGCCAAGCCCCGGAGCAGGCGGTTCAACAAATCATATTTGCGCACAGTGGCCCCGTAACGTTGACCAATGGTGCCGGGTCTGTCTGTAGATTCCCAATCTCTCCACCAATAGATATTGTACTTGTCCTCTAAAACGGACAGGTCCGACGTCTGATCCTGATAAATCCACAACATTTCTTTGACAGCGGATTTCCAAGCCATATTGCGCAAGGAGATCAGCGGAAACTCGCCGGCTGCCAAGTCGTAGGTTTGTACGACATGGCTGATGAAGCGGGTGTGAGCCGGTGTTCCGTCGGCCCAGCGGGGGCGAGGATTTTCATCCCAAATGCCATCCTTGAGGACAGCCAAAATAGCCTCAATCAAATGGCGGTCGGCGCGCGGGGTCCGGTCATGAATTAAAAAATTATCTAGCTGCACGGCACATACTCCTTCAAATAACCCATCGGCCTATCCTGTTGCCAGAAATTCTTCTACCACTGATAAGCCTCGTAGAGTAGAAATCAACTAACAGTGTACTACATTTTAACGGGCAGGCCCCTCTGTCATGTTTGTCGGTTTTTGACGTTTTTTCTTTCTGCGCGCACCGGCGCGATCGGCCATGATTCAGGTAAGAAAAACACAGGGAGGGCAAACAGATATGACGGCGACTTTACGCTATCTGATCAGTGGCGGTGACGGCTTAGCCGTCGGACGTGAATTGAACCGGGCAGTGCAGTGGTGGGACCAAAGAAAATACCGAATCATTCTGCTGTCGACTTCACTGTTCGGACAAGAATTCAAGCTGTTGAAAAGGGCCGCCTGTCGGGGCGCTGCCGACCAAGCAGGTCGACTAACCAAAGCCACCGAACCCGGGGCGCTAAACCTGCCCGGCCTGTCCGATCTGTTGCGCAAATTACAGATTTTCGACCAGACCGCTGCCGACAGCAACTATAAAAAATTGCTTTTTTCTTTTTTGAAAAGAGCCGGTTTTGGTTGTCTCTACCTACCCCCCCTATCCAGGGCAGAAGTGCCGTTTCATTTCAGCACCGCGGCTTGGCAAGGACTTTTTTCGGCCCTGCTGCCCAGCTCCGACGAGATGGCGGAAAGAGAAGTCAGCCTGATTCATATCGACCGACTCTACGCTGATTTTTTGCTCCCCTGCCTGCCCGGCCAAGCCCAACCGCTCCAAAACTGACTCCTCTAAGCCTAACAACCGACTCTTACTCCAACCGACAACAAGACAGCAAAGTGCTGCGCTTACCAGCTACAGAAGGACCTTTTATGCTAGACCAAGACACAAGCCCTCCCACTGCCCTTGCCGCCATCAAAGAAAACATCTTCAGCATCATGCGCGAATATTCGGATCTGCCCGATGCTGCCTACCGGCAAAAATTAAAAAACACATTGACCCGTCTTTTATTTGGAAGTGGCCTTGACCGGGCCGCTCGCAGTCGTTTATTTGAGGAAATTTACAATCGAACGAGAGGACTGGACCTCTTGCAACCCCTGATGGATAAGCCGGAGGTAACCGAAATTATGGTCAACGGGACCGTTGATATTTTTTACGAAGAAGCGGGCAAAATCAGACGGTCAGACCTTAAATTCGAAGACCGGGCCCAATTAGAAAATTTGGTTCAGCAGTTATTCTCCCGGGTCAACCGCAACCTCAGCCTCCACCACCCAATCGCCGACGCTCGCCTACCGGACGGCTCCAGAGCCAATGCTGTCCTACCACCAGCCGCCCCCGACGGGCCCATTCTAACCCTCCGTAAATTCACCGGTATCAGACCCAGTCCCGAAGCCCTAATCAAAAGTGGTTTTATCTCCGCAGAAGCCCTTTATTTCCTCAGGGATCAAATTCGACTAAAAAGAAGCATTTTTATAGCCGGCGGAACCGGCACCGGCAAGACAACCCTGCTCAATATTCTAGCCGGCTTTATCCCGGTTGACGAGCGCATCATTACGATTGAAGACTCCGCTGAACTCAAACTAAACCAGATCGAAAATTTAGTGCGGTTGGAAAGTCGGCCACCGGGTCCGGACGGCAGTGGTGAGATCACTATCCAGGACCTGCTCCGCAGTTCCTTGCGCATGCGCCCCGACCGGATCATTATTGGCGAAGTGCGGGGTTCCGAAGCGGCTGACCTTATGCATGCCATGAACACCGGCCATCCCGGCAGTCTCTGCACGGGACACGGCAACAGCTGCGCTGACATGTTTCACCGCCTGTGTAACCTGGCACTTGAAGGATCCCGTTTGCCCCTGTCAGCGATTGAAGAGATTATGGCCGGCTGTATCGACATTATGGTCCACATCAGTCGAACAGAAAGTGGGCAGAGAAAAGTGGATGAAATGGTCCGACTGTCACTAGACCAAGACCGACAAGCCTGTTTTCAAACTGTCTACACTCCCGCAGAAGGTCTTATAACTGATCCGAGGGGGAATGGCAAAGGAGATCTTACATGCTCGATCGAGTAGCTGCCATAAAAGGAAGTGCCGCCCCCAAGTCAAAAAAAGAAAAATCAGCTCGTCATCTGAATTTCCGTCGCACAGCCCTCATCTGGCCCGTCGCTTTTTTTCTTTGTCGTCCGTTTGCACCGGGGTTCTTGACGGCTGCCGCCTTAGCCTTTGTACTGACCATTCTGCTGGGCGCAACACTGGGAAGAATGCTAACCGGACGGCGGAACCATATCAAAAGAGAACACTACCTTTACTTGCTCCAATTTTTATGTGGCGAGTTGGCAGCCGGGTCTAATCTCCACCGCGCCTTACTCCGAGCCGACCGACTTTTACCTGAACAGATAGGGGAAAAATCTCAAATTTATCGGGCGGTGCACGCCGGAGCCGGACGACTGCGTTTACAGGAGGATACAGCCGCGGCTCTGCGCACGATCGGACAGCAGGCCAACTTGTCTGAAGCCCTGGACTTGTTTTACCTGCTGGCCGGCAGTAACAACC
>CAMXYS010000064.1 GCA_947253135.1 uncultured Clostridia bacterium
GTTTCTACCGGCAGCCGGCTATTTTTTTAAATCCGCCTAGAGAGGTGGCAGCTGATCTGGCGGATTGGTCACTTGCGGGAGGCTTAGGTCCGGGAGGTCAGTCAGCTGAGGTGATGGACAAGGACAGCATTTGGTCAGCCGGCAATTTTGTGCGTGGCGCCTATTTTCGAGAGCAAGCCGGTGGAAATTTACCTGCTAATTATCCGGTGCTTGCCGGCTTTAGCGGGGGGACAGCCCAGTCTATTAAAAGCATCGATTTAACAGCACCCTACTATGCGGAGCCGGAGCGAGTGCAGCAAAAAATAATGGGCCATATAGAAGAACTGGCCGGTTTTCAGGGCAACTTGAAGCCCTGGGGGAAAAGACAAATTAAAATTCGGAGTGAAGATATTCGGCACAGGGTCTTAACTTTGATTGTGCCGGCTAACAGCCCGCCTGCAGCGATGGCCTTGCTGGAGCCGCTAAAGACCGCAGCCGGTGGACACGGGGTGGTTCTAGATATCCAAAAACAAGGGCACAGCCGGCGTTACCAAGATGACCGGGCTCGTTCGTCCGGCTTCCAGAGCGGGCCCTGAAAACTGCTCTTTCCTTGATCTGGTCAGGGCGTTGGGGTAAGATATACAATGTTATTTTAGCGGTATGGACTGGGTGTTAAAACATGAACGATAAGTTAAGAGACGAGCATACAGATCAACTTTTTTCAGGTATTTTAACTTTAAAAAATATTGAAGACTGCTATGCCTTTTTTACCGACCTCTGTACCATATCCGAGGTTAAGTCGATGGCGCAGCGTTTTCAAGTGGCACAAATGTTAAGACAGGGTGCCCGCTATACAGATATTTGCGCTGAAACAGGGGTCAGCACGGCCACCATCAGCCGGGTGAACCGTTGCTTGGAGTATGGCTCGGACGGCTACAATATCGTGCTGGACCGCTTAGCGGAGCACACAGATCAGGAATAAAAGGTTGACGGCCACTTAGCCGTACGACCGCAATCAGGGTGTACAATAAATGGGATTATTTAAGAAAATTTTTGGTAGTTACAGCGACCGGGAAATTAAGCGTTTAAGGCCTTTACAAGAGGCTGTCTTGGCCAAGGAAAAAGAGTACGAACAGCTTTCCGAAACTGAGTTGAAGGGCAAGACAAAAGTCTTCAAGGAGCGGCTGGCGGCGGGAGAAACTTTAGATGATATTTTACCCGATGCTTTTGCTGCCGTGCGAGAGGCTGCTTGGCGGGTTTTGGACATGAAACATTATCCGGTCCAGGTTTTAGGTGGAATCGTCTTGCACCAGGGCAGAATTGCCGAAATGAAGACCGGTGAAGGTAAAACCTTGGTGGCGACCCTGCCGGTTTATCTGAACGCCCTGACAGGTCAGGGGGTCCACGTTGTTACAGTTAATGATTATTTGGCCCGCCGTGACAGTGAATGGATGGGCAAAGTCTACCGCTACTTGGGACTGGAAGTCGGTCTGATCGTCCATGGCATTTCCAACGCCGAGAGGCACAAGGCTTATCAAGCCGACATAACCTATGGAACGAACAACGAGTTCGGTTTTGATTATCTGCGCGACAACATGGTCACCTACAAAGAAGAAATGGTGCAGCGGCCCCTACATTTTGCCATTGTCGACGAAGTGGACTCCATCTTAATTGATGAAGCGAGAACGCCTCTCATTATTTCAGGTCGCGGCGATGCGTCCACGGATATGTATGTCAAGGCGGATGCCTTTGTGAAACGTCTCCACCCGCTGGTCGTCAGTGAAATGGAAGACAATGATTCATTGGATGAACTTACCGCAAACTACGACTATGTGGTCGATGAAAAGGCTAAAACAGCTACTCTGACCGCCCGTGGCATCGCCAAGGCGGAGCAGCATTTTCGCTTGAAAAACCTGGCCGATGAGGGCAACTATGATTTGCAACACTACCTTAACAATGCCCTCAAAGCCAATGGGACGATGCACTTAGATGATCAATACGTTATTCACGAAGGTAAAATTGTGATTGTCGATGACTTCACTGGGCGTCTGATGTTCGGCCGCCGCTATAGTGATGGCTTGCACCAGGCGATCGAAGCTAAAGAGGGCGTAGAAGTCCAAAACGAAAGCAAGACGTTGGCGACGATCACCTTCCAGAATTACTTCAGAATGTACAGCAAATTATCCGGCATGACCGGTACGGCCGAGACGGAAGAAGACGAGTTCCGTGATATTTACGGGCTGGATGTAATTGTTATACCGACGAATAAAGCCGGTCGTAGAGAAGACTTGGATGATGCTGTCTATAAAACCGAAAACGGTAAGTACAAGGCCCTGTTGAATGAAGTTATGGCCGCCCATGAAAAGGGGCAGCCAATCCTGATCGGTACTGTTTCAGTTGAGCGATCCGAGTACCTCTCGTCACTCTTTAAGCGCTACAATATCCACCACAATGTCTTAAATGCCAAGCAGCATGAGCGCGAGGCGGAGATTGTCGCCCAAGCCGGACGTTTTGGAGCGGTCACTATCGCCACCAACATGGCCGGCCGTGGTACGGATATTTTGCTGGGCGGTAACCCCGAGTTTATGGCCCGTCAACAATTAAAGCGAGAGGGCTATGAAGAAGAGCTGATCGAACAGTCCACCGCCTATAACGAGACCGACGATGAAGAAGTTTTGGCTGCCCGACAAAAGTTCCATGATTTGGAAAAGGAGTACGAGGAGATCACCAAGGCCGAGCATGAGCGGGTGGTAGAAGCCGGTGGCCTTTATATTATCGGCACGGAGCGACATGAATCTCGCCGGATCGACAACCAGTTGCGGGGACGGGCCGGTCGTCAGGGAGACCCCGGTAAGAGTAAATTTTACCTTTCTCTGGAAGATGATTTGATGCGCCTGTTTGGTGGCGAGCGTTTGCAAAATATGTTCAATAGCTTGGGCATTGATGAAGATATGCAAATTCAAAATCGCCTTTTGACTAGTCAAATTGAATCAGCTCAGCGCAAGGTGGAGGGGCGCAACTTCGGCATTCGCAAAAATGTTTTGAATTATGATGACGTCATGAATCAGCAGCGTGAAATGATTTACAAGCAGCGGCGTCAAGTTTTGGACGGTGAAAATTTACAGGACTTTTACGAACGCAGCATCGCCAATTTAGCGGAACAGGAAGTCCACACTTATTGTCCTGACCACGGTGACGACAGCAATTGGGACATACCTGCCTTGGCGACCCGACTGGCCGATCTCTTCGGTCCTTTGCCGGTCATTGCTGAATTAAAACATGCCGGTGAAGGGGATTTTGATCGCGAGGCATTTATTGAAGATCTCAAAAATGCAGCCTTGGATTTTTATCGCCACCGCGAAGATGAACTGGGTTCAGCTGAGCTGATGCGTGAAGCAGAGCGGATTGTCTTGCTAAAGATAGTTGATCAGCGCTGGATGGACCACATTGATACGATGGACGAATTGCGCAACAGCATTGGCATGCGCGGCTATGGTCAACATGACCCGGTCATTGAGTACCAGCGTGAAGGCACTGAAATGTTTGATGAAATGAACGCTATGATTCAAGAAGATTCCGTGCGTTTGATTATGCGTGCCAGCTTCTCAACCAATGAGCCTATGCAACGTGAGCAGGCCTACCATGATATGGAAGAACACCACAACGAAGCAGCTCCCCTGGCGACGGCCGCCCCGACCGGACAGGCTGCAGCCGGAGGCGTTAACACAGCTGACCGCAGCACCGCAATTTCACAAGGGGCCAAAGAGCATGCCGCTGCCGCCGCAGCAGAGCCGGTTAAGCGTGACAGCAGCAAAGTCGGCCGCAATGATCCCTGTCCTTGCGGCAGTGGAAAAAAATATAAAAATTGCCACGGCAAAAGAAATTAAGCCGGACAAGCAGCATTTAAAAAGGGGGCTAGAGGGCCTCCTTTTTTAGAAGGGTGTAAAGATGAAAGAAGCAATCTTATTCGAAAAAATTAATTGCTTAACAGCAGGCGAGGACGGCGTGGTTAAAGCTTTAAGGGATATGTATGTAGCTGTCGCTGAAGGTGATATCCAAGTTGTTACTCAGGACCGCGCCGCGGCGGTAGCCACCTTACCACCCACCTTTTTGAGCTACCGCGGTCAGGACAAGCTCCTGTTGCCGGCCTTTGCCAATGCCCATACTCACTTGCCCATGTCTCTTTTGCGTAACAGTGCCGACGACTTAAGGCTACATGAGTGGTTGTACAACAATATTTTTCCGCGGGAAGCGAAAATGAGACCGGAAGATATCAGGGTGGGGACAGAGTTGTCACTGCTAGAATTGATAGCTGGCGGCGTGGTTTGTCTGGCAGATATGTACATGATGCCGGAAGAAACAGCCGGTGCTTGCCTGGAGGCCGGTGTGCGGCTTAACTTTTGCTGTGAAAGCAGGAGCACGGGTCCTTCGGGCTATACCGAAATGCGGCCGGACTGGGCTGAAGCCGCTGTGCGCGACTGGGAAGGGCGCTACGATGACCGCTTCAGAGTTTCCCTCTTAATACATTCTGTCTACTTGCATCAACCGGAAATATATCCTTTGACGGCGACTCTGGCAAAGTCTTTGGGGGTGGGGATCCACCTGCATTTGTCTGAGACGCAGAAAGAAAATGCAGATTGCCTAAAGGATTATGGCTTGACGCCGACTGCAAAATTGGTGGCAGACGGCATTTTTGACGTGCCGACTTTAGCTGCTCACTGCGTTTGGTTGTCAGCAGAAGACCGGACTATTCTAAGAGAAAAAAAAGTAGCCTGCAGCCACAATCCGACCAGCAATCTTAAATTGGGCAGTGGTATAGCTGAGATAGGCAAGCTGGTAGAAGAAGAGATCAGAGTTTGTTTGGGCACCGACGGAGCGGCCAGTAACAACCGCTTGGACTTGTATGCTGAAATGAGACTGGCAGCCCTGTTGGCCAAGGGCAAGGCCTGCGACCCGGTTGCTCTCACAGCGGACCAAGTCTTTAAAATGGCCACAGTTGAAGGCTACCGGTCCTTGCGCTTTGACCGCGGCGGAATCATTGCAGCTGGTGAACCGGCTGACCTGCAAGTGCTGTGTCTGTCCGACCCCAACCTCCAGCCGCCGGCTTCTTTGCTTTCAGCGGTAGTCTACAGTGCGGGGCCGGAAAATGTGGAGTCCACCCTCTGCAATGGTGAATTTCTTTTCTACAAAGGTATGCACACAACCCTGGACGCCGAAAAAATAACAGCAGAGGCGGGTGCCAGAACTCGTTTTTTAAGCAATTGAGCTTTGTTTTTACAAACAGTTGTAGTACCTGTAGGTTGTGAGATGAAAAGGCATACCTAACTTGTAAATAAAATTTTAATAATAACGATTATCATTAAAAAACACCTCTTTAATCTTGAAGCTGACTTTGTCTGATGTTATGATGAGTTCATACCTTGAAAGTCGTTGGCGGACTCAATCAAGGACGATTACAAACTGTAATTCATAGTAGAAGAGAGGTTATTTATGGCACGTGACATCAGTGAATTGAAGGGCACTAAAACAGAGGCGAATTTGTTGGATGCTTTTGCCGGTGAGTCCCAGGCGAACACCAAGTATACTTACTATGCCAGCCAGGCAAAGAAAGACGGCTACAATCAAATCAATGAAATTTTCCTCGAGACAGCCCGCAACGAGAATATGCACGCTAAACAGTGGTTCAAGTACCTGCACGACGGCGGCATTCCCGACACTGCAACAAACCTGAAAGATGCTGCAGCCGGTGAGAACTACGAATGGACCGATATGTACAAGCGGATGGCTGAGGAGGCTGATGAAGAAGGTTTCTCCCAGATCGCTGCTAAATTCCGCGCTGTCGGTGCAATCGAAAAAGTTCACGAAGAGCGTTATCTGAAACTCTTGGAGAGTGTCGAAAATAATACTGTTTTCGCCAAAGAAGAAGAAGTGACTTGGGTTTGCCACGAGTGCGGACACGTTGTGGTCGGCAAGAACCCGCCTAAGGTCTGCCCGGTTTGCGCACATCCACAAAGCTACTTTGCTATGCAGGCCAACAACTACTAATTGAGCCGAACGGTTCTACGTTGTTTCACAGGACAAAAAAGAGCAGGGGACGGCTGTCCTCTGCTCTTTTTGTTAGGAAGGCACAATTGAATTTTCGATCAAGACAGGAGATGACCTCTATGAAAATTTTTAAATGCCATGACTGCGGCTATACCAAAGAAGCTGAAAGTATGCCAGAAGACTACAGTTGCCCGGTTTGTGAAGCCGGTGGCGAAACTTTTTTTGAAGCTTCCCGGTCATATATCCCGGACCATTTGATCAATGAACCGGCCGACACCGCTGCAGCTGAGTTGGTCAAGGCAGATACTTCAGCGCATAAGTGAGGCGGCAGACTTGTTGTCCCGAAAAGAAAAGAGCTCGCTTGCTTGTATTTTTGTCCTCACTTTTATTGCCGGTTTGCTAAATGGAGGAACTGTGGCCCTGTGGGCAATGCCGGTTTCCCATGCCACCGGCAATATCACTCAGTTGGGCTTGGCCTTGATTAAAGGGCAGTGGTCTGCTGTTGGCACTTTGCTGCTTTGCCTGCTGGTCTTCTTTTTGGGCGCCTTTGGGTCAGGTTTGTTGCGGCGGCGCTGGCAGCAGTTTGGTCTATTTCGCCGTGTATGCGTCTTTTTTTTGCCGGGCTTGGGCTCGCTTTTGGCCTCTGTATTTTACCGCTGCCTATTTTTAGTTTTAATTTTAATGAGTCTTTTATTGGGTTATCAAAATGCCCTACCCTTAACTTTTCGCAGGATCACTGTGCGCAGCACCCATTTGACCGGTTACTTTACAGACGCGGGCCTGGCTTTTTCCAGCTTTATCGGCCGCAGCAAAACACCCGAGAGCAGGCGCGCCAGGCACGATTTTTATTTTTATTTATTTTCGGTGATCTTATTTTTCTTGGGGGTGATCACTGCGACCTGGTTATCCACCAGTTCAGGCTGCCTGTTTGTGCCTTATTTCATAGCCGCATGCGGCTACTTTTCTTTAGCAATTTCGGCCGTGAAAGCAAATCAATAAATGCCCTTTTCAATGTGTTTGTAAATTAGGCTGTGCTATAATCAGAAGTATTGCCGGAAGGGGGAGACAGTGGCGATAACGGATATCACAATCTATACGGATGGTGCCTGTTCCGGAAATCCGGGACCGGGGGGGTGGGCTTGTCTACTGATGGCCGGCGGACACACCAAGGAACTCTCCGGTGCCGAGCCGAATACCACCAACAACAGGATGGAGATGACGGCTGTAATCGAAGCCTTCAAAGCCTTAAAGTATCCCTGTACGGTCGCTGTTTACAGTGACAGTGCTTATGTTGTCAATGCCTTTAACGAGGATTGGATCGGCAATTGGCAGCGCCGTGGCTGGAAGAATGCCTCCGGTGCTCCGGTTAGCAATCAGGATTTATGGTGTGAGCTTTTGCGAGTGACAGAAAACCACCGGGTTGATTGGCACAAGGTGAAAGGTCACAGTGACAATCCCTACAATAATCGGTGTGATGAGTTAGCCGTACTGGCCGCCCGCTCAATGAAGCAAATGGAAGAAAGTTGAAAATGGATTTAACTGAGACGACTTTGACGAGTGAGGTCATGTTTGCAGGCAAAATAATCACTGTCGAAAAACAACGGGTACAACTGCCGGACGAGACTACCAGCGAACGTGAAATCGTGCACCATAGCGGGGGCTCTTGCGTGGTGGCGGTGGATGAAAGCAATTATGTGTGTCTCATCCGCCAATATCGCAAGGCCTTGGAGTGTGAAACCTTGGAATTGCCGGCCGGGAAACTGGAGCCGGGAGAGGACCCTTACGACTGCGCTGTGCGAGAGTTGAAGGAAGAGACCGGTTTTGAGGCGGACCGGGTTGAGCCTTTAGGCAGCATTTATCCAACACCCGGCTATTGCGACGAGAAGATCCTTATCTATCTGGCTACCGGCCTGAAATCGGGACGGCAAGAGCTGGATCCCGGAGAGTTTTTAAGTGTTGTCCGCCTCCCGCTTAAGGACGTGCACGAAGCAGTTATGGAAGGACGCATAAGGGACGCAAAGACGGTCGTTGGTATTTTAAAAGCGGTTTCTATTTTGAAGGTGGAGTTGATTTGATGGTGTCCCGACAACCGGATAAAAAACGGGAGACAACCGGAATTGTTTTTCTGGCTGTCGCTGTTTTACTAGGTGTTGCTTACTATATCCCCAGTGCGGCTACCGGCCTGCTGGGGCTGGTTTTTTTGAGCCTGGGCCGCGGCCTGATCGGCATAATAGCTTATGTTCTGCCAGTCTTATTTTTTTATGGAACCATTGAATTTCTTTTGGGTAAGTCCTCCAGCAAAAGTCGCCGCCGCTTTTTACATGTGGTCATCATCTTGTTGCTGGTGGCTGCCCTTGCCCAGCTTTATGGTTTGGACTATCAGACCCTCAAAATCATGTCAGGAGAGGGGGGACAGCCCCCTCAAGCGGCTCGCTCGATCGCCTTGTTATGGCACTTGTCAGCCAATCCGG
Organism: uncultured Clostridia bacterium; assembly: GCA_947253135.1. Classification (GTDB taxonomy): domain Bacteria; phylum Bacillota; class Clostridia; order Saccharofermentanales; family Fastidiosipilaceae; genus CAMXYS01. The sequence continues at coordinate 8,496 of CAMXYS010000064.1, forward strand.
CAGCCGCTTCTGCTGTTTCAATCAAGCTCACCGGGGGGGTGCTGGGAGGACTGGTGGCCTACGGTTTAGCAGCCCTGACCGGCAAGGTCGGGACGACCATTATTTTGCTGTCAGCCCTGTTGATTGAAGCGGTGATCATATTGGATCTAAAACCCAGTCGATTGTTTCGTCAAACCGAGGTGGTCGTCCGCCGCACCGGTAAAAAATTACAAAACCGCCACTTAAACAAAGCTGAAGAAAGGCGCTTTTCCGCAGCCTGTCAGAGGGCCGACCAAACCGCCGGAGAAACCCGCCAGCAATCTTTTTCCGCAACCGATCAGCCAGCCTTTTCAGCCGGAGCGCCGGGGAGGCATCAACCAACTGGAATGGGGAGTGAAGCAGGTGCCTGGTCAACTGCCGGTGAGGCCAACCCGGCTGAAAGCAACCTGAAACCAGTGGATTCATCTGATCCTGTCTCTTATACACATCTCCGAGCCCACGAGACGTCCTGGATAATCTC
>CAMXYS010000065.1 GCA_947253135.1 uncultured Clostridia bacterium
GTGGTGGTCGAAGAATCTCTAGGCTATTTAAATAATCCTTTGTTTAAAAAATCCTTTTTGAAGGAAACTGCAAAATTTTTTGCTGAAATTCCTCAGACTGAGCAGACAAACCGCGATTTACTTCCTCTTCTAGAGGCACTTCACCTCGCCTTAAAAAGTGATTTTGACCAATTCGAATCAGACTTAGACATAGGGCAACAGCAGTTAAATCAGGCTCTCACGGCAGTTGAAGCGGGCGCTGCAACTATTCAGCAACAAGAAGAAGACTTGGTCAAGGCAAGGGCTTTGGTGGCGGAGCGACTAACCGCCGGTGGGGATACGGAAGAAGAGTTGCGCCTGGCCTTTTTGCCGGAGCAAGATATTAAGTGCCTGGAAGATAAAATCGCCGAGCGCCAAGAAAAACTACAGCAGCTTACCTTGCGTTTGGCCGTCTTAAAGGAAAAAATAGGAGCAAGGGCATTGCCGGACTTAAAGGCTTTGGCAGAGAAACAAAGCAGCTGTGAAGCCGGATGGCAGACTTTACAGCAACAGCAAGGGCGTTTAACCGGTGAGTTGGAAAATTTAAGTAAACTTTTGCGGCAAACTCTTAAGCTGAGTGAAAACCTGTCCAGACAGCGTCAAGAGACAGAAGAATTGGTTGAATTCGCAGACCTGGTCGGTGGTAGACGGGGACTCAGTTTACAGCGGTATGTTTTACAACAAATGCTGGTCAGGGTAATTCAAGAAGCGAACAGGTTATTGCAGCAGGTGCACACGGGCCGGTACCGCTTGCTTTTGACCGATGAGAAACAGGGGAGGGAGCAGAAAACCGGCCTTAATTTTAATATATACGACCACTTTACAGAAGAAGAACGGCCCGTTACAACACTTTCCGGCGGTGAAAAATTCCTAGTTTCCTTGGCTCTGTCTTTGGCCCTATCGACGGTCGTCCAGCTAACGGGGGGAGGGATCAGAATCCAATCGATGTTTGTCGATGAAGGCTTTGGCGCCTTAGATGAAGACAGCTTAGATCAAGCGATGGAGATGCTGTTGCAAAGTCGGACAGCAGGCCGTATGGTTGGAATCATTTCTCACGTTAAAGATATACAGGCTTTAGTGCCTCAAGTTTTAGAAGTGGTGAAAACTGACAGGGGCAGTTATTTAGTGGTAAAAAGTTGAGTGTTTGTGAAGTAGGTGTTCTTACAGACTAAACAATATTGCATGTCGATGGCAGACCCGGGTGTGGGCTTGCTGATTTGGCTAAAATTTGCTTCGGAGACCGTGTGACCAGAACAGGCGCTGTGTGTTGACTTTTATTAAAAATATGATATTCTGTTTAGGCGTTCGGGGTGTAGCTCAGGTGGCTAGAGTGCTTGCTTGGGGTGCAAGAGGTCGCAAGTTCAAGTCTTGTCACTCCGATTCGATGAAAAAGCCTTGAAACCTAGTTGTTTCAGGGTTTTTTGCTTGTTCAGCCGCTTATTCTTGCAGCCATTTAACTTCCCGTTTATTCGTCTGTCAAACTTGTTTATATTTGCACATAAATGGGTGGCGCTGAAATATTTTGATTAAAGAAAAGGGCAAATGTTTTGGCTCGTATCAGCTTAGCTGAAATTTTTCCTCAGTCCCTAAGAGGGTGCTACCTTTTAGGGGGCATTCAATGTCTGCTTTAGACAAGTTGAACGAGCAAAACAAGCTTGTTTAAAATCTCCTTGCTGAAATTTTAAAGGCACTTGGCTGCATTTGATCAGTCTTTGGGAGCGTTTCGGAAACATCAGCGTTAAATTGTTAAAAGTTAATTCATCATTTGTTTTATGTACATAAAACAGATAATATAAAAGAAAGTCGGTACTGTTCGTTTTTATATCAGCAATGTTGTGAGGTGAAAAACATGAGGGTTAAGATCGGCCGTAAAATTTATGATACGGAAAAATCGAAAGAAGTCGGTAAACAAACAATTGGCAATTTTGGTGACTCAACCGGTTTTGAGGAAATTATGTTTCAAAAAGCAACACAGGATTTCTTCTTATTGGTAAAGGGTGGCCCGGATTCACAATATCCTGAAGAAAGCATTGTTCCGCTCAACTTGACTGATGCCAGAGAATGGTTAGGTCGTGTTTGCGGTGAGAGCTATGCTATGGAGCTTATCCCTTCAACAGAAGAAAAAAAGCCAGTTCCCAAAACAGCTGCTAAAACTAAAGCTACTAAAAAAGCTGCGGTGAAAAAGAATACAAGCACAGCCGCAAAGAATAAAGCTATCACAAACAGCACAGCCGCAAAGAATAAAGCTATCACAAACAGCACAGCCATAAAAAATAAAGCTACTACCAACAGCACAGCCAAGGCGAAAACAGTTGAGCACAAAACAAAATCGGGACAAACAGGTACAAATAAAAAGTAAAACAGAAGAAATACTGGCTGTTTTTGATCTGGACAACACGTTGGCGCCCTTAGCCTCACCTATAAGGAGTGAGGCCAGGGAGTTGCTTTTTGCGCTGAGTGCTGCAGGAGTCAACCTGGCTATTGCCTCTGGTAAGCCGATCTACTATCTGATGGGGATGTGTCGCCAAGCCGGCTTATCTGATGTTTGGCTGATCGGGGAGAACGGTGCACGCCTGGTTTACGGTGTTGACTTGCCACCGACTCAACGATTTTCTCTTTTATCTGAGTTTTATGAAAATGACCGCATACCCTTGGCCTGTCTAGGTGAAATTCGCAGATTAGCTTGCGAACGGTTTGCTGAGCGAATTTGGTTGCAGCCAAATGAAGTCGCAGTCACTTTTTTCTTTGATTCTCCGAAAACACAAAGAGAGCTGGAAGATTTTTTCCAATTTCATGAACGAATGCTCAGTGCAGTGGGAATTCAGATTTTTCGACACAATGACTCTTTTGACTTATTACCAACCGGTGTTGATAAGGGAAGGGCAGTTTTATTTTTAACTTCTCATTTGGGTCAGCAGGTGAAAGAAATAAAAAGGATTATCGCGGTGGGGGATTCTGAAAATGATGAGCCTCTCTTTCGAGTGGCCGATGAGGCCTTGGCTCTTTGTTATCCGGAAAGTAAGGAAGCCGGCGTCCATTTTAAAACATTTGCGGCTTTGAAGGCCTATCTTGAAAGGCAAATTTTATGTTCAAAATCTACACTTTAAAAACAGAGAAAAAAGGCATATATGATATTACCGATCAGGTTCTATCAGCTTTGCAAGAGAGTGGCGTGGAAGAGGGATTGTGCCTTGTTTATTGTCCTCATACGACGGGTGCAATCACCATCAATGAAAATGCCGACCCGGATGTTAAAACTGACCTCCTTTACGGCTTGAGTGAAAGCTTACCGGACCGCAAAAACTTCCGCCATCGCGAAGGAAATTCAGCGGCGCATTTACAGGCTGTTTGCATCGGCTCTAGTGAGTGCTTAATAATAGAGGACAGCAAGCTACAGCTGGGCACTTGGCAGGGGATCTTTTTTGTAGAATTAGATGGACCACGTACTAGGCAGTTTTATGTCAAATGTATAAGGGGCTGATGTTTTCTCTGATCCGTCGATGAAAAGCCATGACGAGATTTGCATTTTTAAGCTTTTAAGTGTATCATTACTCCTGTTTTAAATTGAAGATGCAGGTGTAGTTTAGTGGTAGAACTTCAGCCTTCCAAGCTGATCGTGTGGGTTCGATTCCCATCACCTGCTTTTACTTCGCTCTTTATTTAAAAGGGCGAAGATGGGTTCATAGCTCAGCTGGATAGAGCAACGGCCTTCTAAGCCGTAGGTCGCAGGTTCGAATCCTGCTGGACTCGGAACAGAAAAAGCCTTGAAACGCAGTAGTTTCAGGGCTTTTCGCTTGTTTTAGACAGACTAAAAAACTTCATGCTTATAAGTTAAAAGACCACAAAAAACCGTCGAAAACTACCGCTTTTCAGTTCATAAAGAGCGGAGGAGGGATTAAAAAACAAGATATATGGTGTATCCGTCTACTGATTATTCCGTGTATATTCGGGCTTGCGAAGCCATTGAGCAATTATTTCCGAAATCTATAAAGGAAAGGGAATTGATAGACGTAGATGATTCGCGTATTCAGTGTTATTACATTGGCGGCTCAGAAATTAGAGTTGTCATGAGTTGTGATTATGATGAAATTATGATTGAGGATGTACACGGCATATTGGCTACTCATTTTTCTTTTTTGCCAGTGCCTCTATCATAAAATAATATCAACAAATAATATCAATATTCATGAATGTGACAAATACAAACCTAACCTAAGCACCGGTTGCCCGGTGTTTTTTTAATGAAGACGGCTATGACAAAAGATGACTACGAGGTCTTAGTTTTTAAAATCTTAGTTTATTTTTACGCAGTGTTAAAAGTGGGGGGGGACCGATGGCAGGACCGCTTTTTCTAAGACATGGGGCAATGACAACATCATGTTGTCAGGCTATAGCGACATTGCATTACAGCTACCGGCATTGAATACATCAAAGAAAATTCAACCATGCAAAATAGCAGGGCGGATTATGAAATACAAGGAAATTGTCACAATCAGTCTGAACGAAAAAATCTGTAAGTCGGGCGAGCCTTTTGGACTGGCTGAATTTAAGGCCTTTTATGGGCCACAACAGTGGAAATACTAATAAAATCATATATAATAGACCAAGAGCAACGTCTACATTAAATTTGGAAATCTTACGAGTTTTACTTTATTTAACATCAAGCGTAAGGAGGGAAAATGAAAAACAAAAGAAGAAAAATAAAAAAGAGATCACTGGGTTGTCTGCTAGCTGCTCTCATCTTCATGAACAGCGTGCCGTCATTACTTTTAGCTGAAGAGATGAACGAGACGACACTGACAGAACCAACCGAGGAGGTGACTGCAGAGATCGCTGAGCAGAATTCAGCAGTACCGGCAGTTGCACCGGTTGACACACAGGCTCTTCCGGCTGAGCTACAATCCGGACCGGCAGCCGGACAGGTTCAAGTTGCCTACAAGTATGAGGCAAAAGATGCCATGGGTAGGGCGATTACAGACATTCCGGAAGAGGTTTTGAATACCTTGCCTGCAGCAGAAAATGTAAATGAAGGGACAACGGTAAATCCGACTGACCCGACACAAAAACTTTTTCCCAAATCAACCTATCAGGACAGGAAGGGCAAGTGGAAATTTGTCAACTGGGATAAAGAGTCCCTGACTGTATCGGGCGATGAAACGCAGGATGTTTTTATTGGCACTTGGATTTTTACCGATCTGGGTTTTTGCAAGAGTCCCTATTTAGGTAATCAGTATATTGGTGTTGACCAACATAGCAGGTATAAGGTCGGAAAATTTTATATAGAACTTGAAATTGATAGGCTTAAGGGTGTAAACCCGCCTGCAAATGAGCCCTTTACAACACCTAAGACCTATGAAATTACGGCACTTTTGTCTGACGATAAAGGTGATACGAGGAGAGGCGATGATAGCACTCCCGGAAAAGTTGTAGCGACGGGGACCTATATGAAAGATCCCGACTGGTCAAAGTGGAAAACCAATAGAAAGCCCTTCACTGATCACGCTACTGAGGGTGGCTATCTCGTAGATTCCTATGGTAAGCCTGTGAAGTTGCCTATGTTCGATGAGAATGGCGTGGGGATACAGTACTCTATTCAAAATCTAGACCCCCCATTTCCTAATGAGGTTAACCCGAGCACCGGGGAAAAAGGTTATGACCACCACCCGCGGTGGTTAAGCTCTAACGCTACGCCGAGTTCAAACTTTAATCTCCCTGACCCCGTAACCGGTGAAATCCTGGCAAATACCTATTTCTTTAATGGCTATCAAGAGCTTGTCAGCTCGGATTTTCGCAGTACCTGGTTGACGAGTCTTTCAGAAGCAGATCGTCCTGATATAAGAGCGATAGTCCCTCCTAGTGGTCCTGATGAATTTACGGTATATATTCCTCTTTTGAAGAAAAATTATGAAGATAGTCCGGAAAATTTCGTGCGTGCAAGAACTGATGGATTAAATGATACTTGGCTTCATAATTATACATATGATGAAGATAAGGAACAATTTGGTCTTCTTGATTATTATAAAGACCCAGATACAGGAGAAGAAATTTCTGATTTGAGGAGAAAGCTTCCTGTAGCACTTGAGGGTATTGATAACGAAGGATTCATCGAGAAAGATGGTCACCGCTTTAAGTCCAGCATCACTTATGACATCTACGATGGTGCCTTTGCGACCTTCCAGGAAGAATACAAGGTTAAATTCCACACCGAAGGTGGTAAGTTCTCAGATGGGACGACACAAGACAAGACGTTTGCTGTCTTGCATGGGGACGCTTTAAAAACAGCAGAAGCCCAGGCTATCGCCAAACCTACACGTCCGAATTATCGGTTTGCAGGTTGGCGTGTAGGCCAGGAAGACCCAATCCAAAGCTTCACTGGTACAGCTCCTGTCACCCAAAACATGGACCTCTATGCCATGTGGGAGAAGAAGCCACCGGTACTGACAAAAGATCCCAAGCAAGATCCGGATTACCGCAAGGTGACCTTCGACCCGAATGAGGGCGCTTTTGGCAACAGCACAGAGCCTGTATCCTATTGGGTTTTGAAAGACCTTACCCTCAAAGCAGCCCTGCAAGTGGCTGACGAGCAAGGCCATACCATTATGACAGTACCGACTGCCAGCCGGGAGGAATACGATTGGTTGGGCTGGGCCAGTGCGAAGGATAAGAAGGACGCTCAGTACAAGGCAGATATCAGTGATTTCACAGAGCCGGCAGGCTCAACTGCCGACTTGACCTTCTATGCCATCTACAAAGAACAGGTCAAGAGCAAGGTTAACTACGTTTTCAAGGCCCAAGATGCGGCCGGAAAAGACCTGGCGACTTTGCCTGCAGAATTGCAGGACTTGTTGCCGACGGATGCTAAGGCTTATTTGCTAGGGACTAAGGTCCAGCCCAAAGCTCCGGCAGAGACCAAGGTTGACGGCACTCATGCGGGTAGAAAAGGCAACTGGAATTTCCAGGGCTGGTCACCAGAAGAAATTACTGTCGCAGAGACCGGCAACACCTTTACCGGGACTTGGAAATTTACGATCAACCAATATAAGCTTACTTTCCATGCCGAAGATGGAGCGTTTTACGATGGTGAAAAGACCAAGACATTCGATGTCTTGGATGGCGACAAGCTGAAAGCCGCAGAAGTCAAGAGGGTTGAGAAGCCGACACGTCAATACTATAACTTCAAGGGCTGGCAGATAGGTACAGGTCACCAGGCTGAGCTCTTTAACTTTGAGACTCCTGTCACCCAAAACATGGAAATGTATGCCGTGTGGGAGAAGAAGCCGATGCTGCTGACAAAAGAGCCCAAGCAAGATCCGGACTACCGCAAGGTGACCTTTGATGCTAACGGTGGCGGTTTGGATACTGGTAAAACCACCCTATCCTATTGGATCTTGAAGGACGTGAGCTTTGAGCAAGTAGCTGCTAAACTTGACCAGGCTGGTCAACCGATCATGCCGATACCGACCGCCAAAAAGCAAGGCTATGATTGGTTAGGCTGGGCTGATGAGAAGATGAAGAAAGCCGCTGATTATGAAATAGATATGAGCGACTTCAGAGATGCGCCGGATTCGACTGGTGACTTGACCTTCTATGCTGTCTATAAGGCTAAGATTTATAGGCTTTACTTCGATTATGACGGTGGTAAAGACAGTGCCGGACGGACAGATTTCACCCTAAAAGCAAAAATGGATGAGCAGGTAACAATTATTCCAGCTCCGGTAAGAGAAGGATATAAGTTCCTCTATTGGAAGGGCAGCCTCTATAATCCAGGGGACGAATACCTTGTTAAGGGAAACCACGATTTCATAGCTGTCTGGGAGAAGTTACCGGAAACGACCTGCTCAACAAGTGGGCCGGGAGCCGGCAGTCAGTCGTCTCAAACAGAAAAACCGGGTGCTACCAATCGGGTTTCACCCACAGACGCGGGCGGAGGCGCTACTCAACAAAAGGCAGGAGCTGTGTCGAAAACAGGGCTTCCGAGAACCGGTGAGCACTCGTTTGTTGCGCAGGCGCTGCTGCTCATCCTGGCAGCTTTGACCTTGGTTTTTATGAAGAAGAGAAGAGCGTAAAGTATTAGCCGATAAGCAGTTTACTGCTGGAAAAATGAGAGGTGGACAAGAGAACTTGTCCACCTTTTTACATATTATTGCTAGGTGTTTTCCTTTTTTTAAAATGCTGTGTCAGTAGTTGGATAAAGCGATTTTCGGTAGGGTTTAGTGCTTCACCCAGTCGCTTAATCCACAACAACTGGTTGGCTGCTTCGCCTTTGTCGAAATTTAGCGGGACGATCCTTAGGTTAGGGTGATTAAAGCAGCCTACTGTCCAAGGCGAAATAAAAGAAATTGCATCCGTATGGAGCAGTAGATCCTGGCAAGCAGCGATTGTATTAACAAAGATAACTCGCTCTCTATTAAAATGGTGGTCAATGCTGTCAAAATATAATTGCTGCTTCGCCTGCGCTTCCATATCAAGCAGAACCTGGGTAGATTGGTCGACATCTTCAATCTGAATAAGGGGTTTGTTGTAGAGTGGGG
>CAMXYS010000066.1 GCA_947253135.1 uncultured Clostridia bacterium
CCCGGACCGGGCCGCAGAACAAGCAAGCCAAGCAGCCGGAAATGAAGCCCGGGAGGCAGTAGCCACTGAGGCAGCAGCGGCTACCGGTAAAAAGGTTATTTATGCCAGCTTTTTTCCGATTCGGGACTTTACGGAGCGCATCGTCGGCGACAAGATGGAAGTCAGAAGTATTATTCAAGGCAACCAGGAACCACACGATTTTGAGTTGGCAGCGGGCGATATGGCTAAAATCAGTCAGGCTGATTTGATTTTCTACAATGGCGCCGGTATGGAGGCCTTTATCTCTGACCTTAAAGATGCAGTTAAAGATGACGACAAGTTTTTAGATCTATCGGAAGGTTTGACTTTGCTGGCCGGTGATGATCACGACGACCATGACGACCACGACGACCACGACCACGACGACCACGACCATGGTCCGGTCAACCCCCACACTTGGCTGAGTATTAAAAATGCCATGGTTGAATTAGATTCAATCTATCAAAAGGTGGCCGCTGTTGATCCGGAAAACCAGGCCTATTACAAGTCCAACCTAGACAAGGCTCTGGCCGATTTTTCAGCGCTGGATGAGACGTTTGAGACAGAGATCAATCAGCTTAAGGCTAAGCATGATGAACTCTACTTCGTCGTTGCACACGCCGCTTTTAATTACCTGGCTCATGATTATGGGCTGAAGCAGGTGGCTGTGACCGGTATTTCGCCGGAAGATGAACCCTCAGCCAAGCAACTAAAAACCTTGGCAGACTTTGTTTTGCAGCATGATATCAGCACTGTTTTCTTTGAGGGCAAGGCCACACCCAAGGTAGCTGAAACCCTGGCCGCCAACACCGGTGTTAAAACGGACTCACTTTATACAATGGAGAGTTTGACTGAAGCAGAGGCAGAACAGGGCTATCTGAAAATTATGGAAAATAACTTGAAAGCTTTGGTGAAGTCTTTTGCAGAATGAGGTTTTAGCAATCAAAGATTTGTCATTTTCTTACGGTGAAGGTCTACTGATAGAAGGGCTTTCCCTCTCTTTAATGGCAGGTGAGTTTTTAACCTTGATCGGTGATAACGGCACCGGCAAAACGACCTTGCTCAATTTGATCTTGGGACGTCTAAAGCCGTCCGGCGGTGAGATTCGCCTGTTTGGCGATGACATTAAAAAGAACAGTCACTATGCTGACTTGGCCTACATTTCACAAAATGCTGTGATGGACTACCGCAATTTTCCTACGACAGTGGAAGAAGTGGTCCGGGTGCACTTGCGCTACTTGCGCAAGCGAGAGGCGACCACAGGTTATCTGGAGGAAGTCGGCCTGTTGGACCATCGCCACAAACGTTTAAGTGAACTGTCCGGAGGTCAATTGCAAAGGGTGTCCTTGGCCTTGGCTCTTATTAAAGATGCGCGCTTGATTATTCTGGATGAACCGACTTCTAATATTGACCAGCGGTTTTCAGAGGAACTATTTCAACGCCTAACCGACATGACTCAAGGGGGCAAGTCAGTTCTTCTGGTCACCCACGATTTGGCAGAGGCAAAGGCCTATTCTGACCGGCTGCTCGAGTTAAAGGACGGCCGACTGAAGCACCCAGACTTGCCGGGTTGTGCTGCCTGTCTGCCGGAAGCAGAAGCAGTTGCTCAGGAGAAAGCTGCTGACAGGCTAAAGTCGGCTAACTTGACGGAAACTGCGGAAGGGAGGGCGATGGTCCGTGCTTGAACTTTTCAGTTATGATTTTTTGCGGCGCGCCTTTATGGTTGGAACACTGCTGGCGGTTATTTTGCCCTGTATCGGTCAGACCGTTTTATTAAAGCGTCTTTCTATGATGGGTGACACCCTGGCCCATTCTTCCTTGGCCGGTGTGGCCATCGGGCTGTTTTTTGGTTTTAATCCCCTTCTAGGGGCGATTGCCGCCTGCGTAGTAGCCGGTTTGAGCATTGAATATATTCGCAATAAGCTCAAGGCCTATCAGGAAATTTCAACCGTCATTATTTTGGCGGCTGCCATCGGCTTGGCGGGTCTTTTTTCCGCTTTTACCGGCAGCAGTAATTCGATCAGCTCTTATTTGTTCGGGTCAATTGTGACCATTAAAGACAGTGAGTTTTATTTGGTGATCGGCGTTTCAGTGGCTGTTTTACTGATTTACGGGTTGATTTACCGGCAACTTTACCTGAGCGTATTTGATCCGGGAGGAGCTCATATCTTGGGGATTAAGGTCAAACTCATCAACTTAATCTTTACCTTTTTGAGCGCAGTGACCATTTCAGTGTCGGCCGGAACCATCGGGTCTTTGATCGTATCTTCACTATTGGTGATACCGGTCATAACAGCCATGCAATTGGTCCGCACCTATAAGCGGACCCTGCTCACTGCCATTGGCCTGTCAGTATTTTCTGTTTACAGTGGCCTTTTGCTCTCTTACTTTTACAATTTAAAACCCGGCGCAGTGATTGTCCTCATTGCTGTTGCAGCACTTTTGCTGGTGCTGGCCGGAAAACGTTTAGCCGGTTCGTTTAGACAAAGGAAGGGGCACAATGAAAGGATTTAAACAAATAAGCCTATCTCTATTGAGTATCAGCCTGTTGTGTGCAGCTTGCGGCGGGCAGCCACAGACTAAAAATGCGGGGGCCGACGGTTATGGGCCGGGTCGTTTGGCGGGTGAGAAGGGAAATAAAAGGGCTGCTGCCGGCCGGAAAACCACCTACCTAAAAGATGAAACGACAGCAGTTCTGCTAGACAATGACAGCTTTAAAAAGGAGGACGTTGTCAAGGTGGTCAAGCACGGTGACCACTGGCATGTTTTTACTAAAGATGGCAAGGAACACATTACCTACAAAGACCCGGCTAAGTTAAGTGCTGACGAAGAACTGGAGATGGTCAATGTGGTCAGCCTGGACCAGCTTAAGGGAAAGGCGGTCAGTTCTATCAAAGTTCACGGTGACCACTGGCATGTCTTCACTCGGGAGGGGCAGGAGTTTTTAACCTATGAAGATCCCTCCGCCTTATTCAGCAATATCAAGGTGGAGCAGTATACCGGCTCACATGGTAATAAAAGATCAGGGCATAAGGCCGGTTTGGCGGCAGGTCGGGCTAACGGGGTGGGAGCCGAGACTGTGATCCGAATTTTACAGCATGGCGACCACTACCACATCTATACAGATAGGGGCAATGAATACATCTCCTACACAGATCCCAGGTCCAGGTATCCCCGGGCCGTCTTTGGTCAATATCAGGGTGGCCACGGTGGTGATCAAGGTGAGGTGGCTGGTGGACCGGAGCAGGGAAGCGGCAACCGTCCTCAGAATAATCGCAAAAATGGCAAGAGTACAAAACCGGGTCAGATGGGCAGTGCTCAAACCGGTGCAGTCACCCGCCGGCAGGCGATTCAAGCACTTCATATTATCGGCATCTTGAGCGGAGGTCAGCTGGACCGCTTTGATGTTGTCAAGATCTTGCAACATGGTGACCACTTTCACCTTTATGATTCCAAGGGGCATGAGGGTATCACCCGGACTAATCCACAACACTTGTACCCACAGGCCAGCTTTGGCCAATATCAGGGCAGCCACGGCGACCGGCAGGGTGGCCGGCCTAAGCCTTCTCAACCGTCCGAACCTGACCAACCGGCCAAGCCGGACCGGCCTTCAGGCGGAGTGAAGTGGCCGGCAGGGGTATCCCGGATTGTCGGCCATGGTGACCACTGGCACCTTTACAGAGGAGACGAAGAAATTGGCATCGTCAAAGAAGATCCTCGACCGCATTATCCAAAGGCCGAATACATTGACGAGAGCAAGCCTAAATACGATGGTATCGATATTCCGGAAGCTGAACTCTTCTCCTATGACAGTGTGGAGCCGGAACTCTATGAAGGCGTAATTCCTTACCTGGGAGACCTCAAAAATATGACGGACTTTGGCAGTTTGACAGATACAGCCTTGCCGGTTTACGGAACAGAGGGCAGAGAAAATATCTTCTATTGGTTGCATGGCAACCACTACCATGCTATGAGTTTAAAGCAGGTGATTAGGAATGCTATGGCAGGGGAATATGGTCCCTACACCGCCCGTCAGGTGGTGGCGACAGTCAAGTACAAGATGGTCAATGGGGGGGACTTAGAGGAAGAGGTTGATGCTCTACATATAGATGCAGTTAAGTCTTTTTTAAAAAAAGTTTACCAGGCAGCAGACAGTGAAATTTGGACCATTGGTAACTTGATCTATGTTGAAAAGGGCGGTGAGACTTATACCTTTAACGGTTTGACAGACTTTACGGTAAAAGAAGGTCAGGTAACTCCGAAAAATCCTTTGCCGGGCCTGTAAGTGGGGCGAACCAGCAGATCTGTAAGCGGAGCTTACTTTAGCCGATCAAGTAGACAATATCTTCCATCGAGGACTGCCCGCACCGGTCTATCAAAAAGCAAATCCCCTGTGACCGGATCGGTAACAGGGGATTTTTCCGGGCTCAGGGCCGGGTTAAATTTATTGGCCCGGCTCATCAAAGACCCAGCCCTTTTGTTCCATCTCCTTTTTAAGAGCAGTAAAGGAGAGCTTGTCACCGTCTACCGCATCTTCAGAATAGTCTACCAAGGATGAAAGAGCTGCCAAGTCCTCTTTTGTTTTGAAGCTGGCTTCAATCGTTATATCCTTCCCTTTATCAATGTTTTGAGAATGGAATTTTAGATTTTTCTCACCTTCCATATCCTTTTTCATGGTCTCTTCAAATTCCTGAATTTTTTCGCTTGTCAACAGAGGTGACTTTTCCGGATCCAAGTGGAAGGTAAGACTGAAATTATAGACTTGGTCTTCAGCGTAGCGGCATTCAGCAGTCACCTCCATAATGCCCAGATCTTGGTGGGCAGTGGCCACTTCTTCTTTGGTACTGCAGGCTGTCAAGACGGATAAAAGCAGGCTTAAGGTCAAGAGTAAGATAGGGAAAAATCTGCTTAACCTTTGTTGCTCATTCCCTTGTTCAGATTTCATATGTTTGGATTTCATACTTAAATGCTCCTTTTGAGTTTTATTAAATATCTTTAAAAAATTGCTTACCACTGCCCCTTTGTTTGGCTTTTTAATTGGGGGCAGCAGCCACTGCTTCCGGCAGCCAGGTGACCAGTTGAGGAAAGACGGCACAAAGGATGGTGACAATAATAATGATTAGGATAAAGGGCACAATCCCCCGATAGATGTCCGTTATTTTCACTGACTTAGGCACAATCCCCTTGATATAAAAGAGGGCAAAACCAAAGGGAGGTGTCATAAAGCAGGTCTGCAGCATAACCGCAGTTACAGCGACCAGCCACAGGCGGTCAAAGCCGAAGAGGTCCATGATGGGTAAGAAGATGGGGAAGACAATCATAACGATCCCTAACCAGTCGATAAACATACCCATAATAAAGACGATTGCCATCATAATACCGAAGGCACCCCAGCGGCCGATACCGAGTTGGCGTGGGCGGCATCCATGGTACCGCTATCTGCTCCGCAGCTTGAGGTCAGACCGGGCCGTGGTAAAGGCGAGGACTAAGCCGGTTATCAAGCTAGAAAATTTCTTTCTCATACGCTTTCCTTTCTATTCACTCTTGTGAATGGAGTCTTCATATTTCAAAAACAGAGAGACGGGAGTGGAATAAAAGTGAATTAATTATGGTATAACTGGAGCTAAAAACAGTTTACTTAAATTTGTGCAATATATCAAAAATTATAAGATTTATCTAATTGCGCTTGTACATATTGATTGCTGAAATGGGAAATAGAGCGCTATAGTTTTAGCGAATTTTTGTTTGATCACTGCCTTTTTCTTGTATACAAATAGGTTATCCCGCCGTTGGGTCCGCGGATCCATTTGTTAAGATAATGGAAACACAAGATAGGTGGAGTTAAGGGATTGTCTAAATGTTTTAGTGCTTCAGCCGAGACTGCAGCAATTTCGCAGCCGGGTGACAGTGGGAAGACCTTCCAACGGACATGGACTATTTAGTTTGGCAATCCTTGTCAAGCGTTTTGCAACCCGGCGAAAGCACGTCCACAAGGATATCGGCGGACGGTCTGCAGGCCCATGGAGTAGACCGTCTCATCAAGCCCTATTATATCTATGAGGATGGTGAGCTCCGGACCGAGGTCCTCGTCTACCCCTTAAATTAGCCGTTAATGGTTTTTAATTCCGCCACCATATTTAATCGTCCGATTTTTCTTCTTTGCCATAATTGGACGAGGCAGAAGATGCCCAGGTCAATTAAAAGCAGGTAGAGATAGTGGACCGGTGCGATCCTAGCTTCCAAATAAACATCTAATTTAGCCGTGCCGGCTGTCACAATGGCCTTGAGCAGGTAGATAAACAAGGGGAGGCTGACCAGGTAAAAGAACAGTATGGAGATGGCAACAGTTGATAAATAAAAGGCTGACAATTCCCCGTCGCGGTAACCAAAAATTTTGAGGTAGGCAATGTTTAGCCGGGACTTGTCCAAAATCAACTTGCTGACTGTTGCCACCAAGACCAAGTAAAAGAGCAGGGCAATCACCAGCATCCCCTTAAAGACACTGTCAAAACTATTGATAAAGTGTTCCAGGTAATTGCCGACCTGCTCCCGGTCAATGGTGGTAATGACGTTATCAGCGGTCAAATTCAAGGGCCGGTCGGTCAAGTAGGCGTTAAAGAACCCATCATCCTGGCCTAAAAGCCTATTCAAATGCTGCATGGGCAAGAAGGCCTGGGTACCGGTGATATCTTCAAAAACACCGGCTACTTTTAGGTCGAAGGCCCTTTTCTTAGTCCTTTGCTCAAAGCTAACCGTGTCGCCTATAACCAGCCGGTAGCGGTTGGCCATACCCCGAGAAATCATAATTTCCTTGGGTCCCAAAGCATCCAGTTCCCGGGCCCGGTAGCGCGAACCCCGGTCGGGCCCATAGACAGTTATTTTCTTTTTTTCAGTACCTTCTTTTGCCCCCTTCTTGAGAACAAGGTCCAGCTCGGTGATGAAAGCTCTTTGTTCATCTTGGTAAGCGGGGTCAGGTTGCTTGATCAAGCTGGTGTAGTTGTATTTTAAATCCTTTCTAGCGGATTCGCTGTAATTTAAAAACATGGTCTTAGCCGCCAGTCCATACATCAGGAGGATATTGCCGATAAAAATACCAAACAGGAGGGCTATGATGTTGATCCGGTTATCACCCAAGACCCTCAAACGAAAGGCCGCCTTAAAGGGCAGTTTCTCCAGCTTCCAGCGTTTCTTTTGTTGCTTTTGTCTTAAGTCTTTGCGTAGGAAACGCAGAGGACCAAGCCTAAAATAGCGGCAGAGAACCAAGGCGTTGAGCAGGATAACTAAAAGTAAGGGGATCAAGCTGGTAATCAAAAAAGATTTTAAGCTGAAAATAGGGACAAAGGGGGGCAGGCAATAAGATTCATAGTAAAGCTTGGTGTATAGCTTGTAGCCTTCCAGGTAGGCCAGCCCATTGCCACACAGGCAGGCCAAGGCAATCAGGCCGGTTGGGATTAAACTATAGTGGAAGATAAGATTTTTTCGGCTATAACCTGAGGCCAATAAGGAGCCGATCACGGGGGATTCGGCTTCGACCAGTGTCCTGGTCTGGATGACGGTCATAAAGGCCAGCGAAATGAAGATCAAAACTAAAACTGCTAACATCATGGGCACATCGCCGCCCATGTCGTCCATCACAAATTGGATGCAACGGTTGTCATAAAAATGATTGGCCGAAAGGAGGATACCCTGTTGGGCAACTTGCTCAATAACAGCTTCAAAACGGTCACGGGCTTCATCTTCAGTCAACTCATCTTGATTGTGATAGCTATATAAAAAGTGTGACTTGAGGTCGTCAAATTGCTCAAAGCCGGCAGGGGTCATAAAGCCCAGGCCGAAGTGCTCACTGTCCATAGCCATGTCAGCGGCATTTTTTAGGACGGTAGAGTAGTCGGGGGTGGAAACAATACCGACCAGTTCTAATGTTCGCCCGGCCAACTTGAGCCTGTCGCCCGGTTTAAGTTGATTGGTGGTGGCCAGGCTTGAGTTGACAGCCAGCTCATCTTTCCTTTCCGGCAGGCGGCCTTGGTGAAGGATCGCCAAGTTAATGTTTTGGCGATTTTCAAAAATCCGCAAGCTCTTGCTGTTCGTGCCGTCCCTGCCATCATCGCCGGACAAGCTAAAGGATGCCTCCTTATAAAAATTTTTGTACAAGTTGATTTTCAGGTCACTTTCAAGCTTGTCTAATTGCTCTTTTTGAAGGGGGTCAGCCATCAGGATTTGACCGTCCTCTACCCGGCCATCTTCTAATTGTTGGTAAAATAACGGCCGGATTGAGTTTTGGCAGATGAAAAAGGAAGAACAGACGCTAATGGCGACAAAGGCCACTAGAAAGATCGGGAAGTAAGAGCCGGCCCGACCGATTAAGAGGCGGGGAATGCGGCGATGGATGGGATTTTTCATTACCAAGTCACCTCCTCTGCCGGTAGCTTGCCCTCATTTTCTGTAAACGTTTTTAGCTGGCCATTGTGGAGTTCGACCACGGAATCGCACATTTTGGCAATTTGCAGAT
>CAMXYS010000067.1 GCA_947253135.1 uncultured Clostridia bacterium
TCGGCAAAATCATCCACCAAGGTCTGCCGGGCCGACTCCGCTTCTGCTGCAGTGTAATCGGCCTGCTCATCAGAAGTGGGTAACAAGGCCGGGTCGGTTGCCTCAGCAGCAACTCCTTCCGCCTCGCCAAAAGAATCGCTCAGACCATCCGCCGCCCGGTCAAAGCGCTCGAAGATCGCTTCTTCCATGGCTTCATGGTACTGGCTCTCGCTCTTGATATCAATCTTCCAACCGGTCAGACGGGCCGCCAGACGGGCGTTCTGGCCTTCTCGCCCGATCGCCAAGGAAAGCTGGTGGTCCGGCACGACTACCAAAGCCGATCCCTCTTCTTCATTTACTTCCACCCGCACAACTTTGGCGGGGCTCAAGGCATTGCTGATGTAATTCTCGAGGACAGGATCCCATTCCACAATATCGATTTTTTCATTGCCCAATTCATCCATGACCGCCTGAACCCGCATGCCGCGCTGGCCGACGCAGGCGCCGGTGGCATCTACATTGGGGTCGCGACTAGCCACAGCCATTTTTGTCCTAAAGCCGGCATCTCTCGCAATGGAGGCAATCTCCACTGTGCCGTCAGCAATTTCCGGCACCTCTTGTTCAAATAATTTCTTGACCAAGTTGGGATGGCTGCGGGACACAATAACAATAGGATGGCCCCGCCGTTCAATCACCCGGTCTATATAAAAACGCATTCTTTGATTGAAATTATATTGTTCGTTTTTTACCTGGTCCCTTGGTGTCATAACCGCTTCTGCCCGACCAATATCCACCACCACCTCGCGGCGGTCCTTGCGCTGGACAACACCGGTGCAGAGCTCCCCGATGCGACCGCTGAACTCCTCTTGAATCCGCTCTTTTTCAGCCGCCGTCAGCTTTTGCATAATCACACTTTTGGCCGTTTGGGCAGCCAAGCGACCAAAATTTTGTGGCGGCAATTCAAATTCTAAAATATCACCCAACTCAAAATCCGGAGACAAGGCCTGGGCGTCCTCAAGCGTCATTTCAGAATTAGGGTCTAGTACATCTTGAACTATTTCCTTCATATAGTAGACGTGCATTTCGCCGGTTTCGCGGTCCACTTCCGCCCGTACTTCACCGCTGTTGCGGGCATCAAATTCTCTCTTATAGGCCGATACCAGAGCCTCCTCGATCGCTTCAAAAACAGATTCGCTGTCTAGCCCACGTTCTTTTTCTAACAATTTAATTGCTTCTATTAATTCCGGATTCATCTACTCGCTATCTCCTTGTCTGGGTTGCTTTTGCTTGTCCTACACAACTTAAGATGACTTTTTCTCTTAATTAATGTGGCGATTATTGCCGCCACTGCTGCCCCCTCGCTGCCGGCCTCAATAGGCAGGCGGTGGGATGGTCGCAGTAAAAATCGCTTAGCCGCTGCGGCGAAACGGCCCTAAAAACGAATTGCGCGCACGGTCTTGGCCCTTTGCTCTGCCGGAAAAGTCAACCGCTGACCATTTTCCTGTGTCAAAGTTACCTCCCCGGTAGCTTCGTCATAGGCTTCCAACCAGCCAATATATTGCTTACTCCCCTCCCGGGGCTGATAGAGAGAGATCTCTACCCATTCTCCCAGGTGGCGTTGAAAATCAGCCGCCGTCTTGAGCGGGCGGTCAAGACCGGGAGATGATACGTCCAGATTATAGGTGGCTTTGGTATGCAGCTGTTCTTCTATTATAGGGTCAATCGCCCGGGAGACGGCTACACAATCATCCATACTGACACCGCCTCTTTTATCAATATAGAAGCGCAAAAACCATTCACCGTCCTCCTTCAAAAAAGCGGTTTCGAGCAAATCTACGCCCTGGGCTTCAATGACATCCCTGCACAAGGCATCTGCTTGTAGAGCCAGTGGGTGTTTTGCAGACATAGTAAGACACTCCTTTATTGTCCCGACCGGAGGATTTTCCACAAACGGAATTTGCCCTCTTAGGACGAGATTTTCCCGACAAAAAACGAAAGAGCGGGTAAACCCACTCCATGCCGAAAATTTATTACTTCTACATAAGATACCTCTGCAGTTTATCACAACCAGCAATCTTTGAAAAGAGCCTATTCCTCCGCGCCACCACTAAGCGGCCATGCACCCCCGGTTTGCAAGGCATCTGCCGCTTGAAAACTGACTTGCTCGGTGCGTTTTTTAACTAGGAGAGCTTCGCATCATTCTAGGTAGACAAAGGCAGTAGACAGCCAACCGGTCAACTTTCAAAAGACCACTGTCAAATATCTTGCAACTACATTCTTCCGGGTGTGCAGGCAGTTTATTTTGTAGCCCGTTTGCGTTACAATCATTATGAACAAACGAATGGGTGGACGCAGGACGGCAACAATATATACCGGATCCTACTCCCCTTAACAAACACTATCACCAAGCTCCGGTGACCTTGAGTAACAAAGGAGACGAATTTATGATTAACCTGATCATCGGCAAAAAAGGCAGCGGCAAAACCAGCCGGTTAGTAGACGACCTGAACGACCACGCCGTCGACAATGCGCAAAATGTTGTCTGTATTGAACACGGCCGCCGGATCGACCGCTATGTCCGGTATCAGATCCGTATGATCGATATTTCCGAGTACCCGGTTTCCGGTTTTAGTAACCTGCTTAGCTTTATTGCCGGAATCAGTGCCAAAGATTATGACATCACTCACCTTTACATTGACAGTATCGGCAAGGTTGCAGGATCTGATGACCAAGATGAGTTCTTGGATTTCTGTCGCCAGCTGCACGATTTCCTTAAGGTTCACTCATTTAAGGTCAACATATTGATGAGCGTGGAGCGGTCTGAGCTCAAAGATGAAGTTCTCCGCTATGTCACCATTATTGAGAAATAACTTCGGGTGTCCGGAGTGTCAAAAGCCGGCCGGTTACCTGCCGGCTTTTTTTACCTAAGATGTTACAAAGCCCTCTGCAAGGTGATCGATTAACAGAAAAGAAAAGATTTAAAAATGGCTTTCATTAGAGAATTTAAGGAATTTATTACCCGTGGCAACGTCGTCGACATGGCCGTCGGTGTCGTCGTAGGCTCTGCTTTTAAGGGTATTGTTGACGCTTTGGTTGACCATATCATTATGCCGGTTGTAGGCGTTTTAATATCCGGTATCAGCTTTGAAAAATTAGGGATTGTGCTCAGTGTAAAGGACGGTGAACCGAACATCTTGGCCTACGGCAAATTTATCAATGCCGTCGTCAACTTTCTGATTATCGCCCTGTGCCTCTTTCTTGTTATCAAGGGCATCAACAAGGTGCGCTCGCTCACTGATCGCAAAAAAGAGGAGGAAGCTGCCAAGGAGCCGGAAAAAGTTGATCCGGTGAAGCTGCAAAACGAGTTGCTGACCGATATTTTGAGCGAATTGAAAAAGCAAAATAGCGCTTCCAATAACGGATAAATAAGCGCTGCAAAAGAGGAAGGATATCATCATGAAAAAGCACACCCTGTCTGTCTTGGTCGAAAACAAGGCCGGCGTCCTCACCCGTGTGACCAATCTTTTTTCCCGCCGAGGCTATAATATTGACTCCTTGGCTGTCGGTGAAACGGAAAACCCAACCGTCTCCCGAATCACCCTGACAACCGGTGCCGAAGACCACCTGATCAAACAAATTATGAAGCTGCTGTACCAAATTCCTGATGTTATTTCCGCCCGCCACCTCTTGCCGGACGAATATTTCTCCCGTGAACTGGTCTTTGTCAAAGTAAAAGCTGAGCCCTCTGTCCGGGCAGAGATCGGACAAATCGTCGATATTTTTCGCGGCCATATTGTCGATTTGTCGCCCAGCTGCCTCACCATCGAAATCACAGGCAATGACAATAAACTGAAGGCCCTGGGCCGCATGCTCGAGCCCTATGGAGTTTTAGAGCTAGTGCGCACAGGCATCATCGCCATTGAGCGCGGCGAACAGATTATGGAAGTTGAAAAAAGCTGAGCAAACAGGGGGATATTATGAAACATAGACGCTTGCTGCCACTAGCACTTGTCCTACTGCTGGCAGCGCTCGCTGGCTGTCAAGCCTACCTGCCGAAAGCCGGAAGAAGAATGCCTTCCCCATCAGAAGTCGACGGACAGGTCAGCAGCCCTGCGACTCCGGCGGCCACTACTCAACCACCAAAACCGGTCGAAATATCAATCGGGATGACAGGCGATGTACTCATGCACGATTGGCTGATCAAAGGTGGGGAACAAGCTGACGGCTCCTACAATTACGACCACATCTTTCAATATATGAGGCCCGAAATAGGCCGTTTAGATTATGCTATCGCCAATATGGAAGGCACCTTAGCAGGCCCCCCCTACACCGGTTACCCTCTTTTTTCAGCGCCCGATGCTGTGGCAGATGCGCTTAAAACAGCCGGTTTTGACATGGCTGTCTCTGCCAACAACCATATTCTGGACCGGCATGCTGAGGGCCTGGACCGCACCGTCTCCGTCTTGCGTAAAGCAGGCTTAACCACCCTGGGAGCCCGCCTGGAGGAAACTGAACCGCCCTTTCAAATTGTTGACATCAAAGGCATAAAAGTGGGCTTTTCCGCCTTTACCTATGAAACGGTTAAAGTGGACGGTATCAAGGGTTTAAACGGCTTGCGCATCACCGCTGAAGTTGAACCTCGTCTCGACAGCTTTAGTCAAGAAGAGGCCTATATGCCTGCCGATATCGACAAGGTTGCTGGGCGGGTGGCAGACATGAGAGCTGCCGGAGCCGAAATTGTCGTCTTCGTCATGCACTGGGGAACCGAGTATGCCTACACGGAAGATGTCTATTCACAGGCTTATACAAAGGCTTTGGCAGACGCCGGATGTGACTTGGTTTTTGCTTGCGGACCACACGTACTCTGGCCGGTGAGAACCTTGACTGCAAGCGATGGAGACCACCAAATGCTTTGCTTCTATTCACTTGGTAACGCTGTTTCAGACCAGACCTATTCGACCGGCGACAGTGAGGGCCGGGCCGAAGACGGAATGTTGGCCGCTGCCAAATTTACGAAGGACCCTACTACCGGAGCGGTCCGCCTGACAGCAGCCGGCTACATAGCAACTTACTGTCACAAAGACACAGTTGCTACCGCCAGCAACATCAACCGCATTATGCCAATCGAGCAAAGTTTGGCTGACCCGGAAGCATTTGACTGTAGCAACATCACTGATCTGCTGGAAGAATCTAAAACCCGAACTGAAAAATTGATGGCAGAAAATACGATCGCGGACGATTTGCCTTTCAGCGCTTACAGCAGTTTTTCCGATTCACCCTTTGAAACTGATTAATTTTATCTGATTCAAAATTTAGGGAATAAACAAAGGGTCATGGTGCAAACCATGGCCCTTTACCTCGTCCAGCTAATGGGCATCTGTGCTTAAGATTTATCCCCACCCTGAATAGTATGCCCCCGGGCTTTCATATGATAAAAATTATTGCTCCAACATGGCCAGTAAAGAATCGACCAGATAGGAACTCGTCACTGACTCATAGAAAAAATTATTCACCCACCCTCTTTGCTGGGCCTCAATCATCTCTTTACGCAAAGTGGGATAGGCAAATTCATCACAAATTAAGCAAATGCTCACCTTACCCAATTTCTCTCTAAGCTGCTTAGCTGTCTCTGTGCGACCCGCTAACCCTAATGCCGAATCAGCGCACTTAACATCCATCAGGACAATGGCCGGCTTAACAGCCACACAGACCATGACCATGTCATCAGTAGGAGTGGGTTTAACCTTAATTGGTTCGACTGTACCGTCCCTTAAAAAGGCTGCTTCAATACCATCTGCTAGAATTTGATTGGCCAAGCTAATCACAATCTTCTTCATCTATTTATTTCCTTAAACTCAAGAGTGCTTAGATCCAGGGTAAAGCTTTTGGCATAATCATCTGCGACGTCAGCCAAAGTGACTTCAACCGGATCTTCCGTATTATCTAAGGCATAGGACAGGTGCACTTCCGCTGTCTTCCCCGGATCGATATAAGCAAATTGTTCGGAAAATAAAGTCGTGCCATCCTCTGAGTTAATCACCATTCTTTCAGAGTTTTCCTCCAGCAGATTTCCGCCTTGGACACCGGCATTGGAGATAGTCCAAGTAAAAGAGTCCTCTGTATCACTGCCGTTCGTGTAATCCAGTGTAACGACAAGGGTATCTTGGCCGAGCTCATCCTTGCTAAGAAAGGCATCCTTGTATTTAATGAGATAGTCATGAATTTTAATTTCTTGTCCGGCTATAGCTTCGACCGCTTCGGAATCAAGCAAATCCATTTCATCTATGTCATCGTCGGATAAATCCTCTTCCTCGACCTCGCTCTCAGTGTCTCCATCGTTCAGTTCAACAAATTCAAGCAGGGATGGTTCATAGGTAAACTTATGCTCTTTATTGCTGAGCAAGCCGGAAAAAGATACCTCTACCGGTTCTTCTTTATCATTTAAAGCGAATGAAATTTTAAGTTCGATGTTTTCTTCAGGTTGAACATCCGTCATTTGGTCATCGAGCAAGGTCGTTAAATTTTCCACATCAGTAAAGATGTTAAATTCATTGGACTCCAACTCAGTCCCGTCCTGAAAGGCCCGTGCTGCCACTGTCCACAAGTAAGAATGGGGCTCCTTGCCCTTGTTGGTGTAGATGAGTGTCAGTGCAATACTATCCTTACCGTCATCATCCTTGGTGAGATTGACATCCTTGATTTCTACCCAATAATCGCCTAGCTTGATTAGCTTTTCCTGACCGGAATCAGACTGTTTTTTACCGCAAGCCGCCAAAGCCAGAATGACCATGACGCTCAAAATTAAAGTCGATAGCCTTACTATTTTTTTACCTGCTCTCATTTTTACCTCCATTCTCACCATTATCTGATTATCTTTTAATCGCAGTGACAATTGCAGCCGCACCACTTATAACCACTGAAAATAATAAAGGCGTTTTTATCATAAGGTCCTGCTTAGCTTTAACTTAGCCGAAGCAGGCGAGCCGGCCATCACCCAAAGGGATGACCCCTATCCGGTCTCTTCTTCACCATGGCGTCAGCGTCATTTTATTTTACGGCTATGCTGCGAATGATGACCTGCACATCATCATCTGCCAGACTGATTTTTTGATCAGAGACTTCATTGAAAAGTTGCACCTGGAACTGATGGGGCTCCCTCAGCGTCAAAATGGTTATGGGATATCCGGAACTGTCAGCTGTAAAGCCTTCCCAGGTGTAGTCTCCGATCTGGACCGGGTCAATGTCCTTGGCCTCCGGATAAATGCCCTTGGGTGAAATCATCTCCGTATCCGGGTCATAATAGGAGACAATAACCGCCGGGCTATCAAAGGGGTCTTTATCACCCTTATAAACATAGAGGGAATCCGGCTTATCTGCTTGGGGTAAAACTTGCCATCCTTGCGGAACTTCAACCGAAAGCAAGTCGGTTTGATAGATATCGGTCTGAACTTTTTTTGTCTCAACCGCTGCCTCTGTTCCTGCTTCACCGCCCTTGCTGCAGGATGACAGCAAAGGGACCATCGCCATGACTAAAAATAAGGCGATGAAGCCGTTTGTTTTTTTTCATTGTCCTGTACCTCCTGATCAGCCACTCTCCATTTAAAAAGACATGTATAACAAAACCCTTCTTTACTACAAAGTTAGCAAAGTTAGGAAGGTTTGTTATCGTCCAAAAGGATGATCATTCGCCTTGATCCTTGATCAGGCAAAACTGTTGAGCAGGATACGAGACCTTACGTGCGGTCGCTGCTGCATAGATGCAACTGTAAAAGCACGAGAACAAATGGGTCTATCCGGATCACTTAAATAAAAAAGGGTTGGCCCCTGCCAACCTGTACGCACCTAAACTCTATCGACGATATCATAGAGTTTTCCCGCAAGCTAATTGCAAATACCAAGACCAGCCCAGCCTAATTTAGCCTTCATTTAGATCTATGACCATCCCCGTTATCCTGGCCTGAATAGCTAATTTTACCCGCCCCTCATAGCCTGTTTTTTCCAAGAGATGCTTGACATGGGTTTTAATTGTATTCTCAGAGACACCAAGCTGTTCTGCTATTTCCTGGTTCGTCGCTCCGGTGGTTAGCAAGCGCAAAACTTCCAGTTCCTTTTGGGTGAACTCAGAAGATTGAGCCAGGCCGAGTTGAACATTAGGCGGACTATCCGGATAAACAGATTCACCTGCCATGGTCCGGTCCATGACCGAAAGGATCGTTTCTTCTGTCGCCTCTTTATACCAAAAACTTTCGATGCCGATCGCCCTGGCCTGATCCAACCAAGAGACCTCCGGCATGCTCGTCACGGCAATAATTTTAATCTCCGGTTTTATTTTTTTTATTTTAGCGGCCGCTTCTAAACCGCTCGATCCATCCCCCATGAGAATGTCCATTAATACCAGGTCTATGTCTCGATTTAAGACGTAGGTATCAGCAAACATGGCCGACTCAACGGCGTGCACCAACTCATAGCGCCCACTGTTTTCGATGTACATGGAGAACATTTTGCGGGAAATATTTTGATCGTCGACAATCATAACTTTATAGGTCAT
>CAMXYS010000068.1 GCA_947253135.1 uncultured Clostridia bacterium
GGACGTCTCGTGGGCTCGGAGATGTGTATAAGAGACAGGTTTACAGCCGTGTTATGATCTAAAAGGCTATCTTTTAAATTACCGGTCGAAATTTACGCCCCTCCGGTGGACAGGAAATAAATACACGAATGATTTTAAAACATGTAGTAACAGCAGAAGAAGACGGACTCCAAGCAGGCCTAATCCTAAAAAAGGTCTTTCAAATTTCCCGTCAACTCAACAAGAAAATCCGCCACGAAGGAAGTTTGACTCGGTCCGGTCAACCGGCCCGCATGGTCGACCCTTGCCGCAAAGGCGACTTGCTGGAAGCCTGCTATACCGCCCCCGGCGAAATGCCGCCCGGCCTTCGTTTAAAATCGAGAGATGACATTTTGATCCTTTATGAAGACGACCATTTAATTGTGGCTGATAAACCGGCGCCACTGTTGACCCACCCCGCCTACAAAGGACAAGAAGACAGCCTGATCACCCTTTTGGGCGGGCACTATAACCTTCACCCGGTCAGCCGCTTAGACCGGCAGACCTCCGGCTTGGTCCTCTTGGCTAAAAACGGCTTTATCCACGACCGGTTGAGCCGGACTGACATAGTCAAGATTTACTGTGGATTTGTATACGGCCTGCCCCAGCCTGCCGCAGGAAGTTTCACCCAGCCCATCCGGCGCCGGGTTGACAGCATTATATTAAGAGAAACAACTTCCGCCAAAGATCCGGCAGGCCAGCCGGCCAAAACCGATTACAAGGTGGCTTGTAGCTATACTGTAAAACTTGAAGAAAGAGCGGTCAGCAAGCTTTATTTTCGCTTATGGACCGGGCGTACCCACCAGATCCGTGTGCACTGTCAAGCGGCCGGCCACCCCTTGCTGGGAGACGGGCTGTATGGCTTTGGCGACCGGATCAGCAGCAAAACACCCTCTCCCTCAGCAAATAGTCGGTCTTTCCAAGACAGGGCTGCCGGAGAGGCCGGCCCCATAAAAACAGCCGTCATCGAAGCCTGTGAAAGCCTGATCAGCCGCCAAGCTCTCCATGCCTGTAAGCTTGCCTTTCAACACCCCTTAACCGGTCAACTACTTGAAGTAGAATCAGCTTTAAGGTCGGATTTATTCAATCTGGAAAAGAAATTGGCCAGTCAGACGAAAACTCTGCAATAAGGCGCGGGCAAGCATTGCATCACGGGCACCCTCTTCCTTTGTACCGCTTCCTTTGCACCCTCTATCTTCGCACCGCCACTTGAGAGGCTGAATTAACTGAGCTCAGCCCCCTCTTGCAGCAGGGCCTCTGCCAGTTGCCGAGAGGCTTCCGGCGCATTGTCGCCCGACAGCAAGCGGGCCACTTCCGCTACCCGGCCGCCTGCTTCCAACTCTTCGATTTCAGTCTCCGTCCGGCCGTCCACCGGCTTTTTTTCAATTAAATAATGCCGGTCGGCCAAGGCTGCGATCTGAGCCGTGTGAGTGACACAAAAGACCTGGGTCAACCGGCCCAAGCCGGCTAACTTACGGCCCACCAATTCCGAGGTCCGGCCACTGATACCGGCGTCAACTTCATCAAAGACGAGCACCGGTGTGCGGTCGGCCCTGGCCAAAATAATCTTGATCGCCAACATAATTCTGGCGGCTTCCCCACCCGATGCAATTTGCGCCAAGGGCTTTAAGGGTTCACCGGTATTGGTCGACGCCAAAAACTCCATTTTGTCGAGACCTGCGGCAGAGACTTTAGCAGGCTCACAGGAAACCGCAAAGGTAACACCGGCCATTCCGAGTTCTTGCAATTCTCGGCCGATGGCTGCCGCTAATTCTTCACCGGCTTTTTGACGCACAACAGTTAAGTCTGTGCCCGTGCGCTTTAATTCCTTCTTGGCCAAGCTGAGCTGCTTGGTCAAGTCTGCTAACTTGGCCTCACTGTTTTCCAGCTCATGCAGTCTGGCCTCCGCCTCAGCGGCGAAAGCCAAAACTGCCTCTTCATCCTCGCCGTATTTTCTTTGCAGGTTATAAATTTGATCCAAACGCCGGTCAATTTTGCCCAGTTTGTCCGGGTCCGCCTCTGCCAATGCCAGCAACCCATCGACCTCGCCTGTGGCATCATTTAAGAGGTCTTGACAGGTCAACAGCGTATCATAGAGGTCAGCTGCTCCCGGTAGGTCCTCCTTCAGGTCCCCCAGCAGAGTTGCCGCCCGACCGGCCCGGTCAGCTGCTCCGTCCTCCTCATCGCTGCCCCCCAAAAGATACAAGGCCTCCTCTAAACTGGCCCTTATTGTTTCTGCTTGGGCTAAGAATGAACGCTGTCGATTGAGGCGTTTAACTTCTCCCACCTGCAAATCCAAAGCCCGAATTTCAGCCACTTGATAACGCAGTAATTCCAGCTCACGGTTGCGCTCCGCCGGGGTCAAGCCGAAGCCGGAAAGCTGTTTTTTGAGGTCGAGAAAGTGCTGCCAGGACCGGGTCCAAAGAGCCTTGACCGGGTCGATTTCGGCGGCGGCGAAGCGGTCTAAAAGCTCTAAGTGTGTGGCCGCATTAAAAAGTTGCTGATTTTTATTTTGACCATGGATATCAGCTAAGCGGTGGCCGAACAGGGTAAAAACCGTCAGTGGCACCAGACGGCCGTTCAGCCGGCAGCGCGTCCTCCCTCCGGCCTCAATCTCCCGCGACAAAATCAGCAACTCTTCTTCCCCCAAGCCGTATTCAGCCAACAAAGCAGGGTCGAAAAGCGATTTGTATTCGTCAAATACAGCTTCAACCACCGCCTTGTCTGACCCGGTTCGCACCAACTCCTTGCTGACCCGGCCGCCGGTTATAGCGCTGATGGCTCCGATCAAAAGAGACTTGCCGGCCCCCGTTTCACCGGTGACCACTGAAAATCCTCGACCGGCCTCAATTACGGCATGACGGATCAAGGCAAAATTATTAATTTCTATGCGGATCAACATCTGCTGCTCACCTTTTCTATTGGCCAAAAGGGATTGATCAGACCTGCTGCAGCAGGTTGATCAAGGGCGTCTGTGCTCGGCTAGAAGTCCGGCGAAACGCTCGGTGAGCAAGGCGGCTAATTCCGGAGTACCGGCCACAATAAAAATAGTGTCATCTCCGGCTACACAGCCCAGAACACCACTGTAGTCCAAGGCGTCGACGGCGCTGGCACCGGCCTGGGCCATGCCCGGCATTGTTTTCATCACGATCATGTGACCGGCCACATTCACTCCTGTCACAGCGTCGGCAAAGATTTTGATCAGGCGGTTAAAACGTTGGTCTTCGTCTGACCCCAAGGCCACGTAGCGTTGTTTGCCGGTGCCGGGCTCCTTCATCTTAACGATATTCAATGTTTTAATATCGCGTGAGACTGTGGCCTGAGTAACATCCATTTGCTCCTTGCGCAACAGGTCAACTAGCTCCCCTTGCGTGCTGATCCGCTGCTGTTCAATCAGTGCCAAAATGCGGCGGTGGCGTTCCTTGCGGTCCGGTTTATACATCATGCTGGTCAACCTCCGTATTTTTAATAAAACCGCGGCCGTGAATTTTTTCCGGCAAGTCGCGGAAAAAGGGTGTGCGGTATATTTTAGGTACTCTGAGTGGCTCGCGGTTGCGGCTGATTAAAACTGTATCGGTAGCCTCTAAAAGTAATTCATGGCGGCCGTCGATACTGACAACCGGTTCATATGGATAATATCGCATTTTTAATTCCACGGATGTCTCCGGGGCGATCACATAGCTGCGGTTATGCAGGGTATGAGGACAAATCGGTGTGATTAACATCAGGTCCAGGTTCGGTTGAACAATTGGTCCACCTGCGGCCATGGAATAGCCAGTCGAACCGGTTGGGGTGGAGACCATCAGGCCGTCGCTGGGGATTACCTCGGTAAAGCAACCATCTAACCACAACTCAATCGGCAGTAGCCTTTGCGCAGAGCCGCGGGATAGAACCGTCTCATTGAGGGCAAAGAGTTCTTCTAATTTTTGTCCCTGCCGATCGGCCACAACAATGGACAAGACCGTGCGCTCTTCGACCCGGTAACGGCCGGAAATTAAACGCTCCAAGCCATCTTCCAGGGCAGGCAGTCTGACTTCCGCCAAAAAGCCCAGGCTGCCCAGATTGACTCCTGCCACCGGTATATTCAGGGGATAACCTAGGTGAACCGCCTGCAAAAAGGTGCCGTCACCGCCAAAACTGATGAGCAGATCACAGTCAGCCAGAGCAGTTCTGCAGTCAGCATCCCATCGGTCGATTTGATTCGAACCGGCGGAACTCCCCGCTTTCAAAGGCAAAGTGCGATCGAAAGCAACCGTATCCGGCAGCAGTAAAACGCCCTCGACGCCCCAACTCTTAAGTAGCGCCTCCGCCCGTTTCACAGTTTCAAAGCGAGGATCTTTATATGGGTTACTCAATAAACCAACTCGTTTGTGCATGCCTTCTCCATCCACCGGCCGGGGGCCGGATACTTGTGCTAATGCTAACCTTAGTCCGACCGTGATTTCAAGCGGGTGGCAGACTGGGTGGCGGGAACAATTGAAGCCGAGTGCCCCCGCCGACCGGCTGAAGTCGGCTTAGCTTGAACCATTTCACGAATAACTCCAAGGATGGACTCCCGGTCCAAACCCGCCTCAGACCTGGCTTCTGCAACGGTCTGCTGGGCCACCGGCCGGTCCGGCAAGGTGATACCCTGGAAAAGCAGGCCCGGTGTGTCGGCCATTTGCCGCGCTGCCACTGCTCCGGCTAACTCAGCCGTCATACTACCGGCAAAGACCACCTCCTCCACCACCAGGAGCGCCCCGGTCGGATCAGCCAGTGAAAAAATCGTCTCAATATCCAAAGGTTTGACCGCCCGCGCATCTATGACAGCCACTTGCAAACCGTAAGTTTTGGCCAAATCGGCCGCGGCTAAGACTTCCGGTAAAGACGACCCACTGCTGATCACGGTCAGATCGAGGCCACGGCGTAACAACTCCGGTCGAGGCAAAGGCAAGTCGGGTACTACCCCGGTGGCGTAAGCCGGAGGACATTGGTTTTTTCCCCTGGGATAGCGGAGCATAACCGGCCCGGTGCAGTCGTGTACAGCATAGGACAGCATGGCCTGCAAACTGCCGTAATCTCGCGGTTCTAAAACAGTGACGCCGGGCATAGCTGCCCACCAAGCTCGGTCATAAATACCCTGGTGTGTTTCCCCATCTTCACCCACAAGGCCGGCTCTGTCGATAGCAAAAATAACATGTAGCCCCTGGTAAACAACATCGTGAAGCACCTGGTCGACCGCCCTCTGTAAAAAAGTCGAATAGATGGCGACCACCGGTATCCGGCCGGCACAGGCCAAGCCTGCCGCCATGGTCACAGCATGTTGTTCAGCAATACCCACATCAAAAAAGCGTTCCGGGTAACGGGCGGCAAAGGCGGTCAGACCGGTTCCGCCGGCCATCGCCGCGGTGAGCGCCGTTATGCGAGGTTCACTTTCAGCTAAGTCTAATAGGGCATCAGCAAAGGCCGCCGAATAAGAGTTGTAACAGGAATTGGGCAGCGTCGTTTTCTTGGCCGGAGACAGGTCTTTCAGTCCGGTTGTAGCCTTGCCGGCAACACTGACACCTTTTTCAACTTCAAATGGAGCTACCCCGTGGTAGGCGGCCGGATTGCCTTCCGCCTTGGCATAACCGCGCCCTTTTTGAGTTAAGATGTGCAGAAGAACCGGCCCTTTGTGGTAAGAAGCAGCTCTTAGAAAACGTTCCAAGGTGGGCAAATCGTGTCCATCAATCGGACCGTAGTAACGAAATCCAAAGGTTTCAAAGATGCTGTTTTTCGGCCTGACCCAGCGTCTCGCTGTCCGTTTTAATCTTGTCAACAGCCTGCTCAAAGGTTGTCCTAAAATGGGCAGGCGCTGCAGGTGGCGCTTGGTTTTATTCTTCAGCTGTAGATAACCGGGTCGCACGCGCAGGCGATTTAAATGAGCGGCCAGGGAACCCACATTTCGGTCAATGCTCATCTCGTTGTCATTTAAAATAACAATCAAGTTGTCATCGGCCAAGCGGATATTATTCATGGCTTCATAAACCATGCCTCCGGTCAGGGCCCCATCTCCGATAACAGCTAACACCTTGCTGTTGTCGCCCTGCATTTTTAAGCCTCTGGCCAGGCCCAGGGCAGCTGAAATGGAAGTTGAACTGTGCCCGGTATTAAAGGCGTCGTAGCTACTTTCTTCCCGCTTCGGGAAACCGGCCATACCGGCTTTTTGTCTCAGTGTGGAAAATTGCTTCAACCGCCCTGTCAAAATACGGTAAGCATAGGCTTGGTGGCCGACATCCCAAATGACCTTGTCATGACTAAAATTAAAGACCGACAGCAAGGCCAGAGTCAATTCAATGGTCCCCAAGTTTGAGGCTAAGTGGCCACCATTAAGTGAAACTCGTTTGATTATCAAACGCCGCAACTCGTCTGCCAATCTGTTTTTTTCCTCTCCGCTGAGAGCAGCCACAGCTTCCGGGTTTTTTAGGCGGTCCAGAATTTCATATTTCATTTTAAGAGCGTCTCACATTTAAAAAGTCAACTAAGCCACTGAGAAAAGTCACTTGTAAACCGGCCCGGGCCAAACTTTTAAGACTGTTGTGCAGAGAGCTAGTCACCTGAGCCAGGCGGTCTTTAGCACCGGCAGGACCCAGCAGGGTGACATAAGTCAACTTGTGGTCACGGGCATCTTTACCGACTGTTTTGCCCAAGTCGACGCCGGTCGCCTCGACATCCAGGAGGTCGTCTTGTATTTGAAAGGCCCGGCCCAAAAGGTCGCCGAAGCGGTCCAATCCCACCAACAAGTCTTGGTTCAAACCGTAAAGGCGGGCCGTTCCGTTTAAAGGTGTGCTCAGTAAAGCCCCTGTCTTCATGCTCTGCAATAGTTGCAGATAGTCTTCGGGGGGCAGGGATCGGACCGGCTGAGAGATAGCGTCCGCACCTGTCGCTGAACCGTCCACCTGCTCCGACCAGTTTGTCTGTCCTTGCACAGCGGTCCCTTGCTGGCGGGTCGGGTAGGTGATATCTAGAATTTGTCCACCGATCATCCCATCTTTTCCGGCCAGTCGGGCAACTTCTCGCCCGGCCCCGGCCCCCCTCTCGCCTTCATTGAGGGCCAGATCGAACAGTAGCTCATAGGCCCGATTCAAAAGAGCGTCGCCGGCCAAAATAGCAACCGCTTCGCCATAAACAACATGGTTAGTGGGACGGCCTCGTCTCAGTTCGTCATTGTCCATTGCCGGCAAGTCATCGTGAATAAGTGAATAGGTGTGAATCATCTCAATGGCGGCAGCCAGGCGGAGCAAGGCATCCGCTGTCGGCTTGACATAGTCGGTGCCTTCTTTTAGGGAGCCGGTCTCAATGGCCTCGGCCAAGGCGGGGACCAAAATGGGTCGCAATCTCTTGCCACCGGCCAACAAAGAGTAGCGGCAGGCTTGATTCAGTAAATTCCAAGTCCGGTCTTCTTCCGGGAAAAAACGGTCTAATGCCGCTTCAACAGAAGTGCGCCATTGCTCCATTTTGGCTGCTAAATCATTCAACTTTATCTCTCCTTTGCAAGCAGCTCATTAATCCGTCAGGCTGAAAGGCTCTTCGGTGAATTCGCCATCGGCCCCTTCAACCAGTTGGTTGACAACCGTTTCTGCAGCAGTTAATTTTTTTTCGCAATGGGCCGACAGGGCTGTCCCTTTTTTAAACAGTTCCAGCGATTGGTCCAAAGTGGCCTCGCCTGATTCAAGTTTTCTAACCACTGCTTCGAGCTCCGCCAAGGCCGCTTCAAAGCTCATCTCTTCCGTTTTCCTTGTAGCTTCCTGCTCACTTGCTGTCAAGGGTGCTTCCGCCATAGTCAGTTGTTCTTTATCCATCATTTTCACCTCTTTCCCGGCGCTCTTGCTCTGCTTGTCGCTTGTCCTTGCCGGTCACTGTACAAGCGAGCGCACCATCTGCCATTTGCACCTTGATCTGACCGCCAACCTCAACCTCAGCAATGCCGGTCACCGGTTTGCCCTCTGTTCCGACTACCATGCCGTAACCGCGGGCCAAGACTCGAAGCGGGCTGAGGGCATCAAGGCTGTGGACAGCCAGGCCCAGTCGGTGGCCGGCAACTTGTAACAGCTGCTTTAGAGCCCGACTCAACCGCTCACTCTGCCGGTCGATAATTTCTCTTTTGAGGGCTATGTACTCTTGTGGCTGACGCAAATAAGGCGATTCACAAAGGCGGTCCAAGCGCAGGCGGCTGGTGGTCAAACGTTGCAGTAACAGTCTTTTCAAGTGTGACTGAGTCGCCCTTATTTGCTCCTGTAATTCCGCCTTGACCGGGACCGCTACTTCAGCGGCAGCTGAAGGAGTCGGAGCCCTTAAATCAGCTACAAAGTCAGCGATCGTAAAATCAGTTTCGTGGCCGACTGCTGAGATTACCGG
>CAMXYS010000069.1 GCA_947253135.1 uncultured Clostridia bacterium
TTCACTTGATCGGCACCATGCGCCGACCGGTAACCGGAAAAGATTTAATTCTCTATATTATTCGAGAAATCGGGGTGGATGGCGCTCTGTACAAATCGATGGAATTTACCGGTCCGGGTGTCACTTCTTTAAATATGACCGACCGCATGACTGTCTGCAATATGGCGATTGAGGCAGGGGCCAAGAACGGTATTTTCCCGGTCGATGATGTGACCTTGGATTATATCAAAGCCGTCGCCCCGGACCGCTTTGCTGCCGGCGATTATCAAATTTACACGGCCGATGATGATGCTGATTATGATGCCGTTTATGAGATTAACTTGGATGAATTACCATTGATGGTAGCCTTTCCGCACCTGCCGGAGAACGGAAAAGCTATAGGTGATTTTGAGCCGGTTGCCATCGACCAGGTGGTGATCGGATCCTGTACCAACGGACGCTTGGAAGATATGCGGTTGGCCGCCCGTTACCTGGCAGGCAACAAGGTGGCGGAAGGTGTTCGTTGCATTATTATCCCCGGGTCACAGAGGGTTTGGAACCAATGCCTGAAAGAGGGCTTGTTTGAAGTTTTTGTCAAGGCCGAGGCTGTGGTCAGCCCGCCGACATGCGGGCCTTGTCTGGGTGGACATATGGGTGTTTTAGCAGCCGGAGAGCGCTGTGTCAGCACGACCAACCGCAATTTTGTCGGGCGGATGGGCGACCCGACTTCAGAGGTCTTTTTGGCCGGTGTTCCGGTGGCTGCCGCTTCGGCGGTCAGCGGCCGTATAGCCGGTCCGGCGGACTTGATGGCTTGATTGATTAATAGGCGAAACGATTGTAAGAGGAGATAGCACCATGGATGCACAAGGAAAAGTTTTTAAGTACGGAGACAACGTAGATACAGATGTAATTATACCGGCACGGTATTTAAATGAGTCGGACCCGGCCCACTTGGCCCGCCATTGTATGATTGATTTAGATAAAAGCTTTGTCGACCGGGTGCAACCGGGAGATCTAATTGTGGCCGGCAAAAATTTCGGTTGCGGGTCTAGTCGCGAGCACGCTCCGATCGCAATCAAGGCAGCCGGAATCAGCTGCGTGATAGCACCTTCTTTTGCCCGGATTTTCTACCGCAATGCCATCAATATGGGTCTGCCGATCTTGGAGTCAGCCGAAGCGGCTGAAAAAATCCAAGACGGAGACCAGGTGGCGGTCGATTTCTCCGCCGGTAAAATTCACAATATAACTCGCGACGAGGTCTATACAGCACAAGCCTTCCCGCCCTTTATTCAGGCCATTATGGCCGCTGGCGGTCTCTTGGGTCATATACGCAAAGAGGATTGAAAGGAACTGTTGCAATGAAAAATAAGTATAAAATTTGTGTAATTCCGGGCGATGGTATCGGAGTAGAGATAACGGCAGCAGCTGAGACTGTCTTGGATCATTTGGCCGGGGCTTTTGATTTTGAAATCGTCAAAAAACATTGTTTGGCAGGCGGAGCGGCCATTGACCGGACGGGCTTTCCCTTGCCGGCAGAAACGATCGAAACGGCCCGGCAGGCGGACGCGGTTTTGCTGGGGGCGGTTGGCGGACCGGCTTGGGACCGGGTTGAGCCCGACCGGCGCCCGGAAAAGGCTATTTTAGGCCTGCGTGAAGCCTTGGGGCTTTATGCCAACTTGCGACCGGCCAAACTGTACCCTTCATTAGCCGGTGCGTCCCCACTCCACCCTGATACCGTCGCTGAGGGTATTGATATCTTATTTGTCCGTGAGTTGACCGGGGGGATTTATTTCGGTGAAAGAGGGCGTGCCGGCACGGGCCCTGACGAGTATGCTTTTGATACCGAACGCTATGCCGTTTATGAAATCGAAAGAATAGCCAGACAGGCCTTTGCAGCAGCTGAAAAAAGACGGGGAAAGGTGACTTCTGTCGATAAGGCCAATGTCTTGGCCAGCTCTCGCCTGTGGCGTGAGACGGTTGAAAAGGTTGCCGCTGAATATCCATCTGTCAGCTTAGAGCATCTCTATATTGACAATGCGGCCATGCAGCTGATTAAGCGCCCGGCTTCTTTTGATGTCATTTTAACCAGCAATTTATTTGGTGATATCCTGTCGGATGAGGCCGCTATGATAACAGGGTCAATAGGCTTATTGCCGTCTGCTTCTTTGGGGAAACCGGGGACGCCTGGTCTCTATGAGCCCATCCACGGTTCAGCCCCCGATATTGCCGGCACCGACCGGGCCAACCCCTTGGCCAGCATCCTTTCTTTGGCTATGTTGTTGCGCTATGACCTGGCCGAAACAGCTGCAGCTGACCGGCTGGAGCAGGCGGTAGCTGATCTCTTGGCCGACGGTTGGCGTTCCGACGATTTACTGTTGGCCAAGGCCGGCACACTGCCGGAAAAGGTGCTCGGTTGTGGGGCGATGACAGACCGATTATTGACTTATTTAAATCGGTAAAATATTTTCTATCAATAAATTAAAGCAGTCGCAGCAAAGCCGGATCAAAGCCGGATCAA
This sequence comes from uncultured Clostridia bacterium, assembly GCA_947253135.1. Classification (GTDB taxonomy): domain Bacteria; phylum Bacillota; class Clostridia; order Saccharofermentanales; family Fastidiosipilaceae; genus CAMXYS01. The sequence continues at coordinate 2,498 of CAMXYS010000069.1, forward strand.
AGCCTGTTCATTAATTGGAAACACTTTTATCAATTGCCAAGCAGGAAAACGATCTTTATGATTATAGTTTAAAAGAGAGGCGCGGCTGTATTGCAGGTGAACAAAATGAGAAGTGATCAGATTAAAAAAGGTAAAAGTAGAACTGCCCACCGCACATTGCTTTATGCACTGGGCTTGACAGAGGCGGAGCTGGACAGACCCTTTGTTGCTGTGGTCAATTCCTTTAATGAAATTGTGCCCGGCCATATCCATCTCAATGAAATAGCTCAGAAGGTCAAGGACGGTATTCGTCTGGCCGGTGGCGTTCCCTTTGAGGTTCCGGCGATTGCGGTCTGTGATGGCCTGGCGATGAACCATGACGGCATGCACTACTCGTTGGTGAGTAGAGATTATATTGCGGATTCCGCTGAGATCGTCTTGCGAGCCCATATGTTTGATGGAGCGGTTTTTATCCCTAACTGTGACAAGGTTGTACCGGGCATGCTGATGGCGGCGGCCCGACTGGATTTACCGTCTGTTTTTGTCAGTGGCGGCCCCATGCTGCCGGGCAACTATGCCGGCTTCGGTCGCATGGGCTTAATGGGTGCTTTTGAGGCAGTAGGAGCTGAATCTGCCGGTAAAATTACAGCTGCAGAATTAAATGACATTGAAAAATACGTATGTCCGACTTGCGGCAGCTGTGCGGGTATGTATACCGCCAACACCATGAACTGTCTAACGGAAGTTATGGGCTTGGGCCTGCCGGGAAATGGCACAATACCGGCTGTTATGGCTGACCGTCGCCGTCTGGCCAAAGAGGCCGGCATGCGTGTTGTAGATTTGATTAAAGAAGGTGTAACCGCCCGGCAAATCATGCAAAAGGAAAACTTGAGAAATGCGATGAAAGTCGACATGGCTCTGGGTGGGTCAACTAACTCGGTGCTGCACATGTTGGCCATTTCTCATGAAGCCGGTCACCCTTTGTCAATGGCTGAAATTGATCAGATTTCGGCCGGCATTCCGCAATTGTGTAAATTGGATCCGGCCGGAGCTGATTTTATTACAGATTTAAATGCAGTGGGGGGGCTGTCGGCTGTCATGGCTGAACTGGCAAAGGGCGGCCTTCTCGACTTGTCTGTCAAAACAGTAGATGGCAGTTTAAAAGATAGATTGGCCGGCAATCGGGGGGCTGACGGGAAAGTCATCAGACCCTTGGCAGAACCCTATGCTGCGGATGGCGGATTGGCTATTTTGTTTGGCAATTTGGCTCCGGAAGGCTGTGTTGTTAAAAAAGGAGCTGTGCTGCCGGAGATGCTGCGGCACGAAGGGCCGGCCCGGGTTTTCAACAGTGAAGAAGAGGCTTGTGAGGCCATTTTCAGCCAGGCTATCAAACCGGGGGATGTGGTCGTTATTCGCTTTGAAGGACCTAAGGGCGGTCCCGGAATGAGGGAAATGCTGAGCCCGACAAGCGCCTTGGCCGGTATGGGACTGGACAATTCCGTTGCCCTCATCACAGATGGTCGCTTTTCGGGTGCCAGTCGCGGAGCTTCAATTGGACATATCACACCGGAAGCAGTCGACGGTGGCTTGATCGGGAAAGTAGAGGAAGGTGACCTGATCGCCATTGATATCCCGGCGCGAACAATTGAGCTAAAAGTCGGTGCTGAAGTTTTAAAAAAACGCTCGCCGGCAGCCCGACCGGACCGTCATTTGAGTGGGGTTCTGGCGCGCTATGCAGCTCAGGCGGGCAAGGCCTCAGAGGGGGCCGGTATGAAGAATCCTACGCTTAAGCATTTAGGAGGCCAAGCAGAATGATAGGTGCAGAAATCATCATCTCCTTTTTACAGTCCAAGGGTGTGGAATGCGCCTTTGGTTACCCGGGTGGCCCTGTTTTGGTGCTTTATGAGGCTATTTACAAAGCCGGTTTTAACCATATCCTGGCCGGCCACGAGCAGGGGGCTATCCATGCAGCAGAGGGCTATGCCATGGTTACGGGTAAAACTGGTGTGGTTATTGCTACATCCGGACCCGGCGCCACCAACCTGGTGACCGGCTTGGCGGACGCGAAGCTGGACTCGGTTCCCCTGCTGGCAATCACCGGTGCAGTGGCCCGCGCCGATACCGGTAAGGATGCCTTTCAAGAAGCAGATATCACCGGCGTGACTGAACCGGTTACTAAATATAATTATTTAGTCATGAAAGAAGAGGATTTAATTCCCAGCTTAGAGGAAGCCTGGAAAATGACCCGGACCGGTCGGCCGGGACCGGTGCTGGTAAATATACCAAAAGATATTCTCAGTGCTGAAATTAAAACTGATGCCGGCAACCTGCGGCCTTTGAAGCGCCACCGCCCTGCCCGGATCAAGGCGGAGACCAGGATGGACCTGATTTTAAAGGCCTTGAGTGAAGCCCAAAAACCCTTGTTGCTTGTGGGGGGAGGGGCAGTAACATCCAGTGCGGCACCGGCCCTGTTAAAAGAGCTGACCACCTTGTTAAACTTGCCCTGTGCGACCACTTTGATGGGCAAGGGGGCGGTAGCACAAAATGACCCTTCCTACCTGGGGCATATCGGCATGCACGGAACGGTTCAAGCCAATCGAGCTCTGGCTGAGTGTGACCTGCTTTTGGCGGTGGGGTCTCGTTTCAGTGACCGGGTAATCGGTCAGCCGGCTGCTATGAGAGAGCGAATCAAGACCATCATTCATGTTGATATTGACGCATCGGAGATCGGCAAGGTCTTACAGGCGGATATTGAAGTAGAGGACGATGCGGCTATTTTCCTGAATCTTTTACTGGCTGATCTGAAAAAAATGAAGGAGGCTGCTGCGTCGATGAACAGGTTATGGCAGCCCTGGCACAACTATTTAAAACAGATTCAGACAGCTTTCGAAGAAACTGTGGAAAGCTCTATCAAGCCGACTGAGCCCCTTTTGGCCTCCTATACGGTGCGCAAGGTTTCTGACCGCATGGCCGGCCTGAATCCGGTCTGTGTAACCGATGTCGGCCAGCATCAAATGTTTGCGGCCCAGTATTTTAATGTTGAATCACCACGGTCTTTCCTGACCTCAGGTGGCCTGGGCACGATGGGCTTTGGCTTGCCGGCAGCTATCGGGGCATCTTATGCAGTCCCGGACCGGCCAACAGTTCTGTTTGTCGGGGATGGCGGTTTTCAAATGACTATTGAAGAATTGGGCCTTTTAAATCGACTTAATCTGCCTCTGCTGATGGTTTTGTTGGACAATAAGACTTTGGGCATGGTGCGCCAGTGGCAGGAGCTCTTTTTTGATGAGCACTACAGCCAATCCATGCTGCCGGACAATCCTGACTTTTTAAAAATTGCGGAAGCTTATGGTATTTCTGGCCGCAGAGTTCGCCGAGTCACAGAGCTGGAAGCCGGCATAGACCACTTTTTAGCTGAACGCAAGCCTTATCTCTTGCACGTTGATATTGAAACCTTGGAGAAGGTTTTCCCTATGATTCCGGCAGGACAAGGACCGGAGAGGATCATCATGCCAGATTATGCAGATCCGGCCGAACTGTTACTTTAAAATATGTTTTGATCCGGTTTACCGGCCGGCAATTTTAAGGACCGGGTTGCTCTCGAAGAGCCCCGGTCTTAGTATGCTGTTCAAGTTTTTTCTATGGTAAAATTATTGAAAAACCAAGATTCTTCAGAACGGAGGTTCCCATGATTCGATTCAGCTACAGTGGTGCAGGTACATTTATAAAGGAACACGAAATAACTAATATGGAGCCTACCTTTAGGATGGCCAGAGCCCAATTGCTCGAAAAGACCGGTGCCGGCCACGAATTTTTGGGCTGGGTTGACCTCCCTGTAAATTATGATAAGGAAGAATTCAAGCGGATTAAACAGGCTGCTGACCAAATCAGAGAGCAGGCGGATGTCTTGGTGGTGGTCGGTATAGGCGGTTCCTATCTGGGGGCCCGGGCAGTGATTGAGTTGTTGGGCCATTCTTTCGCCGGCCTTTTGACCTCGGAAAAAAGACAGTCACCCTTAATTTTATTCGCCGGCAACAATATCAGTGGCACTTATTTGACAGAGCTATTTGATGTCTTAAAGGGTAAGGAGGTGGCAGTCAATGTCATTTCAAAATCCGGGACGACGACAGAGCCGGCGTTAGCTTTTCGTATTTTTCGACAATATATGGAAGAACGGTACGGCAAGGAAGAAGCCCGCCGACGGATTTATTGCACCACTGACCGGACTAAAGGGGCCTTGAAAATGCTGGCCGACCGGGAAGGCTACGAGACCTTTGTTGTGCCGGATGATGTTGGTGGGCGCTTCTCCGTCTTAACAGCGGTGGGGCTCCTACCGATCGCCGCAGCAGGTATTGCGATTGATGACTTGATGGCGGGAGCAGCCAAAGGACGGGAAAAATATGCCCTGACAGACAAAGCTGATCAGGCCGCTGCCCTCTATGCGATGGTGCGCAACTGTCTTTTAAGAAAAGGCTATGATGTAGAAGTATTGGTCAATTATGAGCCGGCCTTCCACTATATGACAGAGTGGTGGAAGCAACTGTACGGCGAGAGCGAGGGCAAGGATGGTCGCGGCATCTTCCCGGCCGGTGTCGATTTCAGCACGGATCTCCACTCTATGGGACAGTACATCCAAGATGGCAAGCGCCGTCTATTTGAAACGGTTGTTGATTTTGCAAGGCCGCGCTGCAAAGCCTTGATCCCCAGTGAGGAAAGTAATGCGGATGGCCTCAATTTCTTGGCCGGTATGGACCTCAATGAAGTCAACCGCCAGGCCATGTTGGGAACGACTTTGGCCCATATAGACGGTGGGGTGCCAAATCTTAGGATCAGTATTGAAGAGTGGACACCTGCAGCGATCGGTGAGCTGATCTACTTTTTTGAGATTGCCTGTGGTTATAGTGGCTACATGAATGCAATTAACCCCTTTGATCAACCGGGTGTGGAAGCTTATAAGGACAATATGTATGCCTTGTTGGGAAAACCCGGTTATGAGGATCGGGGTGAGGTTTTGCGCCGTCGCTTGGCAGAATAAACGGTCCGAGCAAACCGGTATTCCGTTTAAAACTCGAGTTGTTAAAGAGCAATCGTTCGACGGTTAAGGTAGGAGGAATTTATGTCAAAGACGTCGGTTCAATTGCCGTCTTATCTACAGAGTGGGATGGTTTTACAACAACATGCGTCCACGATGATAAGAGGATCTTACCGGCCGAGGGTTGACTTATATATGACCTTGGTGCGCGAACCGGCAGACTCCGCCCGGGCCACTCATCAGGAACAGTCTGAAACAGTTCACAGCGACCGTTGTACTTGCGATGATCATGGTGGATTTGAACTCTTTTTACCTGCTCTTTCAGCCTCGGACCAGAGTTATACGATTTGTTTTTCTGAAGATGCTGAAGGGCGGAAGGTGCTGGTCGAACTGGTTGATATTTTAATTGGCGAGGTCTGGGTTACCGGCGGTCAGGGAAATATGGAGATGCCCCTTTACGCCACCGGCGCCGGGGCAGACCGGGATTTGTTGTTGGGCAATAATCACATTCGCTTTTTAGTTCAAGATGCTTTTGGTGTGGACCCGCAAAAAGGACGCTTTTCCTTTGAGCCGACCGACCGGCTGTCCGGTTCTTTTTGGACTGCGCCCGGTGACCGCGACATCCTTTCTCATGTCAGCTCCCTGTCAGCCCATTTTGCCCTAGCCTTACAGACTGCCCTCCGAGTTCCGATCGGAATTATAGACACTGCTTTGGCAGAATCCATGGTGCATACCTGGGTTGACCGGCAAACCTTAAATCTGTCTCTTATACACATCTGACGCTGCCGACGATTCGCCACCGGT
>CAMXYS010000070.1 GCA_947253135.1 uncultured Clostridia bacterium
CACCGGTGGCGAATCGTCGGCAGCGTCAGATGTGTATAAGAGACAGCTTTAATGCAGCGTCGGTATAAGGGGCCAGCCTTATTTCCGTGGCCCGAGACAAAACCGTGGGCAGCAGCCGGTCCGGGCGGGCGGCTGTCAGTAAAAACAAACAATGAGCCGGCGGTTCTTCCAAAGTTTTCAGCAAGGCATTTTGGCTGGGTTCTCCCAGAGCATCGGCATTGATCAAGTAGACCTTAAGCCGCCCGACCTGGGGCAGCATGTCGATATCCGCCAGAACCGCAGTCCGGACCCGGTCCACCGGAATCAATTTGTTTTTGTCGTCCGGCTGCAGCTCCGTAAAGTCCGGATGAGTACCGGCCTTAAACCAAGTTTCTGCAGACTCGTCTTCTGCTGCCATAGCGAGGCAAAAACAGGCAAAAGCCCGGGCCAAAACTCGTTTGCCCCGGCCTTCCTCGCCGGTCAACAAGATAAAACGCACCCGGTCTTCTGCCCACAAGTTCAGCAGCCGCGCTTTGGCTTCATCTTGGCCGATTAAATCGGCAAAACAGCGCTCGGCAGTATCTTTTGCTACAGGCGTCTCGCTCAAGGCTTTGTTACATTCTTTCGAAGCGTTCGACATTCAACACAAAAACCGTCGCGCCTCCGACTGTCACTTCTACCGGGTAGGGGATGTAAGCCCCACCAATAGTTGACGGTGTGATATTGGTGTTGATCGCAGCCTGGCGGGAACTGGAATAGGTGCGAATTATGTCCATCACCGCCTCTACCTGCTCATCTTCCACGCCGATCATCAGAGTCGTGTTGCCCGAGCGCAAAAAACCGCCGGAGGAATTTAACTTTGTCACTCTGAAGTCGGCCTTGCTGAGCTCAACCATCAAGCGCGGGGTGTCCTCGTCACTCACAATCGCATAGATTAATTTCATTTCTCTAATTCCTCTCTGACTCTGTTTTTGATTTGTTCTTCAATTGTTGCTACCGTCTGACCGGCATCCAGTACGCAAAAGCGCTGCGGTGCTTTCCGGGCCAGTTCCCTGTAACCCTTGGCAACGCGGTCAAAGAAGCTGCTTTCCGCCTCCTCCATCCGGTCCTTTGCGGCCTTTCTGCCGGTGCGAATCCGCTCTTGCCCGCGGGTCGGATCCAGGTCCAAAAGAAAGGTCAGGTCAGGGGTCAGCCCCCCCGTCGCCCACTCATTCAGCCGGTTCAACCGACCGGTGTCCAACCCTCTGCCATAGCCTTGATAGGCCACGGTTGAATCGATAAAACGATCGCATAATACTATGGTTTTAGCCTGTAGGGCCGGCCGGATCACCTCAGCAGTCAGCTGGGCCCGGGCGGCGGCGAACAGCATCAGCTCAGCCACCGGCTCCAAGCCGACTTGGGCGGGGTCTAAAAGAATTTGGCGGATCGCTTCACCGGCAGCGGTGCCACCGGGCTCGCGCACAGTTAAAACCGCCTGCCCAGCCACCTCCAAACTGTCTTTTAGCAACTGTAGCTGGGTGGATTTCCCGGACCCGTCAACGCCTTCAAATGTGATAAACAGTGCTTTTGTTTTCATTTCCCCTGCAACCGGTCAGGCCCTTCAGACTAATTTATTTTCGACTTCCATTATAGCAGATGAATGATCATCGCAATGGTCTGCCAGACCCTGCGCTGAAATGTCAGTTTTATTTTAAAACCAGCAGCTGGTCTGATGGTGCGGCCGATAAGTACTGACAAGAAAGCCCATTCTCTTCCAATTCATCCAAGAGGTCAGCAGCGGCTTGGGTCAGCCGGTCCCCCGGCAAAAAGAGGGGGATCCCCGGCGGATAAGGAGTCGGGCTACAAGCTAAAATGCGGCCGACCGCTGCCTGTGGCGTCAAGGCTTCCAGCTGCCGGCCACAAGGGGGCAACAGCAGTTCTGCCCGCGGTGCTTCATGCCCCTGGGCATAGGCCTCGCTCAGCCGCCGGTCCAAATTTGCCAAAGTCGTTTGTGCACTCGGATTAAAAGTATGTTTTTGCGCCAGATCAACCAGGGTAGCTTTTAGCTGTTCAAGCGCAGCCAGGCTACTAAAAGGGGAGATAATCAATACCAGGCGGCGCAGGTCGGCCAATTCAATTTCTATGCCGGCTGCAGCCAGGCCGGCCGCCAAAACCGGAGCGGGACCTATTGCGCCGGTGTCGATCACAAGGCGCAGGCGGTCATGCCGGCAACCGGAGCCTGCCCCTTGGCCTCCCTGACCGGGCGCCGGCAGACTCAACCGATAGCGCCGCTGCAGTCGATCTGAATCCCCTTCTGTCGCAGCGGCAATTAAATCCGGCCCGGCCGGCGCTGCCGCTGGGGGCGGGCCGGACAAAACAAAGTTCGCTGCTGCCTCGGGCGAAGCAAAGACCTCATTCAAAAAATTGATTGTCCGTCTGATTGACTCAGCGCCCTGCTGCTCCATTAAGCTGCGGGCATAGTCGATGGTTTGCGCTACGAGTAAAGAAGGACTTGATGTCCTGACCAGGCGAAGGCAAGTTGCCACCCGGCCTACTTGCTCAGCCGGCAAGCCGGTCGCCAAGTGAATCATGGCGGCCGGTGTCAGAGCCGGCAATGTTTTGTGGGCACTTTGAACGACAGCCGTCGCCCCGCAACGGATAGCCGGTTCCGGCAACCATCCTGCCTCCGCAAAAATGTAGTGGGCACCATGCGCTTCGTCTACTAGCAGGGGCAAGTTGTAAAATCGACAGATCTCACTCAACCGCTTGATATCCGCTGTTGCGCCGTAATAATCGGGGGAGGTCACCAACACCGCTTCGGGCAACTTATCCGCTGCCGCCAGTTGACTCAAACGTTGCTCCAAAACGGCCGGATCAAGTCGGGGGAGTGGGCTCAGGCCGGAACAACCATCTCCCCGGCTCACCGGCAGCGCGGCTCCACTCCTCATCTCTTTCGGTCCCGCACCACCGACCGGTCGGTTGCACCCGGGCAGAACCGACAGACGGATATCAAAAAGAGCCGCAGCAAAGAGGATGCTGCGGTGGCAGCCCGGTCCGCAAAGCAATCTGCCGCCGCGGCTGCAGTAGGCCAGCAGCAAGGTCTGCAAACCTTCTGTTGCCCCACCCGTCAAAAAAAATGTGTGGCCGGCGCCAAAAGCCTTGGCCGCCTGTCTTTGAGCCAGTGCAACCACTCCGTCCGGTTCATTTAAATCCCCCGTGGAGGGAAGTTCGGTGGTGTCAGAGCGAAAAAACTGGGCCGCTAAATGTGCAGAAAAAAGCTTCCCCCCCCGGTTGCCCGGCATGTGGAAGGATTCCCTGCTGCCGGATTGTTTTAAAAGGTGGGCCGCCAGTGGTGCACCGGCTAAAATTTGGGCCTCGTCAAACACCTTTTACTCCAGGCTCACAGTTCGAAGCGAGGCCAATTCGAGGCTGATTTCCTTTAACAGGCGCTCATTTTCAGCCTGTAAATCGGCCAAGGTCTCTACTTCTACCACCGGTTGTCGGCGCTCTCTATGGCGCAACTGACTCTTTTCGTGTGCAGTGCCAACCGTGCCCCTGCCGACTGCGGCAGGCGACTCGACCTTAGCTTTGGCACCCCCGCCTCGACCTTGAGGCGGCCGGGCCTCGGTCTTGGCTGAGGCCGCTATCTCCTCGCCCCGTCTTTCCGGCCGGCCCATCTGTTTACCTCTGCGCTCTGCCCGGCGGCTCCCCGCCGCTCTTTCGCTGCCGGCGGTCTTGGACTCGGCGACACCCGATTGACCAACCCCGCTCGCTCGGTCGGCGGGCCGTCTCTCTTCGCCGCGCGGTCTAAATCCACTTTGTGGTCCACCGTCTCTTTTGGGCCTGCGATTTTTCCGATTGGAGCGCCGGCCGGCAGTCGCCCCCGGCCCCCCACCCGGCTGCTTCCGGTTGCCTGAAGCTGCAGGTTGCTCGCGTCGGGGCGGGCGCTCACCGCCTTTTACTCTTTTTTCAGCCGGCCGGTCCGTCCGATTCAGATCACTCATCTATCCACCTCGTCTCCTTACTTAGATGCTGTCTGCATTATAGCAAAGTCGCCCTCGGGCGGCCGATCTTTAAGTTATATTTAAATCAGGTTGCCTGGATTTTTGTTATCATTATGGCAAAGTAGAGGAGGAGTCCATTCATGAATTTTCTGTTTTTAGTCGGTTCAACCCGACCCGCTCTCTCCGCCTTTGTAAGTGGCCTGAACGCTTGGCAGTTTTGGCTTATTTTGGCCGCTTGCTTGTCTGTGGTTGAAGCCGCCACGGTGATGCTAGTCTGTATCTGGTTTGTCAGCGGCGCTTTAGCAGCCGCCTTGGCTGCTTTTTTAGGGGCCTCTGTCACAGTTCAAATCATCCTGTTCGCCATAGTTTCGCTCATCTGTCTGGCCATCGGTTGGCATTTCCGCGGCCGTTTGTTGATGCAGAAACATAAGGTTCCCACTAATGCCGACCGCCTCATCGGTCAGCCGGCCCTGGTAGAAGAGACGATTGACCTCATTAATAACACCGGCCGAGTCAGCTTAAAAGGACAATCTTGGCGCGCTCTGGCGGCTGATGATCAACTGATTGAGAAGGGGAGCACTGTCAACATTTTGGCGATCAAGGGTGCCAGCCTGATCGTCTCACCGCTTGAACAGCCCCACCTTACTTCCGTGGCTTGCCCCTCAGCTGACCATACCGACAGCAAGCAGACGTGAAACTGTTTGCGGCAAGGTCAAAACGATACAATCCTATCTTCTAAGCAACTGATTTCATCCGCCCCAACAACAGAAAGGAAGGCAATATGCTGACCCCCACCCCCATCACTAACCATCTGACCAATTGGCCCGGCCTGCGCACCAGCGCCTTGCTCAGTTTCCTTGGCGAGCTGACACCGCTACTTATCCTGCTGGTCATTGTCTTAATCCTCTTTTTCCGCAACGTGCGAATTGTGCCCCAGGCACAAAATTATGTCATTGAGCGGCTGGGCACCAACAAGGCAACTTGGGATACCGGCCTCCACATCAAAATCCCCTTTATTGACCGGGTCGCTAAGGTTGTTTCCTTAAAAGAAAATGTCTATGACTACCCGCCCCAGGCCGTCATCACCAAGGACAATGTCACCATGCAAATCGACACGGTCTTGTTTTATCAAATTACAGATCCTAAACTTTTTGTCTACGGTATTGAAAATCCGGCTGTCGCCATGGAAAACTTGGCGGCTACTACCTTAAGGAATATTATCGGTGATTTGGAGTTGGACGACACGCTGACCTCCCGCGACCTGATCAACGCCCGCATGCGCGAAACGCTGGACGAGGCCACCGACCCCTGGGGCATTAAGGTTAACCGGGTTGAATTAAAAAATATTGTGCCACCTCAGGATATCCAGACTGCTATGGAAAAACAGATGAAGGCTGAACGTGAGAAGCGCGAAAGCATCCTCCGGGCTGAAGGTAAAAAAGATTCTGCTATTTTAGTAGCGAAAGGTGAGCGCGAGGCGGCTATTCTGAAGGCCGACGCCAAAAAAGAGAGTATGATCCGCGAAGCTCAGGGTGAAGCTATGGCTATTCTCGAGGTGCAAGAGGCGACGGCTAAGGGCTTACAACTGCTTAAGGATGTCGCCGTTGACAGTGGCGTTATTGCCTTGCGCAGCCTGGCAACGATGGAAAAAGTCGCCGACGGAAGAGCCACCAAAATCATTGTTCCTTCCGAACTGCAAAACCTGGCCACCCTTGGCACAGTCTTAAAAGAAGTGGCCGGCGGCAACCGGGATGATGCCACTGCCCCGGGTGCCCCGGCGACCCCGAAACAGACAGGCAGCCCGGCCGACAAAGCCCTTTCCTATCAGGAGAGACGGGCTGAATTGAAGCGTAAACAAGCCGAACGGGAGCAAGCCGGAGAAAATCAGCAACCGGACACCGATGGTACCAACTGGTCAGATTGGTGGTCACAATAAGATCGCTACACGCTGATCATATAGCCGGCATACAAAAGACCGGAGCAGGGTGACCTGCTCCGGTCTTTTTACCGGCTTTTTTATTTCCAATTAACCGGTTATTTTTAAGCTGACAAGCTACCTGTGGAGGCAGCCAAAACGGTCGCGATCAACCGACACTTTCCGACATATCCAACTTAATGAGCTGGTTTAATTCAATTGCATACTCCATGGGCAGCTCTCGGGTAAAGGGCTCGATAAAGCCCATCACTATCATCTCCGTGGCCTCCGCCTCGGTCAAACCGCGACTCATCAAATAAAAGAGCTGCTCTTCACTGACCTTGGACACCGTCCCCTCATATTCCAAAGATGAGTCACCCACCTTAATCCGGTTGGTAGGGATTGTATCCGACCGCGATTTAGCATCTAAAATTAAAGTATCGCACTCGACCGACGTCACCGCCCGGTTGGCCTTGGGCCCGTGCTCAATGGTTCCCCTAAAGATAGCATTGCCTCCGTTCCTGGCAATGGACTTGGAGACAATATTAGAATAGGTTCCAGGCGCCAGGTGAATCATACGGGCGCCGATATCTTGAACCTGCCCTTCATCAGCCACGGAAACGGAAATCATGGACCCGCTGGCCCCTTCCCCCCGCAAGTAGCAAGCCGGGTAAAGCATGGTCACACCCGAACCGATATTGCCGTCTACCCATTCCATGGTTCCGCCCGCTTCGCAGGACGACCGCTTGGTCACCAAGTTATAAACATTGTTCGACCAGTTTTGCACGGTCGAATAGCGGCACTTGGCCCTTTTGCCGACAAAGATTTCCACCACTGCGGCATGCAGCGATTCAGTCGTATAGGCCGGGGCTGTACAGCCTTCAATATAGTGTAGTTCCGCATCGTCATCGACAATAATCAAGGTGCGCTCAAACTGACCCAGTTGCTCCGAGTTGATTCGAAAATAAGATTGCACCGGCAGCGGACACTTGACTCCCTTAGGTACATAAATAAATGATCCCCCGGACCAGACAGCCGCATTCAAGGCTGCGAATTTATTGTCAGTCGGCGGCACCAGCTTGCCAAAATATTGTTGAAAAATTTCCGGGTGCTCACGCAGACCGGTATCACAGTCCATAAAAATAACACCCAGGTCTTCCAGCTCCTGTTGCGCCTTGTGGTAAACCACCTCTGATTCGTACTGGGTGGTCACACCGGCCAGGTAGGAGCGCTCCGCTTCCGGGATACCCAACTTGTCAAAGGTATCCCGGATCTTATCCGGGACTTCGTCCCAGCTATTTTCAGACCGGTCTGTCGCCCGGTTATAGTAAACAATTTCGTCTAAATCCAAAGCACTCAAGTCCGGGCCAAAGGTCGGATCTGCACTATTTTGAAAAACTTTATAACCGTCCAGCCGGCGTTTGGTCATCCAGTCAGGCTCGCCCTTTAACTTGGAAATCTCTCTGACCTTATGTTCGTCCAAACCCTTGCTGAACCGCAAGACGGAAATATCGCCGTCGTAGATTTGATGCTCATAATTGCTGCGGACAATATCCTCCGCCTGCACCTTGTCAGTTGAATTGTATCGTTGGCTCATTGTCATTCCTCATTTAAACTTTCAATCCGGTTTGTGGTGGGATCAACCTGCCCGGCTGCCTTTTGGGCCAAGAGATCGATCCCCTGCTCACAAGCCTTCCAGGCCAGCATGGCGCACTTAACTCGCTGTGGCAATTGGGAAACTCCCTGCAGGCTGACTGCATCACCTAAAACGTCCTCGTCGTAGGTTTCACCTTCGATCATTTGACGAAAACTCGCGATCTTGGCCGTAGCCTCAGACAAGCTGTCACCTTGTAACAGCTCGGTCATCATCGAGGCACTGGAACAGCAAATCGAGCAACCGCTCCCCTCCTGCCTCACCTCCGCCAAGCAGTCATGGTCTGCCTTTAGCTGGACCGTCAAATCGTCGCCGCAGCTCGGATTGCGCAAGTGGACAGTCACATAGCCGACTTCCTTGACCAGGCCCTTATTGCGCGGATTGCGATAGTGATCCATGATAATGCGTCTATACAATTGTTCATTAGAAGAGGACATCTAAAAAATCTCCCGCCTCCCGGCTAACTTCAACGAAGCGGTCAATTTCCGCCTCTGTGTTGTAAAAATTTAAACTGGCCCGCAAAGTTGCTTGAACGCATAGGCTTCTCATGGCCGGCTGCGAACAGTGTTGACCGGCCCGCAAAGAGATGCCGGCCCGGTCATAGACACCTGCGGCATCATGGGGGTGAACCCCTTCTACATTAAAACAAACAATGCCGGAAGCGCTGTTCATCTCGTTATAGATATGAATGCCGGGGACCTCCTTTAGACCT
>CAMXYS010000071.1 GCA_947253135.1 uncultured Clostridia bacterium
TATGGCATTACTTTTTTGACGTCAAGTGCTTTTAACAAATTTCTGTAAAGGCCCCCCGAATTTTCTCTAACAGCATGATATAATGTGCCTGTATTTTGCCTGTTAACCATTTAAGCAAGCTTCATAGCAAAAGAAAGTAAAGGAGCCTTTCGGCATGAAAAAAAACCAACGCCCACCGCAAAACAACCAGCCGCCGGCCCGGCCCACTGCCACCTCTTACATCGAAACAGACTTTGACGACTACGATATCCGCTCTCCCCGGATGACATACCGGGACGACCTCGCTGAAGATAGCAAGTCCACCCCGACTGCACTGAAAACATTCGCCTGGATCTTTACCATCCTCTTTTTCTTGTCAGCCGGTCTGATGACCTTTCTGGTTTTCCGCTTTAATGTCCTTCCGACCACCTTGCGCTTAGTTTTAACCGGCGTACTGGTCGGCTTATTTTTGATTTTTTTGCTATTGGCTATCAGAGGTAATCGCAAAAAGGGAGCGGCCATCACCGCCCTGGTCTTAGCCTTTCTTTTTACCCTGGTAACCGGAGCTGCTAACTATTACTTGCAGGCCGGTATCCGAACCATTCAGCACCTATCTTCAGCAACCATGAAGACCAACACTGTCTCCTTGGTAGTGATGAAAAATTCACCTATTTTATCCCTGGCTGATATGGAGGGCAAAACAGTAACTGCTCCCACCGTCACCGACAAGGAGACTATCGATGCCTACCTCAATAATCTCCACGAGCGAACTGCTATGGTCTTAACACCACAGGAGGCCGACTCCTACAATGCCTCCGCCGACGCCCTCTACACAGGTGAAGCTGACGCTATGATTATGAGCGGCGCCATGGTCAGCAGCGTACAGGAATCTCACCCCAACTTTTTAGAAGAAACTCGCATCATCGACAGCTTTGATCTGCAAATTGAAACAGTAGATGTCAAAAAAGATGTGGACACCTCACAAACCAGCTTCAACATCTATATCAGCGGTATTGATACTTACGGGAGCATCAGCTCGGTCTCTAACTCTGACGTCAATATTGTCATGACGGTCAATCCCAATACTCGACAGATGCTTTTGACCACCATACCCCGTGACACCTATATGCCAATTGCCGGCGGTGGTGGCAACCGGAGTGACAAATTGACCCATGCCGGTATTTACGGAGTCGAATCCTCGATCGGCAGTATTGAGAACTTTCTTGATATCCCCATCAACTACTATGCCCGCGTCAACTTCAGCTCGCTGACCCGCATCGTCGATGTGCTTGGTGGCATCGAGGTGGACAACCCGGTCGCCTTCTCGACGGTTGATTACCAATTTCCGCAGGGAACTATTCAGCTTGACGGCGCCAAGGCCCTCTCCTTTTCACGGGAGCGCCACAATTTAGCCGGCGGCGATTTCGACCGGGGCAGAAACCAGCAAAGAGTTATTATCGGCATCTTCAAAAAACTGATGAGCTTTGATTCTCTGACCAATTTCCAAGAGATTTTAGACAATATTTCCGACTCTTTA
This sequence comes from uncultured Clostridia bacterium, assembly GCA_947253135.1. Lineage (GTDB taxonomy): Bacteria > Bacillota > Clostridia > Saccharofermentanales > Fastidiosipilaceae > CAMXYS01. The sequence goes on from CAMXYS010000071.1 coordinate 1,517, forward strand.
CAAACCAACATGCCCCCGGAAGCCATGATGGGTTTTGCCAATACCATCATGGAAATCGGTGGTGACTGGCAGACTGACACCATAGCTGTTGAAGGGCGTGGCAACTCCGCCCTGCGCTCGCCTTTGATTCCGGACCGGGATATCTATTTGATGGAACCTTACCCGGAAAGTGTCCAAAAGGTTAAGGACCAAATCCACAGTGTTATGCAGGGTGAGCAAATCCCCGGCGACCAAAAGGACCGGTATTAATGACTTTACAAAACACAGCTGAAGCCAATGTTAAAGCGACAGAGGGCACCGGCTCACAGACAGCCACAGCGGCGCGAACCGGTGCACCTGCTCCAACCGGCGCAATGCACAAGCGCCTGACCGCTGATTTAGCTAGGATTTCCGGCTTGACAGACGACCGCGTAAAAGCGGCCGTCTGTCTTTTAGATGAAGGCAACACGGTTCCTTTTATTGCCCGCTACCGCAAAGACCAAACCGGCAACCTGTCAGATGGGGACCTCCGCCTCTTGGTCAGGGAAAAAGACCGGCTCCTTAAACTGTATGAAAAACAGGCAGATACCCTGCGCCTCTTGACCGAGGCCGGGCACTTGACCGCTGCGCTGGAGCGAAAAATTTTGACGGCCGACCGAACTAGCACTGTCGAAGAACTGTACCGCCCCTTTCGCCCCAAGCGGCGCACACGGGCGACTGTGGCCAAGGAGCAAGGGCTAGAGCCTCTGGCCCGCCTGCTACAAGCAGGAAGGCTGGAGCAGGCCCGTCTTTTAGCCGCCGACCTAGGTGGCGCCTGCCAAGCTGTAGCTGACAGTTCAGCAGCCTGGCAGGGCGCTGCAGATATTTTGGCAGAAGAACTCAGTGACCAACCAACTGTGCGAACCTATTTAAGAAAACGACTAAGCCAAGATCAAAACTTCACAGCGGCCCGGACGGCCTACAGCAAGACAGAAGAGGGTGCTCATAAGGCTAGGCGCTACCAAACTTATCTGGATTTTAAGTTTTCCCCTCGCCGGCTGAAAGGCTATCAAATACTGGCTTTACGCCGGGCGGAGGCAGAAGATTTAGTCAAGGTCAATTTAAAGGAAGAAACCGACCTCTACGTCACCGGCATCTTGCGGCAAGCTGAGCAAGACGGTTTTTTCCACAGCAATTCTGCGGCGGCAGCAGAATTGCAACAAGCTGTGGCACTGGACAGTTGGAAACGCTTACTCAAGCCCTCTCTTGTGACTGAAGTCAAAAATGATTTGCTGGCCTCAGCTGAGGCAGAAGCCTTAGATATCTTCGCCGGCAATTTGTTCCAAGCACTCTTGGCTCCTCCACTGCGAAACCATACCGTGCTGGCCTTTGACCCCGGCTTTCGCAACGGCTGCAAACTGGCTGTCACAGACCCTCGTGGCAGCGTCTTGGAAACGGCTGTTATCTATCCCGTGCCGCCCCAAAAAAGAGAACCGGCCGCCGCAGCTCGTTTAGACGAACTTTTATGTCGACACCCGGTGAGCGTACTGGCTCTGGGCAACGGCACAGCCACCAGAGAAACAGAGGCCTTTATCAGATCTTGGCAAGCGGGCGATTTTGCAACCCAGTTGACAGCTGATCAAGCCCAGAAAAGAAAGGCTCTACCCCTGGTAATTGTCAATGAGGCCGGCGCCTCCGTCTACTCTGCCTCTGCCGTCGGAGCTGCTGAATTTCCCGACTTAGCGGTGGAATTGCGCAGCGCTGTCTCGCTCGCCCGGCGCTTGCAAGACCCTTTGGCCGAGCTGGTTAAAATTGAACCCGAAGCGATCGGTGTCGGCCAATACCAACACGACATTAGTCAAAAACAGTTGCGCCAACGTTTAGGCGAAGTGGTTGAAGCAGCCGTCAACCTGGTCGGAGCAGACTTAAATACCGCCTCTCCTGCCCTGCTCGGCTATATCGCCGGACTAAACAGCAAGACAGCTGAACAAATTGCACTTTACCGACAGGCCAAAGGTGGCTTTAAAAATCGGTCTGAACTCCTCAAAGTCAAAGGTTTAGGACCCAAGGCCTATGAACAATGTGCCGGTTTTCTAAGAGTTGCCAGCCTGACTGAGCCACTTGACAACACCTTTATTCATCCGGAATCCTATGATATCGCCCGGCAATTGTTAAACTACTTAGTGCCAGCAACCGAACTCGAATCGCTCCGACAAAAATTAGTCAATGGCGCCGGATCCGACTTGACCGCGGCAGCAGACCGGTTCGGACGCAAAAAATTGGCAGCAAATCTTGCCATCAGCACCGGCAGGTTAAATGACTTGTTGGACGACTTGGCCAAGGCCGGCCGTGATGACCGCGCGGACTTGGAGCTGGTATCCCGGTCTGATGCAGTGACCGATATCGATGACCTGGCCGTAGGGATGGTCCTCAAAGGGACAGTCCGGAATATTGTACAGTTTGGTGCCTTCGTCGATATCGGTGTCCACCAGGACGGGTTAATCCACATCTCAGAGATGGCCAATCATTTTGTCTCTGACCCGGCTAAAATTTGCCGAGTAGGTCAGGTGCTGGAAGTAAAGGTGATTGGAGTTGACCTTGAACAAAATCGAATTGCCCTGAGTCTGAAGCAAGTATGACTGGTTTCACAATCAGCGCGGCAGCGGTTTAAACATCACTTCCAATAAAAAAAATACGCCGGTTTTCAGCCGGCGTATTTTTTTAAGCTTCTACTCTGTCTGTATAACCCTTCATTTAATGCTAAGCTCCTAGGCCTCAGGCCTCAGCCTCCAGCGGAGCGACCAAATTAGCCGCCGGGCCGGTCGGCAAAGCGGCCTGCTTTTTAACCTGTAGGGACCTCATTGAATTTAAAATAGCCAAGACACTTACACCTACATCAGCAAAGACCGCTAACCACATGCCTGTGAGGCCAAGCGCGCTCAAGACCAAAACTGCCAACTTGACGGCCAGCGCAAAGACTGTATTTTGCCGGGCAATCCGAAGGGTGCGGCGGGCTATTTTAATTGCTGTCAACAGCCGCGATGGCCGGTCATCCATTATTACGATATCAGCTGCTTCAATAGCAGCATCTTGTCCCAACCCCCCCATGGCGATGCCGACATCTGCCAAGGCCAGGACCGGTGCATCATTGATCCCGTCACCGACAAAGGCCAGTCGTTCTTTTTGGCTGTCCGCGCCCAAGCGACCGTCGCGCTCAGTTAAAATTGCTTTGACAACTTCTGCCTTATCTTCCGGTAAGAGGTCGGCCTGAACTTGGTCAATGCCCAAGTCTCTGGCTACCGGCAAGGCCGCTTCAGCCCTGTCACCCGTCAGCATCACCGTATTGGTCACGCCCAGATCGTGCAAGCCGCGCACAGCCGTTTTGGCATCGGCCTTTAAGCGGTCGGCAATGCGAATGCTGCCGGCAAAGACACCATCTACCGCCAGCCAAATCACCGTGCCGGAAAAATTTTGTGCGCCGCCTGCAGGAGGTAGTTTTTTAATCTCAAGCTCACTTAGCCAGCGGTGGTTGCCCGCTACTACAAGGCGGCCCTCAACTTCAGCCTGCACGCCATTGCCGGCTGTCTCCACCATATTTTCGGTTTGTGGCAGCTGCTCCTCCCCCAGCATTTTTTGACCGGCAGCTACAATTGCAGCTGCAATGGGGTGGTTGGAGTATTGTTCAGCAGCTGCTGCCAGGCGCAAGATTTCCGTCTCGCTAAAACCGGCGGTTTCTCCCCCCGGTCCGGCTGACTTTTCAGCCGCAGCCGGTAAAACAGCCTGTACTGCAAAAACACCTTCGGTCAAAGTTCCGGTCTTGTCCATCACTACTGTTTTTACATTAGCTAACAACTCCAAGTAGTTGCCACCCTTTACCAGGACACCGGCACGCGAGCAGCCACCGAGTCCGCCGAAAAAGCTCAAGGGAACTGAAATCACCAGGGCGCAAGGGCAAGAGACGACCAAGAAAGTCAGGGCCCGGCGCAGCCATTCACTGAAAGGCAAGCTAGAGAAAAAGGGCGGTACGATAGCAAAAATAAGCGTTAGGAAAACCACTGCCGGTGTGTAGTAGCGAGCAAAACGGGTAATGAAACGCTCCGCCTCGGACTTATGCTCAGTCGCATCTTCCACAAGAGACAAAATTCTGGCAACGCTGGAATCCTCAAATAAGCAATTTACTTCAAGCTCTAAAGGTTGCTCCAAATTGATGACCCCACTAGGCACCACATCACCAGGGCCTGCCGCCCGCGAGACCGACTCCCCGGTCAGGGCTGAGGTATCCAACCTGGACCGGCCGGTCAGCACCGTTCCGTCCAAAGGGACTCTCTCACCCGGCCTGACTAAGATCCTATCCCCGATGGCTATATCTTCCGGAGAGACCACTTGTAGGCCCGTTTCGGTCAGCAAATTAGCTTCATCCGGCGCCAATTCGACCAGCCCTTGAATGGAACGGCGGGACCGGCCCACAGCAAAATCTTGAAACAATTCGCCGACCTGGTAAAACAACATAACAGCAGCGGCCTCTGCATATTCTTGTAAAAAAATGGCACCGAGCGTGGCGATCGACATCAGAAAAAATTCATTAAATACCTGACCATGCCTGATGCTCTTAACAGATTTAAACAAAACATCAAAGCCTATTAAAAGATAGGCTGCCAGCAGGATAATAATTTTTATGATTCCGGCTGTACCGGTCGCACCGGCTTCGCCGGCCGGCCACAACAAACCGGTGGCAAACAAGGCCGCCGCTGCCACAATTCTAATCACCTTTTTTTTCATAGCGCTCTCCTCAGCCCGATGCCAATAAAATTGTCTTTTAGAAGACCATCGTGCAGTCGGGCTCAATCTCTTTAATTAAAGAGGCCACCTGCTCGCTCACCCGGTCAAAGACACTGTCAGCTGCTGTCAAAGTTAGACGGCTGAACATAAAATTGACCCGGGCCTCTTCAACCCCATCCATCTGATTTATTTTGCGTTCCATCTTAGCTGCACAATCAGCACAATCGAGATTTTTTAATTTGAACTTCTTAGTCATTTTAACCTGCTCCTTTGATCGATTGATAATTTGTTCATTCGTTGCTTGTATTGTTGCAAAGATTGAACGAATCGTCAAGTGTTTTTCCATAAAAAAAGCGGAGGCCTAGTCCGCTTTAAAAATGCGCTTGTAAAACTATTTTTACTCCGTAGCGTGTTCAACACAGTTGTACAGCATGGTACTAACATGGGCGTCAGCGATTGAATAATAGATAAGCTTGCCGTCCCGGCGGAAGGTCACCAGCTCAGCTGCCCGCAAAACGGCCAACTGGTGTGAGATGGCAGACTTCGTCATCCCGACTAAAATAGAGAGGTCACAAACACACATCTCGTGATGATTTAAGGCCCACAAGATTTTAAAGCGCGTTTCATTACCCATCACCTTAAAAAAGTTAGCCGACCGGCGGAAGGTCAAAGCATTCAACATCCGGTCTTCAACCGTCGTGACAACCTCGCGATGAATCGCTTCTGCGAGGCGGTCTTCCGATAATTTTTCCTGTTTGGCTGGCATGCGCTTTTCCTCCCATAGCCTTAACTACTTATTAGATTAACAAAATTGGGTCATTTCTACAAATGAACATGTGTCTAGAATGCTTTTATCTCGCTCTTTGTATACAATTGTCTGGTATCACTCGCGGCTGCAAAACTGGGGCGGTCTGATCAAAATCGGCCTTGCACAGGAGGAGGACTCGACATGAATTTATTGCTATTAGCTGTTATCTACCTATCCTTTATCAGCTTGGGCTTCGGCTCCTCTCTGATCGGTGTGGCCTGGCCTTCCCTACAAAGCGAATTAGACCTGCCCACCGCTTGGGGCGGCTACATTTCGACGGCCAGGACCTTAGCTGTGATTGTGGCTTGTTACTTACTGGGCCGCATCGCCCGCCGCCTCAGCACCGAAAAGATCGGCTTGCTGGCCTGTCTGTTGATGTTAGCCAGCTGGATCGGCTTTGCCTTGGCTCCATCTTATATTTGGCTATTGCTCAGTGCCCTGCCCTTGGGTTTTGGCGGCGGCCTTTTAGACTCTGCCTTTAACGACTACATGGCCCTCCATTATTCGGCGAACCAAATGAACTTGCTCCACAGTTTTTGGGGGATCGGTTCGATCGTTGGACCACTCCTGATGTCAGGCCTGGTATCACGGCCGGGTGGCTGGCGACTGGCCTTTTTTTGGATTGCCGGCATCGAAGTTTTTATAATAATTGTCCTGTTGTGTTCACTTCCATTGTGGCGCCGAGTGCGCCAACAGGAAACCGGTGGCGAGAGCGGTGACCACCGCTTACCGGCCGGCGACTACAGACAGCAAAACGCCCACCTGCACCCCCTTAAAATGAAGGGGATGCCCTGCTCGGTCGCCTGTTTTTTCCTCTATAACGGTCTTGAAACCTGTATTGCCATGTGGACAGCCGGCCGGCTCATCGAAACTTTTAACCTGGATGCAGCGAGGGCTGCCGCCATGGTTTCCTTCTATTTTCTCGGCATTTGGCTGGCCCGTACCGGCAGTGGCTTTGTTGCCAACCGCTTAGGTAACCCACGCCTACTCAAGCTATCCATGTTAATCCTATTAGTCGGCGCCGTCCTCTTTGCCATCCCTGTGCTGGTGGTCCAGCAGGCAGCCCTCATCATTTGCGGGCTGGGCAGTGGACCGATCATGCCCACTATGATCCACGAATCACCCAAACGCCTGTCTCTTATACACATCTCCGAGCCCACGAGACGTCCTGGATAATCT
>CAMXYS010000072.1 GCA_947253135.1 uncultured Clostridia bacterium
CGGTAAGCCTCCCCCGGTCCTGCCCGCTTCACCGTCCTATTTAACGGTTCCGGCAGCCCCGTTAGTCACTCTGCAGGGTAAAGGTAAACTTAGCCCCGCCGATATCACTTTGACCTGCCGTAATATGTTGACCGTGGGCCGCCAAAATCTGGCGGGTGATATAAAGTCCCAAACCGGACCCCGCCGCTCCGGTGCGCGCTCGGTCAGCCTTATAAAAGCGGTTAAACACCTTGTTCAAATCCTCCGCCGAGAGGCCGGGCCCACTGTCTTCCACCGTGATAACCGCTTGTTTTCCTTTGTTGCGCCGCATGGTGGAGACGCTGATGACACCGCCGTCCGGAGTAAATTTGATTGCATTGTTTAATAAGTTGATAAAAACTCGCTCCAATTGACGACTGTCACCGATTACCATCACCGGCTTACTCCCCTCATCTGTCGGCGCGTAATTAGTCTGTACCGTCAATTTTTTTGCTGTCAATTGAGGCTCCAAGCTGTTGATCACATCATTGATCAAGGCATGCAGGTTAAAGGGTTGGAAGTCGTAGTCCATCTCATTGGATTCGAGCATGGACATATCGTGCATCTGGTTGACTAAATGCTCCATCGAAATAGCCTTATTTTGCACAATCGTCAGGTAGTGATCATAGTTTTCCGGCGGGATCGTTCCATCCAACATGCCGGTCACAAAGCCCTTAATTGAAGTTAAGGGGGTCCGCAGATCATGTGAAATGCTGGAGACTAAATCTCGCCGGTCGCTGTTCATATGGTCTATTTTTTCGATCATATCATTGATGGAATGGGCTAAAATTGAAATTTCATCCCGCACGCTGGGCAGTTCATCTTCCGGCGGCAACGGAGCCACATCGGCTACCCTGACTGAAAAGTCTCCTTGGGCTACCTGCTCAGCCACAGCAGACATATTCTGCAGCGGTTTGATCAGACGATTAGAAGCCATATAGACGGCTGCCATAGCAGCGACAGCTGCCAAAATAGCCGTCATGCCCAAGCTGTTATAGACAATTGCCCGCTGCTCCCCTTTTACATCGACCGGCTCGTGCAACTGCAAAATATAGACTGTCCGCCCGTCCTTCATAATAGGGCGCACGTAAGAAATCCATTCTCTGCCATCCAAAGTAAAAAGGCCAAAGTAATTACTGCCAACATAAACATAGCCTTCCGGCGGCGTATCTTTACCTATGCAAGGCTCCGGCAACCGCAGCCGCCCCAGGCCACCCGTCACCGTCGTCAAATCCATGTTATCTGGAAAACCGGTCGCTCGCATAACCGACCCCCGCGGCGAGACCAACCAAACAAAGGCGCCTATACTTTCCGCCCCTAAATTAGCCTCCCTGGCCATTGCCTCTGCCGCTGTCGCTGTGGTCTCTTCCAGGCCGTCAGAAAAGGCGGCTTCCGCCCGCTCAAACAAAAGATTGCCGACTTTGGTCAGTTGGGCGGTATGGCTGTCCAGCAAATGCTCCCGCAAGCGCAGAGAGTAAGTCAAAGCGGCGAGGATAAAAATAATAATAATCACGCTGACCAGCAAAATATTCATCCGCAAAGAAAGAGATGAAAAAACCGGGCGGGCAAACCTGCCCCCACCCGGTTTTTGACCGGCCTGGCTCAATGGGTGATGAGATGACGAATCCGGCATAAAACAAACCTTCCCGGCCCTCCGACCAGCTTAACAAAACAAGCGATCAGGTCCGACTGACGAGTGATTAAGGGCGTTGAGTACCGGCAGAACGATCGGTTTCAAACTTATAACCGACCCCCCAAACCGTATGTATCCGCCAGGCGTGCTGGTGGTTAGTGGCTGTGATCTTCTCGCGAATACGCTTAATATGAACATCAACCGTGCGGGATTCACCAAAAAAGTCATAACCCCAAATATTGGCCAGCAGTTGCTCTCTGGTAAACACCCGGTTAGGATGAGCCGCCAGGAAATAAAACAACTCCAACTCCTTAGGCGGCATCTCAATATTGACGCCGTCAATTTCCACCCGATATTGACTCTTGTTGATGATTAAGCCCGGAAAGCTGACACACTCATCCGCCGGTCGGTCATCATCCACCTCTGCTCGACCGGCCTTAGACCGCCTTAAAACAGCGCGCACACGCGCCAGTAACTCTTTGCTTTCAAAGGGCTTTTGCACATAGTCATCCGCTCCCAGCTCCAGGCCGACCACCTTGTCCAAGGTATCACCGCGGGCCGTCAACATAATAATTGGGACATCGGAATCGCGGCGAATCTCCCGGCACACATCGTAGCCGTCCTTGCCCGGCAGCATCAAATCAAGAATAATGACATCCGGATTCGACTCCTGAAACATCTCGACAGCTGTCAAACCGTCATAGCAGGTGAATACCTGGTAGTGTTCCTTTTCAAAATAAAGCTTAAGCAGCTCCACAATGCTTTCATCGTCGTCTACAATCAAGACACGCAGACCGGCATTTAGGTCACTCCGTTCACCGGCCGGCATATTTTGTATATTTTTAGGATCAGTCATAACGGTGTCTCCTTCTCTTAAACCGGGCGTCCACCCGGGCTTACTGCCATTCTAGCACAGGTCACTCCGGCTTCTTCAGATTGCACTTTTCTTTGCGCCGATCTCGGTTCAGGCGGATAACACTTGACCACAACCGCCGGTTCAATTGTGCTTAATCATAAGAGGGGGTTTACTTATCCCCTTTGTCCAAAAAGGCGGCCAACTCCTCCATAAAAGAACGGGCATCTTTAAACTCTCTGTAAACAGAAGCAAAGCGCACATAGGCAACCTCGTCCAACTTCTGCAGCTGCTCCATCACCATTTCGCCGATTTCACGGCTGGAAACTTCGCGTCCCAGCTGGCCCGCCAAGTTATATTCAATCTCTTGTGCCAGCCGGTCGATTTGGTCTGCTGAAACCGGCCTTTTTTCACAGGCCTTGACCACACCTGCAACCAATTTATCCCGGTTGAACAGTTCTCTTTCCCCGCCTCGTTTGACTACCATCAACGGTAACGATTCCACCCGCTCATAGGTGGTGAACCGAGCTCCACAAGCCAGGCATTCCCGCCGGCGGCGGATAGCTGTGCTGTCATCATAGGGTCTGGAATCGACCACCTTGTCATTATCGACATCACAAAAAGGACACTTCATGGTGAATTACCTCCTCTATTTTGCCGGTCTGTACCCGGTGCACAGCTTTCCCGACAAAGGTCGGTCCGGCCGGCCCGGTAAAACAAAACCGGAAGCGCTTAGCCTCCGGTTGTTCAACCAACTTGGCCGTCATCCGGGCCGCAGTCGGTTTTCAGTCTTCGTAATTGTCATCGTCATCTTCAAAGAACCAGGGCAAAATTTTGCCGGGTGTCTTGCGGCGATTGCTGCGCTCGCTGCGACGAGACTTACCTGGCTCGCGTGACTTGTCGCCGGCCTGCTCTGCTCCGCCGGTTGACTCGGGTCGGCGAGCCGTCGGTTCAGCTACTGCGCTCCGCCCGGATGCAGCCTGCCCCGCCGTCACAGCGGGTTCTTCCTGCCTGCCGGCACGGAAGGCTGGGCCGGACGATTGCTGCACCGGGGGCCTTTCCGAACGGGGTTGTTGAGTGCGCTCAAGATGGGGGGAGGACGGTTGTGCCGGCCGTCTGCCCGGTTGCCGCTGGTCACCGCTGCGGGCCAAAAAATCCGGCACCTCCGCATTGGCCTCCTGGCGACGTGGTTTCAGTTCACCGGGAATCTGAATAAAATCCCGGCCTGCCCCCGGGCTGGCCTGGCGGGGCGTCGACTGCAACCGCTCTTCACGCTCATTGACAAAACCGGAAGCAATAACCGTAATCATTAGTTCATCTGCCATGCTCTCGTCGACTACGGCACCGATAATAATATCTGCACTGGGCGAGGCGGCGTCCCGCACGATGGCGGCAGCCTTGCTCACCTCTTTAAGGCGCATATCAGGCCCCCCTGTAAAATTGACAATCAGGCGGGAAGCACCCTCGATACCGGTATCCAGCAAGGGACTGTGCAGGGCATCATCAATCGCAATATCAACGCGATCTTCGCCACTGGCCCGACCGATACCCATATGGCAGAGACCTGCGCCGACCATCACCCGGCGGACGTCTGCCAAGTCCAGGTTAATCAGGCCCGGGATAGCTACCAAATCGGAGATGCCCGACACACCAAATTTTAAAACCTGGTCGGCCATGGCAAAAGAATCTGCTAAAGAGGTGTCCTCGTCAGCCATATCCAGCAGCTTATCGTTCGGCACCACAATTAAAGAGTCGACATTCTCCTGTAATTCGCGCACTCCTTGCTCAGCATTGCTGCGTCGCTGGGCACCCTCGAAGCTGAACGGCCGGGTGACCACACCCACCGTCAATACGCCCATCTCTTTAGCGACTTGAGCTACTACAGGGGCGGCACCGGTACCGGTACCGCCGCCCATACCGGCCGTGATAAATAACAGGTCTGTACCGGCAATAACGTTGGAAATTTCGTCTTTAGATTCCACCGCCGCCCGGGTCCCGACTTCCGGGTTAGCCCCGGCACCCAGACCTCTCGTCAATTTTTCACCGATTTGAATTTTAGCTGAAGCTCTAGACCGCTCCAAGGCCTGGTGGTCAGTGTTGATGGTGATGAACTCAATACCTTTTACACCACTCTCAATCATGCGGTCGACCGCATTGCACCCGCCGCCACCGACGCCGATTACCTTAATAACCGCCAGGTTTCCATCCTGCGCGGCAAACCCAATCGGATTTTTAGCTGTTCCGTCCTGCAATTTACTGCCCCTTTCATCTCGCACCCGAATTATAACTGCCTTACTGCATACAACAAAAAATAAAAAGAAAATAAGCGGTCATGATCACTTTGTTTCGCTAACCGGTTCTTTTAATCGCTTTGTTACTGCCTAAGTTTACACTATAGCCGCCCCGGGAACAATAACGGTCAGATGTTTTTTGTAATCAAACTGAAATATTTATCCTTCCGTTAGGCACCGGTGGTCATAACCACCAAATCCTGCTTAAGCAACTGTATTTTAGTGGTCATGACATCCTTACCGGATCATTGTAGCACATATTTGTTTTTATTTTGAAGCTATTTTGTCATCAATTTGTCATGAATCCGGTCAGGCTGTAAAACTCTGTCTTCAAGCTTGATTTTGTTTTCTTCACTAACCCACCGAACCGACCGGTTGCCGGCAGCCAATCAGTCACTCAGACTCAGCGGTCGGCTGTGCGGTAGTCACTTGCTCAGCAGTAACCTCCGTTTCATCGGCCTTGCTCTCAGTCTCGCCGGTTTTATTTTTTTGCTCTCCATCTGCGTCTGTCGCAAAGGTCTCGGGCAGCAACCGGTTGGGTACAAAAACACGCTGAGCGCGGTTTAGGTGTAGTTGCCCGCTGCCTAAATCGTTAAGAGCGCCGCTTCTAATTGCATAACGCAGCCAAGTTAATTCCTCCGGCAGACTCGCCTGATTCAAATCAAAACAAATCCCCACATCGCGGATCACAGCTGCAGCAGCGTCACTAATACCCGGTTCCCCCGTTAAATCTAAGTTTATATCAGGACCCGCATCGCCCGGTCTGACCGCTACAGTATGCCCGGCTAAAACCAGCCCGTCAGCTGCAGCCTCATCACTTTGCTGTAGCAGATTCTCAACTTGTCTGTACCAACGCAGCGTCTGCGGTAAAGACGAGTCCAGCAACTCACCGACCCGGACAGACCGGTCCCACCGGCAGTCGGCGGTCTGATTGCGGCGAGGATATAAGTGAATATAGCGCACCGCCTGTTCTGCCGCGGCTGTTTTCACCGATTCCGCCGTGGTTTCCTGATCCGCTGCAACTTCTTCTTCAGCCGTTTCCTGTCCCACGATAGCCTTTTGTTCATCGTCGGTTGCAGTTAGCAAGTCTAGTTCTTCAGCTGACAATGCTCGGGCCAGCCTCCCCTCCTCATCAAGTGTATAAAAGGCATCTCCAACAGCCGCCAAAAAACGAGGTTCTTTTAACTCCACGTCCACTCTGAGCGTCGCCGGCAGACGAAATTGTATCCGACAGGCAAGCAAAGAGGGATAGCGATCCAAAAAGGCTTTTTCGGTCCGGCCGTAGCGGCCTGTCAAAACTTCTCCCAGGTTGCCCGAAACACCACGCCAGCCATGCCGGCCCACCAAGGACTCCAACTCATTTTTGATGAGGTGTTCGGGCAGCCAGCCGTTTCCCCTCACCTCAATCTGTCTGATCCGAAAAGCAGGTAAAAGCCAAAGTAGTAAAGCAATTAGCAAAGCCGCCAAAAATAAAAGGGACAACTTCCCTCTGGTTGACAAGCGGCGGCCCGGTCTTTTTGTCCGCCCCCGTCCCTGCACGCGTGGCCGGCCGGCCGGCTCCATGCGCTGCCGTTGAGCCGCCCGACCACCTCTTGCGGTCCGAGCTGATGACCTTGCCTTTTTGCCGGCGCCCTGCCCGGTCGCCGCCGCGGAACCTGGTCTTGGTCGTCTGCTTGGCCTGCTGGTAGCAGGTGTGGCTAATCGCCGCTGCAAGTCAGCTGTGCGGTCGGGTCTCCCCCCCCGCCGGGCAGCCGTAGACCGGCCGTTTTCGGCTCGCTGATCACCGCGTTTTGTTGCCACCGGTGCCCCCTTTCTTTGCCTCATCAATCAGCCCGCACAAAATCTCAACAATTTGAGCAGTGGCCGGGGGGGCTGTAATTTCCTTGAGCCGTTCCTCCATCCGGTGAAGTCTCTCCGGTTCTTCCAGCAAAGGCAAAATTGCCTCCGCCAACCGCTCACCACTACATAATTCATCAGGGCAATACAGTGCTGCCCCGCGCTCACTATAGGCTTGAGCGTTAAAGCGCTGGTGATCGTTAGCAGCATAGGGGTAAGGAACTAAAACAGAGGCCCTGCCCAAGGCGCCCAATTCCGCACAAGTACCGGCACCGGAGCGGCAAATGACCAAGTCAGCAGCTGCCATATATAGATAGAGGTCCGACAAATAAGAGTGGATCTGCAGGCGATCGCCCGGCAGATCGGCTGCAGATGTGCGCGCTTCCTGTTCCAACTTGTCCCCGGCAGCCAAAATTACATTGACAGCCAGCTCCGGGTGTAAGCGCAGCATGTCAATCACGCCTTTATTGATACGCCGCGCCCCCAAACTGCCGCCCGTGGCTAAAATCAGCTTCTGTCCTTGAGGCAAGCCCAGCTGTCGCCTGGCCTCCTCCCGGTTCAAGCGATAAAAAACAGCACGCACCGGGTTGCCCGTCCAAATGACGCGCCGGGCCCTTTTAAAATAGCGCTCTGTGTTCGGATAACCCGTACACACTACCTCTGCACCGATTGACATCAAACGGTTGCTGCGCCCCGGTATCGCATTTTGCTCGTGGATTAAACGCGGAATTTTCAACTTGCCGGCGGCCGCCAGCAAGGGGCCACAGACATAACCGCCGGTACCCACGACCGCATCCGGTTGCCAGTGGCGGATAAGCTCCTCCGCCGTCCGCTTGCCGCGGCGGTAAGCCTGGTAGGCCAGCAAGAATTGGCGGCCGGGCCGGTGGGGGAAGCCTCTGGCCTCCAGCGGATAGAAGTCGAAGCCTGCCTGAGGCACCAATCTGCTTTCCATCCCCTCTGGTGTGCCGCAAAAAAGCAATTGAGCTGACGGTCTTTTTTGTCGCAGGGCAGTCGCCACCGCCAGTGCCGGATAAATATGACCGCCTGTTCCACCGGCAGCAAAGATAACCGTCAAGGGCTTTTCCCCCGCTTTGTTTTCCGGGTTATTTCCCGGTTTGTTTTCCGGGTTGTTTCCCGCTTTGTTTTCCGCTTTGCTTAAAGCCTTGGTTCTAACCTCATCCACGGTCGCCACGCTCCTTTCTCTGCAGAGCTTTAGGAGAGCGAATACCCGTCGGGGGTTTGTCAAATTTAGAAATATTTAACAAGATGGCAATGCCCGCCATAAAAAAGATATTAGAAGTGCCACCATAGCTGAAAAAAGGCAGAGACACACCCGTGGCAGGGATAACTTCTAAATTAACGGCCATACTCAGCAAGGCTTGAACTGTAATTAAAGAAGCGAAGCCGGCTCCGGCGATGCGCCCGAAATCAGAATAGGCTTGGTAGGCGACCTTTAAGCCGCGGAAAAAATACAACAAGAACAATAGCAAGACAAGCATGGCTCCAATAAAGCCGATCTCTTCACAGACAATGGCAAAAACATAATCGTTGTGGGCCTCCG
>CAMXYS010000073.1 GCA_947253135.1 uncultured Clostridia bacterium
GCAAAAAGGGTGACCAGGCTGCGACTCCAGCGCTTGCTCAATACGACAGAAGCCAAGCCACCGACACAAAATAAGATTAAAAGGCCCAGGCCAAAATAACGGGCGCTCAGGCAATCTCTGATCAAGCCCAGACACAAACCGACTACTATTCCGTCTTTAAAACCATACAAATAGCCACAGGCCGCTGCAACCACCAACTGCCAATCCGGTCTGAAGAACCCGGCAAAAGAACCGGCCGGCCAAAAAAATTGTAATAAACTGAAGAGGAGAACATAGACAAAATAGACTAAAACCAGCCGTATATATTTTTTTAATCCCATACTAAGCCTCTCCGGTTAAGTGTTTATTTCCCGTGGCAAAGAACTTTCGCCACCGGCAAACCTGCCCGTTCCCAGCAACTGAACACTCGCCTGCACCGACATCTGTCCAACCCGGGAGTAAAACAGGTCAGGCGACAATGCCACCACCGCATCGGTCTGTGACGACGCCCCGGCCGCCCCCGGCACCGACGTTGCCGTCTCAACATCGGCAGCCGGATCCTCCCCGGCCTCTGCAGGGGGCACTGGCGGTGCTGTCTCGGCCTGTGTACCGGCAGGATCTCCGCTGTCAGTTGCGGCGGCCGCTCCGGTGACCGTCTGTTCCGGCCCGGTCAGCGAGGCGGGTGCACCTACTGTCGGCAGCAGAATAAAAACGTCTGCTAAATCTCGCACTTCGGTAAAAGGCTTAAGAATGGCCACTAACTCGTCACCTTGTGGCATGACATCGGTGATAGTGCCGACCTTCAAGCCGGGGGGAAACAAGCCGCCTGACCCGTCTGTCACCAGTTCGTCGCCCACTTTAATATCCGCATCTTTTTTAATGCCGTCGACCAGACACAGGCCTAACTCCGCCTGAGTGGCGTCACCATGCACCCGCACGGTGATTCCACCGGCTCGATTGATTCTACTCACTACAGTAAAACCGTCGCTGATCAAAGGTAAGACTTTTGCGGTGCTGGTAGTGACGTGATCGATGCGGCCGACCAGGTTCATTTCAGCATCAACCACAGCGTAGCTGACCGGCTCACTGCCGGCCAAACCGTCAGCACTGCCCACATTGACGCTGAACATATCAAATAAGTTGCCAAAGCTGCGGCTGATGACCGCCGCATGGCGAACCTCATAACCGGCATAACGATCTTTAATTTGAAAAGCCGCTTTCAATTCTTGGTATTTTTGATTTTCCGTTTGCAACTGTTGTACTTCCTTTTTTAAAGCAGCATTCTCCTCCAGCAAGTGGCTATTTTCCTGCTGCAAACTTTTGCTGTTAAAAAGGGCATTGACAAAGCCGCTGCTGTTTTTACCGGCGGCTGTAGCTGTCTCAGCCACCGGGCGATAAGCACCTGTGAAGACGCCAATCAAGCGATTTAAACCACTCCCCGGAATCAGTCCCCATAAAATAAGACCCAAAATGAGCACCAGTATGCTCAGCACCAGTGGCAGTCGACTCAACTTGTTTTTTCTCACCTAAACCACCTATTTTCACTTAACAGAAAATCAACACTTGATCGTGTCGGCCTCTTGTCGGTTTAAAAAGTCCCCCGCGATCTTTCCCACAAATCAGTTTCTCGGCGCAGGCTTTGCCAGCCTCCGGCTGACACAATTAAGTGGTCATTTAGCGGGATGGCCACCAGTCTCCCCACTCCAATCATCCGGGCTGTTAAGGCCAGGTCTTGCTTGCTGGCGGTATAATCACCGCTGGGATGATTATGCGCCATGATGATACCTGCGGCATTGGCTCGTATCGCTTCGCGAAAAACTTCCCGCGGAAATACAGAAGCCTGACTTAGCCCACCTCGCGCCACATTGATCCGCCTTATCAAGCCATTGCGGCAGTCCGATAACAACACCCAAATTTCTTCCACCGGCTGGTAGGCCAAGTCACCGGGCAGCTGTCGGACAGCTTCTTCCGGTGTGGCTAGCGAGGGGCGGTCCTCCACCTCTTCTCGCTGCAGGCGGTCTGCCAGCTCGAGCGCTGCCTGCACCTGCTTAATTTTAACCGGTCCAATGCCCGGACAGCCGGCCATTTCTTCCGGGGTGAGCGACTGCAAGCGGCGCAGACTATGTGGTTTGCCGTCACTGCCACCCTCCAAGGCCAACAGGTTGCGGGCGGTCTCGACAGCATTGGCACCGGCCGTTCCGACGCGAAATATAACTGCCAGCAGCTCCGCCTCACTCAAGCTTTTTATACCCAGCCGGTCTATTTTTTCAAAAGGGCGCTCCTGCGGTGGTAAGTCCGACATCCGCCCGTTTTGCTTGAAAGATTCTGTTGCAGCATTGATCAGCACGGGAAATCCTTTCTTATCCCCGTGGTCAAACCCGCATCAGAACATAGCTGATCCGGACGTCCGGGGAAAGGGTATCACATCACGGATATTAGAAATACCCGTCAGATACATAATCAAACGTTCAAACCCCAGGCCGTAACCTGCGTGCCTGGTTGTGCCGTAGCGCCTTAAATCAAGATACCAGGCATAGTCCTCCGGCTTCAGTCCCAATTCTTCAATCCTGGCAAGCAGGTAGTCATACCGCTCCTCACGTTGGCTTCCGCCGATGATTTCGCCGATGCCGGGAACCAGACAGTCCATGGCCGCCACCGTCTTGCCGTCTGCGTTGGCGCGCATGTAAAAGGCCTTTATTTCCTTGGGATAATCTGTCACGAACACAGGGCCATGACAAATTTCTTCAGTCAGATAACGCTCATGCTCGGTCTGCAGGTCACAGCCCCAATACGGCTTGAAGGCAAAGCGGTCGGCAACCTGCTCCAGGTGCTCGATTGCCTCTGTGTAGGTCATCCGCCGGAAATCAGCTTTCACTAATTTCTGCAAGCGCTCCAGCAAACCCTTGTCGACAAAGCGGTTAAAGAAATCCATTTCCTGAGGACAATGTTTTAGGCAATAAACGATGACAGATTTCAACATTTGCTCAGCCAGGTTCATATTGTCATCCAGGTCAGCAAAGGCAATTTCGGGCTCGATCATCCAAAACTCGGCGGCATGTCGGGCAGTATTGGAATTTTCCGCTCGAAAAGTAGGGCCAAATGTATAAATTTTACGGTAGGCCTGAGCATAACATTCTCCGTTTAACTGCCCACTTACCGTCAAGCTGGTGTGCTTGCCGAAAAAATCTTTTTCATAATCGACTTCGCCGTCCTCCGTGAGGGGAACATGAGCCAGGTCAAGGTGGGTGACATGAAACATTTCACCTGCCCCCTCCGCATCACTTGACGTGATAATCGGGGTGTGCACATAGACAAAACCCTGCTCCATAAAAAAACGGTGAATGGCATAGGCCGCCGTGGAGCGCAGGCGAAAAGCTGCCTGGTAGAGGTTCGCCCTGGGACGCAAGTGGGCGATCGACCTTAAAAATTCCAAAGTATGGCGTTTGGGCTGCAGCGGGTAATCAGCCGGGCTGGCACCTTCTACTTGGATGACATCAACCTGGATTTCAGCCGGCTGCTTAGCTTCCGGTGTCAAAACCAGCCGGCCCTCGACAAGCAAAGCCGCCCCTGTTCCAAGCTTGGCTATTTCGGCAAAATTGGACAGCTTATCTGCCGCATAAACAATCTGTAGATTGTTGAAACAGCTACCGTCATTTAGGGCGATAAAACCGAAATTTTTTTGATCGCGATTGCTTTTAACCCAACCGACCAAATGGAGTGGGCGGTCAAGGTAGGCCGTAGGCTCAGCTAAGATATCCTTAATATCGGTTAGATCCTTCATCATACCGGTTCACTCCCTGCCGTCTTCCGCCCACAGCACTTTTTATACTTTTTGCCGCTGCCGCACGGGCATGGACTGTTCCGCCCGACCTTGTTACTGACAGCAATATGGTCCACCCGATATTGCTTGGCTATCTCCTCACGTTTTTCAGCCGCTAAAACTCCGTCCCAGGCGTCCATATCAAACAGCCATTTCGCCTTCGCTTCAAGCATGTTGTAATACAATTTTTCAAAATCTATATCCAGAGTGACCGGCGTCTCATCGGTGACCGCATCCAGGTCCATGGTCTCTTTCAGACTGCTGTTGATGCCGTCGAGAAAGCCCAGAAAAACAACCATATTGCCCTGAAACTCGAGCTTGTCGGCCAACTCCTTGGCTGTCCCCGACCACTCGCCTTCCGGGTAGGCCTCTAAAATTTGGCGGTAAGCACCGGCTTCTAACTCATAGTACTCCTTGACGAATTCATTATACTCAGCCTGTCGAGCAGCAGACTCCACCTTTTCATTCCATTCTGAAAAATAACTCATGACTGACGCAGCTCCTTAATTTTAATGTCTATTCTTAATCTTTAAACAGGATCTTACTCCATAAAAGTGACAATCTTGTGTAAAAACTCCTCTGTCTCTAATTTTTCTGTCTTGGTCAGTTTACACATACCGATCAAATCACCGGTCATATAGCCTGCCTCGATGGTTTTTAAAGCTGCCTTTTCCACTCGCCCGGTGAAATCTGCCAACTCCTGAATGCCATCTAACTCGCCACGTTTTTTCAAGGCACCGGTCCAGGCAAACAGAGTCGCCATGGGGTTGGTCGAGGTGCTCTTACCTTCCAGATAGCGGTAGTAATGACGGGTCACTGTCCCGTGGGCAGCTTCATATTCATAATGCCCGTCCGGAGACACCAATACAGAAGTCATCATGGCCAAGCTTCCGCTGGCAGAGGCGACCATGTCGCTCATGACGTCTCCATCATAATTTTTACAAGCCCAGATAAAACCACCCTCAGACCGCATGACCCGGGCGACAGCGTCATCGATCAATGTATAAAAATATTCAATGCCTAAGGCTTCAAACCGATCCTTGTATTCAGCCTCGTAGATCGCTTGGAAAATATCTTTAAAGCGATGATCATATACCTTCGAAATAGTGTCTTTGGTGGAAAACCAGACATCCTGTTTGAGGTCTAAACCGTAATTAAAACAAGCCCGGGCAAAGCCGGCAATGGACTGGTCCGTATTGTGTACCCCTTGCAAAATTCCCGGCCCGGCAAATTCGTGAATCAAGGCGCGGCGTTCACTGCCGTCTGCTGCCGTGACTACTAACTCAGCCTTCTCGCCCGCCTCTGCCCGCATTTCAGTGTTGCGGTAAATATCACCATAGGCATGTCGCGCTAAAGTGATCGGAGCCTTCCACGTGTTGACATAAGGATCAATGCAGTCAACCAAAATAGGGGTGCGAAAAACGGTGCCGTCTAAGATTGAGCGGATAGTGCCGTTAGGGCTTTTCCACATTTCTTTTAAATCGTATTCTTCCATGCGCTGTGCATTCGGCGTTATGGTTGCACATTTTACAGCCACGCCCAGCTCCTTAGTCCGCTCAGCAGCCGCGTAGGTGACGCGGTCATCTGTCGCATTGCGGTGTTCCAGACCCAGGTCAAAATATTCCGTCTTTAAATCTACATATGGCTTTATAATGATGTCTTTTATTTGCTGCCAAACAATTCGAGTCATCTCATCGCCGTCCATCTCGACGAGCGGCGTTTTCATTTGAATCTTTGTCATCTGAGCCTCCTTTTTGACCTGCCGCAATGGCAGATAAAGCAACAATTTGAACAAACGTATAAACGAGTGTCATTATAGGGTTTAAAATCAGCCTTAGTCAATGCAGCCGGGCAGCTCGGCCGGCCTGAGCCAAGATAATTTCCAAGCCCGTGATCTCGTCTATACGCCCACTTTTGATGGCGGCGTCGGTCTCGAAACAGGCTTCGTATAAGGCATAGAGTTTGGCCAAACTAAATCGGCCAACCTGTCGTTGCAGGCGCTTGGCCACAAAGGGTAAGACGCCGGCGGTCGACGCCAGTTCATCTGCTGACCGGCAATCCCAAGCTAAAATCAATTGCTTAAAATGGCGGGCGATCATAAACAAAAGCAACTGGACCGGTTCTCTGCGGTCCAATAATATCTGAAAGAGGCACAGAGCTTCTGCCGTTTTTCCCGCTGAAATGGCATCTGTAATATTAAAAATGCTACCGCGCAAATCAGGTAGAGACAGTTCGTCCAAAAGCGGCAGGTCAACGACCGGGGTGCCGGTCGCTGCACAAAAATCAGAAATTTTACTTAATTCAGACCGCAAGACCCGCATGTCCGCAGCACACCGGTCAATTAAATTCTCCGCTGTCGCTGCATCAATTTGAACTTTTTTTTGTGCTAAAACGCGACGAATCCAACCGGTTAAAACAACCGGATCTTCATGCAGAACTTCTGCCAGAAGACCTCTCTTTTGCAGCCCTTGAACCAGCTTTTTTTGCCTTTTGTCCACCTTCTCTTCAACGAAAACAAGGCAGACCGAGTCCGGCAAAGTATCCACGAGCTCTAAAAAATGCTGCTGGCGGTCAGGCGACATGCCGCCGACCTTGAACCAGCCACTTCTTTTGACTACTACCATGCGGCGCTTTGAAAAAAAAGGCGGGGTTCTGACCTCTTGTTGCAGGCTGTCCAAATTTAGAGCACCAGGCTCCGTTCCGTCGATTTCGCGGTAGTCCAAGGCAGCCGTCTCCGGGCTGATCAATATTTTGCGCAACCTTTCTACCAAGTCTTCCAGCAGCCAGGAATCTTCACCGAAAAGAAGGTAAAGTGAATAAACTTGTCCGGCTTGAATCTCTTTGACCAAGGGCATATAATCACTTTTTTTTCGTTTAGACTTCATCTTTTAAAAACCTCCTGCCGACCGCCTTTATTCTAACACGGATTGCTTTGCCAAAGGCTTGAATAAACTCTTGCGCCGGCTTAAATACGTTTTCACCTGAAAGATCTCCCCGCCTGAATAAGTCACTTTAATGCAGCCATCTCGATCGGTTCGATATAGGGGAACACATCGCTGGGCCAAGTCATTCAGCAGTTTTTCCGAAGGGTGACCGTAGACGTTTTCCACCCCTGCTGAAACCAGGGCAACACGTGGCGCGACCGCCTCTAAAAACTCCGGTTTGGAACTGTTTTTAGAGCCGTGGTGAGCGATTTTTAGAAGATCACTCGACAAATACCGATACTCCTTTAACAGTTTTTCTTCAACCCGGTGACCGATATCGCCTGTCAACAATAGCTGCAAAGACTCGAACCCACCATAGAGGACAATGCTGTCCTCATTTTTTCCATCGGCATAAGTCGCCGGGTGTAAAACTGAAAAAGACAACCCCTCTGACACCGTCAAAGTTTGACCAGCCAGCGGGCTCAGCCACCGGATCTTCCTTTTTGCAGCGGCTGCCTTTAGGCCGCGGTTTCCCCCTTTTATTAATGCAGCCGGGGGAGCCAAGATCGAATCTACCTTCACTTGCTCTAACAAGGCCTCCGCCCCACCGCAATGGTCCTCGTCAAAGTGTGTTATCACCAGACAGTCCAGGCGGCGCACGTCAAGTGCTGCCAAAGCCGGTAGCAGGTGCCGCTCGGCGGCGGCTGCTGTGCCCGTATCAACCAATACCCGGCCGGTCCTCGTCTGTAAAAGCAAGCTGTCTCCTTGTCCTACATCAAAGCAGTACAAAGAAAAGACCGGCCCCGGCATCAGGCAGCGTCCGATCAGAAGCAGCAACGGGGCCACCATTCCCGCCAGGGCCAATCGCCGGCGCAAGTGGCGGTCAGCACTCAAATATAGATAGAGATAACCCAGGGCCGCTGCAGCCAGACAGCCGCAAAGCAGGTGTGGCAATATGCCACTCTCCCCCTCAGCCGCCCAGCCGGCCAAATTTTTAAGTAATTTGACAGTCCCTGTCAACGGTAAAGTAAACACCTTACAGACCAGTGGCAATTCTACCGCCAAGCTCAAAATAATAAGCAGCTGCACCAACGGCATAGCCAAGGCATTGGCCGGCAGAGAATACAGGTTTAGCCGCCCGGCAAATAAAAGTTGCAGAGGGAGTCCGGATAAATAGGCCACGGCCGCAGGCATCAGCAGACGAAGTAAATGACGCCTGCAAATCGACCCGGCAGACCGGTCGGCCAAGCCGGGAAAGCGGGCTTGCAGCAGTGGCAAAAAAGTTAAAAGACCCGCTGTGACACCGCAGCTGAAGTGAAAACCACGTTTAAAAACATAGAAAGGGTTGATCAGCAGCAATAACAACATGGCCACAGCCAGGTGGTTCAGCGGGTCCCCGCGTCGACGCCGCCAATCGCATACTAAACTCAACAAGCGCATAAAAAAAG
>CAMXYS010000074.1 GCA_947253135.1 uncultured Clostridia bacterium
AGATCGGATTGCCATTTGCTACTGCAGAGTCGTCACATGGCAGTTCTGAAAATGATACTCGGGTGCTTTCGATTTTGGAAGATCTCGACAATGGGCATGAATTTTATGTTACGGTGGTTGATTCTTTTCCTTTTGCCGGTCGTAATTATATCGCTGCCAGTGTATATGAACCGGAGGATGAAGCCGAGCCGGAATTTATCATCATGAGAACAGATACCGGAGAAGATGGCCACCGCTATTTTCAATCAATCAGAAATTCGCGTGAACTGGATGCTGTTTTTGATGTTTTTTTTAATCGCTATGTGGAAAACTTACGGCGCAGTTAGCTATTTGCTGAGACAGCAAGGCGTCGCTGAAGGGAGTAACTGATCGTGTCATCTCCGCAATTTGAACCTTTAACAATTGCAGATAAAGCCAATTATGAGCACTATTATGAGCAGGCTGGAACCCGTATTTCCGATGTGCATTTCGTCAGTCGAATGGCTTGGAATGCGGGTTTTAATTATATGCGGACAGAAATTGAGCAAACGCTCCTCCTGCTGAGTCCGGAATCTGTTTTCAGCACCCTGCATTTTTCGATGCCTTTGGGTTTGCAGTCAGCCGACCAGGCAGAGCGGATTATCGATTGCCTGTGGGACGATTATGCGGGCCGTTTTGGAGAGGCGGCCGGCGGTGAACCACACTTGCGCTTTCTCTACTTGGAAAAAGATGATTTGAAGAAATTTAAATTTCTCAAAAAATATAAGACCGAATTTTTAATGAAACCGGCTTATTCTGACTATGTCTATCGGGCGGATGATCTCCGGTATCTGAAAGGTAAATTTTATAATGGTAAGCGCAATCATATCAATAAATTTTTGCGAGCTTATCCGGACTATCAATTTCGCTTGTTGACGGCAGACGATGCCGAGCGCTGCTTAGAGCTGGTCAAAGAGTGGGCAGCCGACCGGGAAGTTGACCATGATAACTTATTGGACAGCGACTACAGGCCGATCAAAACCCTCTTTGAGCATTTTGACGAGCTGGGTATGAGCGGAGGTGTCGTGGAAGTCGGTCGGGAATTGACCGCTTTTTCCATGCTTTCACGTGGCTGCGAAGACACTTCGATTGTCCATATCGAGAAGGCAGATACCCGTTACAGGGGGGCCTATGCCGCTATCAATAAATTTTCCGCCGAGCATGTCTTTCCGGATGTAAAGTGGATTAACCGTGAAGAAGATATGGGTATAGAAGGCCTGCACTTGGCCAAGCAGTCTTACGGACCAGCTTACATGGTTGACAAGTATGAAGTTAGAGTGACTTTGAGATAAGGGAGGGATAGATGACGACCGCTTATTTTCCCTATGCACCCACTGTTCGCCGCAAGTTGGCTCTACGCACCTTCTTGTTACCGCTGGTTGCCATTTTGGTACATTCTTTAACCCAGGCTGTCGTGAGCCTGCTTTACTTGATCATCAGCCAGCTGGTCGCGCTTGCCAATGGTGGCGGAACATCGGCTGAATTTATCTTAACGAATCATTTCGACTCCTCCAGTTTGGTGGCGCCTCTGGGTTTGTCCGCCCTGGTGCAAATTTTGCTGTACAGTCTGACCATCTTGTTTTTAACTAAGCGAGAACCCTTTTACGCGGGCCTGCTCCCGCGGCGCAAGTCAGATGCTCCTTTGGGTATTTTGATGGCCCTCGGCGCCTTGGCCTTGGCGCAGTTTATTGTCTTGGGAATTACTGTTTTGGCCGAAAATCTACCTTTTTTTGCCGACATCTTGTCTGACTACAGCACACACAGCGAAGCCACTGTCTCAAGCAACCTCTTTTTAGACTTTATGGTTGTAGTTGTCTTGGTACCGCTAGCGGAAGAATTGTTATTTCGTGGATTGCTGGTGGGGGAATTGCGGCGAGTGGTCGGCAGCGGTGTTTCTATCTGGGTAGGAGGCCTGGTGTTTGCCTTGGTTCACTTCAACCCTGTACAAATTATCTATGTTATCCCGGCCGGTTTGATTTTTGCAGCTGCTTACGTTTACACGGACTCGCTTTTGCTTTCAACTGTTATGCATATGGTTTACAACTTCTTCGGCAGCATTTTCCCCTCCTTGATCCATTTAGATGCTTTGGTGGAGAGCGATGACCGTTTCGGCCTGGTCTACCTTCTGATTCAAGTTGTGTTGTTGCTGGTGGGGATTATCGCTCTGATCTTTTTACGTCGCAGATACAAGAAAGGTAAAAAACAAGCTTTGTACCGATTGACCCCTGTGGACAGGCAAGATCCAGTCGGGTTGGCACAGGTTTGACACCAGTGGTAATGGACTTTGCTTGGGCTTGATCAGGTGTACTCGAGCTGCTTTGCCCCAGACTTATTCCCTGATTCCGGCACAAAAAGACTTCCGCCTTACAGCTTACCCCTCTTTTTATTAAAGACGGGGCGCCGCACAAGCGGAAGTCTTTTTGTGTTAGCCCGGGTGGGCTTTTTTATTCAGGTTGTCAGATGATCAGTTGTGATTTTCTCTGAGAATCTTCTTGGAGGTGTTTTTAGCAAAGGGCTCGTCGCGCAGAACAACTTGGCGAATTTTCTTATAGATTGGCTGGTTGGCGTTAAAGGCTTTGACCAGGTTTGCCATATGCGCCTGGGCTTCTGTTGCTGTGTAGCTGTCTGTGTGCAGGGCAGCTTTCAGTTCAGCCTCATCGGGATATATTTCTACAACAATTTGTAAGTCGCCTCGTTTATCTTCTTGTCCGCTGACGACGGACTCGGCAATTTCCGGGTGACGGTTCAGCACAGCTTCTATTTCTTCAGGGAAAATATTTTTCCCGTTCTTGGTCACGATCATATTCTTTTTACGGCCGGTGATAATCAGAAAGTTATCCGCTGTGATATAGCCGTAGTCGCCGGTGTAAAACCAGCCGTCGCGCAGGGTTTTCGCCGTCAACTCGGGATCGCCATAATAGCCCAACATAACATTGGGGCCGCGAGAGCGAAATTCACCGATGCCGTTTTCATCCGGCTGAAAGACTTCAGCCTCCGTGCCGGGCAGGGGGAGGCCTGCAGAAGTGTTCTTGTAAAGCCGGTCTCGGTTGAGGGCCAAAATAGGTCCGCACTCAGTCAGCCCGTAGCCCTGTACAGCTAAAATACCAAAGTCGTTAAAGTCTTTTAACACCTGAGGATCGATGGCGGCGCCGCCGGCAATCAGCAGGCGGAGGTGGCCGCCGAGGCCTGCGTGAATATCAGCGAAGACTTTGCGGCGCAGGTCAATGCCCATTTTTCTTAGTAAAGCGGTTAATTTCAGGGCGAATCGAACAGTTTTTTCCTTGCCTTTTTTGCGAATCCCTTGCCAAATCTTTTTGTGAAAAGCCTCAAGGATTAGGGGCACACCTAGAATCAAGGTAATTTTACCTTCTTTCAGGTTATCTGTGATGTGGCGTAAGCCCTCGCATTCAAAGACCGTGTTACCCCGGTACAGCTGGCAGAGAAAACCGCAGGTGCATTCATAGGTGTGGTGGAGGGGGAGAATAGACAGGGTGTTGTCATTGCCGACATAGAGCATTGAGCTCATAGCCATCAGATTTGTACAGATCGTGCGGTGAGAGTGCATGACGGCCTTGGATCTGGCTGTGGTGCCGGACGTAAAAAGTAAAATGCGCATCTCGTCGACGTCAATGGGACAGTCGATAAAGCTCCGGTCGCCTGCTTTTAGCTTTTGTGCCCCTCTTGTCAAGACTTCGGTCCAGGCCTTTTCACGGTCGGGATCGGCCTTTTTTTCGTCCTTGTAGTAGTCCATCAGGATGAGCTGGCGGACAGAAGCGGTCTGTTTGGCGATGGCCAAAGCCTTGTCTCTTAAAGAGGCGGAGTAAATTAGGACTGAGGTTTCAGACCGGTCTAGCATAGATGTCAACTCTTCGACCGGAAGCTCCTTGTCCAGTGGCACGACAATACCTTCTCCGTTGACGACAGAGAGGTAGGAGACGTACCATTCGTAGCGTGTTTCTGCCAAAATGGCCACCCGGCTGTTGTGGCGCACGCCCAAGTCGTACAGGCCGGCACCAAAGGCATCCACATGTTGACCGAAATCAGCATATGAGACCGGCACATAGGGCTCGCCTCGCCGAGGTTTAATTTGGAAGGCGGGTCGGTCAGCAAAAGTGCGGCAGGCGTAGCGGGTCATGTCGCGCAAATTGGCGATCGGTTCGACCCAGTGCAGTGGATATTTGTACATTGGCCTGTATTCGGGTGTGAGGATCATAAAAATAACTCCTAATTTTCTGAGCGATTCTATCAGCAATGCAAGGATAAACTTTAGGCCTCAATAATACCACGCCCGCCGGCTGCTTTTAAATGTGTCTTTATTGATAACTATTTTCAACAGAATCAATTTTAACTTGAACAGAAAGCATTGTTATCATAAACTAACTATAGTAAAGAAAGTAGATAGAGTCGCCTAACTTAGGGCGCCGGTAATCAGCGAAAGGAAAATAGAAAATGTCTTTGATTAATAAAACAGTCAGCGAGTTTGAAGTAAAAGCTTATGCCAAGGGTGATTTTATCACCGTGACGGATAAAGAGTTACAGGGGAAGTGGTCAGTCTTTTTCTTTTATCCGGCAGACTTTACCTTTGTCTGTCCTACAGAGTTAGAGGACTTGGCTGCAAAATATGAAGACTTTAAGGCTGTCGGCTGTGAGATATATTCAGTTTCTTGCGATACCCATTGGGTGCACAAGGCTTGGCATGATGCCTCTGACCGCATTAAAAAGATTCAATACCCGATGCTGGCAGACCCGACCGGCGCCTTGGCCAGGGATATGGATGTCATGATTGAAGCTGACGGTGTAGCGGAACGTGGTACCTTTATCATCAATCCGGAAGGCAAAATTGCAGCCTATGAGGTCAGTGCCGGCAATGTGGGCCGCAACGCTGATGAATTGTTGCGCAAGGTGCAAGCCTTGCAATTTGTCTATGAACATGACGACGAGGTTTGCCCTGCTAAATGGCAACCCGGTGCAGAGACCTTGAAGCCTTCGCTGGACTTGGTTGGCGCCCTGTAATTGTTCGTTATCAAAAGGCGGTCCTATCTTTGTGACCGCTTTTTTATGCGCTTTTTATTAAGGTCGGTGCAGGTCCTACAGGTGGTCTTAAACCGCCTAATTCCCTATCTTTAGCTAATGGGTTACAAGTTGATTGCTTGTAGCGAGCGTATTGCAGAAAAGAGGTGCCGGATGGCAGATCAAAATGTTCAAGATGTGAAACTGGATGAGCTATATGATGTGGCTGTCATCGGTGGGGGCCCGGCCGGTCTCACCGCGGCCCTGTATCTGGCTCGAGCCCAATACCGGGTTGTCGTCTTGGAAAAGGAACATTTCGGTGGTCAGATACGAATTACTGAGGAAGTGGTCAATTACCCGGGGGTTTTCACCGCCCATGGCAGTGAATTGACCGAAACCATGCGCCGGCAGGCCGAGGCTTTCGGGGCTGAGTTTATGCTGGCCGAGGTCAAGCGGCTGAATTTGGGCGGGACAGTTAAAATTTTAGAAACCAGCCGCGGACCGGTCCGTGCCTTTGGCGTGTTGTTAGCAACCGGGGCCAACCCACGCAAGATCGGTTTTAAGGGCGAGGCAGAATTTCAAGGCCGCGGCGTGGCCTATTGTGCCACCTGTGACGGTGAGTTTTTTACCGGGCGTGAGGTATATGTGATCGGCGGTGGCTTTGCCGCGGCGGAGGAGGCCGTTTTTTTAACAAAGTACGCCACCAAGGTGACGGTGCTGGTGCGAAAGGATAAATTTGCTTGTGCAGCTTCTGCCGCAGCAGCCTGTTTGAACCACCCTGAAATCGAAGTCCGCTTCCACCATGAGTTGGTTGAGGTCGGCGGACAAGACAGTGTTGAATATGCCATTATAAAAAACAACCAAACCGGGGCAGAGGAACGGATTACAGCAGCGGATGGAGGCAATTTCGGTGTCTTCGTTTTTGCCGGCTATATCCCGGCTTCAAACCTGGTCAAAGACTTGGTCGAGTTGGACTCTGCCGGCTATGTGATCACCGGCCACGATCAGCAGACCAGCGCCCCCGGCCTCTATGCTGCCGGTGACCTTTGCATCAAGCCCTTGAGACAGGTCGTGACAGCTGTTTCGGATGGCGCGATTGCAGCGACCGAATTGGAAAAGTATGTTTCCGGTTGTCATGCTGAAACAGGCTTGCTGCCACAGCGCCCGAAGGCGGTGGTCGAGGCTGCAGCGCGCAGGCGGGAGTCAGTTCTGTCGGGTCAACGGGCTAGTGCCGGTCAAAACGACAAGGGAGGCGGTTCCACCGGCTCAGCCGCCGCCGGTTTTTTGACCGCGGATATCAAACACCAGTTGGCTGACGTGTGTGCCCGCTTTGAGCAAAAGCTGCTGCTGAAGGTCTACCAAGATGACCGTCCGATTGGTCGGGAACTGGCTTCTGTCATGGAGGAAGTGGCGGCGACCAGTGAAGGTTTAGCAGTGGAGCTGATCAAGCCGGAGGAGGGGCTGGACAGCCTGCCGGTAACCGAAAGGCCTTGTGTGCGTGTATGTGCTGAAGACGGCAGAGAGCTGGGGGTTAATTTTCACGGCGTGCCGGGTGGACACGAGTTCCAATCCTTTGTTTTAGGTATGTATAATGCGGCCGGACCGGGGCAGGCGGTCGATCCAGTTGTTAAGGACAGAATCGGCCGTCTACCGGCTTGCCGCTTACAGATTTTGGTCTCTCTTTCCTGTACACAGTGCCCTGATCTGGTTGTGGCAGCACAGCGGCTGGCAACTTTGCAGCCGAAGGTTCAGGTGGATGTCTATGATCTGAACCATTTCGAGGCGCTCAAGGATGCCTATAAAGTAATGAGCGTGCCTTGCCTGGTCTTTAACGACGGTGAAAAGGTCGATTTCGGCAAGAAGAATTTAGAATCTTTGGCGGGTTTGATCGAGCAACTGTGATTGGGCCTAGCCAACAAAACGGCTGTTAATTAGCTGTTTCAGTATTCATTTAAAATCTATATGTCTATATAAACCAAATGCGTGCCGGCAGATCACAATTGCCGGCACGTATTCGTATAGGCGGTACCGACCTGCTGCAATAAAAGGATTGCGCCCTGCAACAAAAGGGACGGAATAGACGAATTGTTAGCCCCTTGAGCCGCCTTTTCCGGAGGCCAAGGTTTTTGTGCAGAGGCAGGAAAATACTTTATGATGGAGTCATGAGCAGTGGGCCTACCATAAGCACACTCCCTAGCCGTGTTATAGGGGTATTCTAAGGGGTAGAGGTCCTTGTGGCTCTCAATAGAATTAAAGTGGAGGGGGTTCTGATGAGTTGGTCAGATTTCTATCAACAGGAACGCAAGAAGCCTTATTTTAACTCCTTGCTTGAGGCAGTAAAGGCAGAACGAAAAGAATATACGGTTTATCCGGAGGCCGGCTCTGTTTTCCGGCTGTTTCAATTGCTGGAACCCGAAGCAGTCAAAGTTGTCATTTTGGGGCAAGACCCTTATCCGGGTGTGGCTAGCATTGGCGGCAAAGAACAACCCTATGCCATGGGTATGAGCTTTAGTGTACAAAAAGAGAGCCCTTTGCCTGCCTCTTTGCAAAATATTTTTAAAGAATTAGAAGCAGATTTAGGTGTTAAACGCACAGCAGGTGATTTGACAGATTGGGTTAAGCAAGGTGTATTTCTCTTAAATACCTATTTAACGGTCAGAAAGGGTGAACCGATGAGTCACCATCATCTGGACTGGCCGCTGTTTACCGGCGCCGCCTTGGACTATGTGCTGGCCTGTAACCCGAACGCCATTTTTATTTTGTGGGGTGGACAGGCCAAAAAAAGCGTGCAGCATCTTCCGATTCGCTATCGCATCGAATCAGCACACCCTTCCCCCTTGTCTGCCTACCGTGGCTTCTTTGGATCAAGACCCTTTTCTCGCTGTAACCGGCTGCTGAGAGAGCAAGGGGAAGCAGAGGTGAGCTGGTGACCGTGCGGGCTGACCGAACGCCCGGGGTGGTAGTTAAGGTGAGTAAAAAAAGGGGCAAGAAGGTTTGACAAAAGGAAGATGGTCGGGGTAATATAGTTGAGCGCCTTTCGAGAGAGAGGGGCCACGAACCTTGAAAAT
>CAMXYS010000075.1 GCA_947253135.1 uncultured Clostridia bacterium
GAGATTATCCAGGACGTCTCGTGGGCTCGGAGATGTGTATAAGAGACAGCATTGGGACCCAGCAGGCCGAAAATCTCATTTTTTTGAATACCCAAGCTCAAGTGGTCAACAGCCACCAATTCTTGATAGCGCTTGACTAAGTCTGTCACCTTGACATCAAAATGCTGTTCCTGAGAATTTGACGACATCTGTTTCATAGCTGCCTCCTCATTTGACAATTATCTGCTTGTACCACCAGCATACTTGCCCCTCATTTTTTTAGTAGTGGAATCTGTCATCTCTTTAAATCAAGCCAACATGACAAATGTCATTTCTTGTTATAATAACTTCAGTTGCAGGATTCAAAGACACCGCTTGAAAAATCAGCACTAACGCCAAGGACTGTCACAAAGGGCTACACCATGAACCATCTTATCAACTGGAGCATTGACTGGGCCGGGGTGGCCGTGATCTGCCAAAGTATTGCGAAAAATCTCTCTAAAACAAGTAGTTTAGCCGACGCCGGTGCGTTTCCGCTCCGTCCGTTTTTGATCGTTTCTCTGGTAGCCTGTCTGACCTACCTGCTAGGCCTTACCCAAAATAAGCGCCTGCAAAAATTGATCTCACCCGGTCTGCAAATCGCCCTGGTTATCTGTGCCTTTTCCATCCCTTACTTTCCCTATAGCTTGGCAGGGACGCCTGCTATCGTCTACTGGCTGCCCACCTACCTTTCAGCCTGGCCTCTACTGCTGTTCCCCCTTTTTATTTCAGCTCATCCGGCAACCTTACTGGGACCACTTTTGCTGACCTACCTGCTCTCCGCCTTGGCCATGAGGCTGGCACAGGCGGCTCGGTCAAATGACCACTGGCGGCAGCGGTATTATCAAGATATCGACCGTCTCACCAAACAGTTCCGCTCCCTAAAGACCCGCAATCACCAGTTGATGGGGCGCTACGACTTGGACCGCCGGAACGATATTTTAAGCGAACGCAACCGTATTGCGCGCGCCATCCACGACAATGTGGGCCACCGCCTGACCGGTGCCATTTTACAGGTGGGAGCCTTGCGTTTAACAGCGGATGAAACTTACGAGCAGCAATTGCAAGACTTGCAGAATAATTTGACAGAGGCTATGGAGGAAATTCGAGAAAGTGTCCACAACCTGCACGATGATTCGCTCAACCTCCAACAGGCCCTGGAAAAGTTGGCTCATAATTTTCATTTTTGCCCCATTCGCCTGACCGTTGACCTCACCCATGAACCTAGCGGCAGCATCCACTATGCCTTGCTGGCAATTTGTCGAGAGGCCCTGGCGAATACCGCCAAGCATTCACAGGCAACCCGGGTAGACCTCACCTTTCAAGAGACAGCTCAATTCTACCGATTATTGATAGTAGACCAAGTTTGGGTGCCAAAATTACAGCGGTGCCTGTCAAACGAAGATCTGCCCAATGAGGCTGTCCAGGATCCCTTCCGGCGGGAAGCATTGGAAAGAGAAGCCTCTCCCCCACCCACCCCTGCAGGCCGGCGGGCTCAAACTAAAGGCCTTGGCCTGATCAGCATAGAAGAACGTGTCCGCGACCTGGGCGGCACCTGCCATATCAGTAACAGCAATGGCTTTCGCATTTTTATTCAGCTCCCTGTCCAGCAAGCGAGTATAAGGAGAAAGATCGGTCAGGCCGATCAGGCGACTGCACCGGAGCGGATAGATGGGATGATAAAAAATCGTGAAATTGACACCACAAAGCAAAAAAGGGAAGAGTAGATGAAAATAATCATTGTTGATGACGATCCCATTGTCCGACAAAGTCTTTGCGCCATTGCAGAACTTGGTTCCAGAAAGACCGACGGGGAGCCGATAACCGTAGTTGCCACCGGTGCCGACGGCAAAGAAGCCGTCGACCTTTACTTAAAACATCGCCCCGATATAATTCTCTTGGACATCCGGATGGACCACATAGACGGATTAAGTGCCTGCAAGACTATCCTGGAAGCCGATGCAGAAGCTAAAATTTTATTTTTGACGACCTTTTTAGACGATGAATATATTATCCAAGCCTTGCGTCTGGGAGCGAAGGGCTATCTGATGAAAACCAGCATCGAAAGTTTGCTGCCGGCCCTTTATGCCATTCACAGGGGGCAACGGGTCTACGGCGATGAAATTATCGAAAAGATCCCTCCTCTGCTCAGTGCACCAACACCGGTCCTGCCGACAGGGCAAAACCAAGCCGACCTGGCTGCGGCTCACATAGATCAGGGTGGGCGACCACCCGTCTTTGAAAAACTCACAGAGCGTGAATGGGAGCTGGTCAAGTTAGTTGCAGCAGGCGCCAACAATAAGGAAATCGCCACAGCCTTGCATCTTAGTGAGGGAACTGTGCGCAACTACCTTTCGACAATTTTGGAAAAAACGAACTTGCGAGATCGAACGCTTCTGGCTATTGCCTATTACAAGGCAATTTAGCAGGTCACCGGTCAAGGGACGCCAACGGTGGCCACACCCGCCCAGAAAAGACACGACTAAATATAAGCTACCGGATTCATTTGTCCGCTCGGGCCGAGCCCGTAAATTGCTGCAAAAAGTCGACGGGGCAATCGGTCCGAAGCAGATCGCTCAGGTTTTAAAAGACCACATTGAGTATCCGTCCAGCATCTGCCGGCATGACAACCCCCAAATTGATCCAAGTCTCAGCAGGGGGACTGTTTTTTCCATGATTGCCAATTTGACCAGTGGCGAAATTCTATTTTGCAGGGGCAATCCCTGTGAGCAAGGCTACGAAGCTTAGTTTTATTCTGTAATAGGCTTGTGTTGCGCAACACCGGCTTTTTTATGTTCAAACGGAGGGCTGACGAGTATGGATCAGAAAAAACGCAAACCTTATCCAAAGAGTATGCTGTTCCACAAATGATTGGACTGCTATTTAACTCAACTGATATGATTGTCGTCCTTGGCAATATATTTCTTCATCCGCTGGCAGACCTGCTCGGTTCAACAACAGCTATTCACGAGGGAGCAACTACTTACTTATGTTGCATTGCAAGCTTTTCACCCTTCTTTTTATTCAGTTTTTTTACTGAGTGGCCCGATCCAAAATGACGGTTCCGGCCAAACAAACCGGCTACTTTGACCTCGCCCAGCTCCGAGGTCCTTTTTTGGCGTTTTGATTTTATTGCCACACTTCTTACAAAAAAGGCTCCCTTTATTTTTTGGACGAGAAATTATTTACCTCTTTCTCTCAATAAGTGAAGCCTTGACAACCGTCACCGTTTTAATTTTGTTTTTGCGGTCAAACCACAAAAAGAAGATATAGACAAACGGCTTCTTACCCCTCTCTTTTTTGCTAAACCAGCTATAAGGGCTGAAAAGTTGTAGAATAGAGCCTTAGACGGATGCCCCGACAAGGTGTATCCTGTCTTTAGTTATTAAGCTAAGGCTAACTGCTTCAACCTTACAGTAGCCCTTTACCCCCTTAGACTTAGACCCGTTCTAGAAAGAGGAGAATATGAATCAAACTGGATTACTTGCCCAAAAACGCGTATCCCGCCGCCAAGACATTATCCGTCGCTTAGAAGACAAGCAGGCTGATGCCTTCTTGGTTCAGTCGCGGGAAAATACTCAATACCTGACCGGCTTTACGGGTACAACCTCGCTCGCCTTAATTACAAGTCAAGCCTCCTACATCCTGTTAGACAGCCGTTATATTGAGCAAGGAACCGCCCAATGTACCGATATGACTGCAGTACCTGTCAGAAACCCTTCCGCCGGTTTACCTGACTTAATTAAAGAGCAAAAAATTCGCAGGCTGGCCATTGAAGACGAGGAGATGTCTTATGCCGGCTACCGGCGACTTGTTGAATCTCTGCCGGGAGTTGACTTCATCCCCTTCTCTGCCGAGGCCTCTAACGTCAGGGTAGTAAAAGATGAAGTCGAGCTGGCTACTTTGAGAGAAGCCGTCCGTATCTCGGATGAGGCGTGGACAGACTTAGTGCCGACGATCAAAATCGGGATGACCGAAAATGAGGTAGCAGCCCGCTTGGAGTATTTTTTCCGTCTGAAGGGCGCCTCCGGTCCCTCGTTTGAAACAATCATCGCTTCCGGCCACCGCAGTGCTATGCCGCACGGCGTAGCCTCCGACAAGAAAATTGAGGCCGGTGACCCGATCGTGATGGATTTCGGTTGCCTCTATGAAGGCTACTGCTCTGACTGCACCCGCACAATTTTTGTTGACCACATCAAGCCTGAGATCGGAAAAATCTACGATGTTGTCTTGGCCGCCCAGCAGAAGGCCGAGCAGACCATCAAAGCCGGTATGATTGGCAGGGACTGCCACCAGATTGCAGCTGATGTCATTAATGAAGCCGGTTACGGCGACTATTTTGGCCATGGACTGGGCCACAGTGTCGGTCTTTTAATCCATGAATCGCCCAATTTTTCCTTGAGCGAAAGCGGACCCATTCCGGCCGGGGCCGTCCTGTCCGTAGAACCGGGCATTTACCTGCCCGGTAAAGGCGGCGTGCGCATTGAAGACATTGGCCTGGTGACGGACGAAGGGTACGAATCCTTTACCCAAATCACCCGCGAAAAAACACTTATTTCCGGCAAGGGTGTTTAATTCACCTGGACACTTTTGCTGAAGCTGAAAAGGATTTTTAAAGGGAGCTCTCGCAGATGAACTGCGGGAGCTCCCTTTTACGTCAGCTTTTATATTCAGCGGTTCAACTTATCCATAATTCCCATGATCTCTGTGATCTTCTCGGTTGCTTGTTTCCGGTCACCGGTCGCCAAGGCGTCCTGGACACAGCACTCCAAATGGGCGTGCAAGACATCGCGGTTTATTCGCCTCAAAAGCGCTTGTGAGGCCAACAGCTGGTTGCTGATATCAATGCAGTAACGGTCCTCTTCAACCATGCGCACCAGCCCATCTAATTGCCCTCTGACCGTTTTCAGCAAGCGCAAAACAGAATCTTTATCCGCCATCATATCAGGCAACCTCTTCCACCTTTAACAACTGGTAACCCGCCTCTTCGATAGCGGCCTTGAGACTGTCCTCTGCAAGTTCGCGGTCCGATTTTAAAATCGCTTGACCTGCGGCAAGATCCACCTTTGCATCAGTGGCTCCAGGAAGGCCGGCCAAAGCCTTTTCAACATGGGCTGCGCAGTGGCCACACATCATACCTTCAATACTGAGCTGGTAAGTTTTCATCTGTTCTTTTTCCTCTCCTTCTATTTCAATTGACTTCACGTTAATTGATTGTTCTTGTGGTCCGGTCGGTTTGATCCGGTAGCGCGTCAAACGCAGGGCATTTAAGACAACAAAGATTGAACTGAAGGCCATGGCGGCAGACCCAATCATGGGGTTGAGCTGTAAACTAAAGGGCAAGTAAAAAACGCCGGCAGCCAAAGGAATGCAAAGCACATTATAAAACAAGGCCCAAAACAAATTCTCTTTTATATTGCGAATGGTTCTGCGGCTGATATCCAAGGCGTGAACGACATCAAAGAGGTCATCTTTAATCAAAATAATGTCAGCCGCTTCAATGGCAATATCAGTGCCGGACCCGATCGCAATACCGACATCTGCTTCTTCCAGAGCAGGTGCATCATTAATGCCGTCACCGACCATAGCAACCCGTCTGCCCTCCTCTTTCAGGGAGCGCACCAGAGTATGCTTTTCGCCCGGAAAAACGTTGGCCCTCACCTCTTTAATGCCTACCTGTGCAGCAATTGTAGCAGCTGTCTGTTCCTGGTCACCGGTGGCCATCAACACTCGAATACCCGCCTGCTGCAAGGCTGCAACAGCTGCAGCTGAAGTCGGTTTAATCAGGTCAGCCAAGGTGATATGACCGCAATATGATCCCTCTAAAAAGAAATATAGAATAGTCTCCCCTTTTTGGGCGGCCCTCTCGCCCGCAGCTAAGAGCTCAGTCATCCGGACATCATCCCGGCGGACATGCTGTTCAACCAAGCGCATATTACCTGCTTCAATCAAACCCTGCTCAGTTTTGCAGGAAATTCCCTGCCCGGCTGTCGCCTGAAAATGTCCACCTGCCGGAATTTTTATACCCTCTTTTTTTGCCGCCTGTACAATAGCCTTTGCCAACACATGTTCAGAATATTGTTCAGCCGTAGCTGCCAACTGCAAAAGCTCTTCAGCCGTATAGCCATCTACCGGTTTAATATCGGCTACAGTCGGGCTGCCGGCTGTCAAAGTTCCGGTTTTATCTAAAACGACGGTGTCAACTGACCGGGCCGTTTCCAAGGCTTCACCGGAGCGGATCAAAATACCATTGGCTGAAGCTGCTCCTGTACCGGCCATGATGGCCAAGGGCGTTGCTAAGCCTAAGGCACAGGGGCAGGAAATAACTAAAACAGAAATGGCCATGTTTAGGGCCAGCTCAAAATCCTTACTATAAAGGCTCCAGAAGATCAAACAAAGCAAGGAAATCCCGATCACCACCGGAACAAAGATGCCGGCCACCTTATCAGCAATTCTCGCGACAGGAGCCTTGGAGGAAGAAGCTACCTCCACCAGGCGAATAACTGCCGACAAGGCCGTATCCTCACCTGCTTCTGTCACTTCAAAGGTAAAATAGCCTCCCCTGTTGATCGTGCCGGCCGCCACCCGGTCGCCTGTCTCTTTATCAACCGGCAAGCTCTCCCCTGTTAAAGCAGCCTCATCAACTGAGGCAAAGCCGGAAAGCAAAAAACCGTCTGCCGGAATGGTTGCCCCGGTCAGCACCTGGACACAATCTCCGGGTTTTAACGCTGCTACCGGCCGTTCGACAAAGCTGTCACCTGTTTTGACAAAGGCGGTGTCAGGTGTCAGTTCGATCAGTTTAGTAATCGCATCTGTCGTCTTGCTCTTGGAGCGATTTTCTAAATATCGTCCCAGCATGATAATCGTCAAAATCATGGAGGCACTTTCAAAGTAGAGGCGGTGACCCAGCTGGCCGGCCCGCTCTAAGTCTCCAACGCCCAGAGCACTGCCGGTTTGAAAGATCGTATAAATACCGTAAATGACAGAGGCACCGGATCCGATGGCGATCAAAGAATCCATGTTCGGCAGGCGCTGGCGCAAACCTTTAAAGCCACTTTTAAAAACAGATTGATTGATAAAAAGGACCGGCAAAGTCAGTAAGAACTGACAAAAGGCAAAATTTAAAACATTGGTTGGCCCTGCTAAAAATAAAGGCAGCGGCAGCCCCCACATTGGAGCCATCGCGATATACATTAGGGGGACCATCCAGAATAAGGACTTAAAGAAGGCGGACTTTGCCTTTTGAGCCTCCTCTTTAGCCAGGTCGCCGGCGCGGTTGACAGGTCGGTCGAGCGCTTGGCGCGACAGTTGACCAGCCTCCTGCTGTCCGGTGGATGTATTTACTTGTTGTTCAACCGTTGTCGCGCTTCGCTCATGTGATTTTTTTTCGTGTCCTTCTTTAGACACTAACTCGGCCCCATAGCCAATCGCTTCAACCGCCTCAATCAGATCTTGCGGCTGGACAACATCTAAGTCCAAATCAGCCTTCATCGTACCGCTAATCAGGTTGACATCTGCTTTTCTGACGCCGTCCAAACGGCTCACCTTTTTTTGAACATTTGACTGACAAGCAGCACATGTCATACCGGTCACCAAAAATTGAAAGGTTTCCCAGTTTTGACCGGCGCTTGCTATGGTCACTTGTTTATTTGCTGACATATGCATCACTCCTTACTTGTAGTGCGATTTTATTTTGCACCACACCCCAGGGGGGTGTCAAGTTGAAGTTAGAGTAGTCTACCCCCTTACACCTGATCGGGGATGAAGAAGAGATAAATTTGACATTCTTATTTTTTCTGTGATATGATGACGCAGTTCTATTCGAGCCGCCGGTGTGGTGAAATTGGCAGACGCAACGGATTCAAAATCCGTCGAGGGTTCCCTCGTGCCGGTTCGAGTCCGGCCACCGGCAGAATGAATAAAAGCCCTGAAACCTAGTCGTTTCAGGGCTTTTGCTTTGTATAAAGGCTATTTG
>CAMXYS010000076.1 GCA_947253135.1 uncultured Clostridia bacterium
TTATCCAGGACGTCTCGTGGGCTCGGAGATGTGTATAAGAGACAGAGTCAACCCTGATCAATTGTATTTTGGCTCTTTTAAAATTTGACCAGGGTGAGGTGGAAATTTTCGGGAAAAAGATGAAGCCCACTGCTTATGATATCAAGCGCCATATCGGCCTGGTACCTCAAAATCCGGCTGTCTATGAGGAATTATCGGTGCAAGAAAACATCGATTATTATTGTGGTCTTTATATTGAAGACCGAGCAAAACGAAAAAAAATGGTAGATGAAACCATTGATTTTTTACAGCTCGGCGATTTTCGAAAATTTCGTCCCAAGCAACTTTCAGGTGGCCTATTAAGGCGGCTTAATCTTGGCTGTGGTATTGCCCACCGGCCCCGGCTGATTTTTTTGGATGAGCCGACTGTTGCAGTTGACCCGCAGTCGCGTAACCGTATTCTGGAAGGTATTAAGCAGCTTAGGGATGAGGGGGCTACGATTGTCTATACCAGCCATTATATGGAAGAAGTTGAATTTCTCTGTGACCGACTGGCGATTTTAGACCATGGGGAAATTTTGGTTTCCGGCATCAATGAAGAGATCATCGATATGTCCTCCATCCACGAATCTGTCGATATTGTGGCCTATGGAATCCCGGATAACTTTATACGGCGGTTACAAGAATCTGAAAAAGTCATCGATGTCAATTATGTAGAAGGTCGGCTCTCAGTCAAGATCGGCAAGGGCGGTGGGCTTTTGGATATTCTCCACCAATTACAGGATATTGATATAGAACCTGTCAGCGTCAGCAGCAAAAAACCGACTCTAAATGACGTCTTTTTGGAAATCACCGGAAAGGAGCTGAGAGACCATGCTTAGTCATTTACTCCGTTATGAAGGACGCATCTATATCCGCAGCAAGGATGTGCTGATGTGGGGGGTCCTCTTTCCTTTTGCTTTTCTGACCATTTTTGGACTGGCCTTGCGCGGGTTGATCAGCGGCCAGGGTATGCAAATTGATCCCATTAAAACAGCTTATGTGAGGATGGATGACAAAGCCGGTCGACTGGCCTTCGCCGATATGATGGGAGGCGGTCCGGCGGGCGTCGAGGGGTCAATCGGACTTAAAGGGGAAACTGTTCCCCCGTCTGCCTTGCCGGCTGAAGGACTGTCCGACCTTCCCACCTGGTCAGCCGAGATTAAAACGGCCACTGCACCGGAAGCTCTTGAGCAACTTTTGACGAGGGGCGGCGAGATCACTTTAGAAGACTTTTTACTGAGTGTCGGTGCAACCCGTGGTGAGTGGCAGGGAGACCGGCTGGTTTCAGAGAAGATTGAAGCCGGTGAGGAAACGGAGCAAGACAAAGAAAACTTTTTGACGTTGGTTCAGGCCAAAGATGCTGCGGAAGGAGAGCAATGGTTGAAGGAAAAAAAGGTCAATGCCCTCATCTACATCGATGATCCCATTTACTTTAAAACACGCGGTGATTCATCCTTTGACGCCATGATCGTCCGCCAGATGATCGAAGGTTTTACCCATTTTTCAGATATCTGTAAAAGCATTGCAGAGGGTTATATAAGGGGCGATTTCCCCATGCCGGACGCCGCGACTTTTACCAAGTCTGCTACAGATGACCTAAAAGCTAATCTGTTTCAGGGGATCAACAAAAGCAATCGAAACCGGTCCATCGACGGCAACATGAGCTTCTTTTTTGCTGTGCTGGCCTATGTCATCTTTTTCCCGATCAGTGCCGGTGTGGAAGCTGTTGCCCATGTGGAAGCGGACCAAACCGGCGGCGGCCTTTTGGGTGCTGTATCACCTGTTTCTAAAGGTAAACGTTTTTTTGCCTCCTTCCTGCCGAAAATCCTATTTCAAATTGTGTTGGGCCTATTGTTCTACGGCTACACCCAAATTCTTGGCATTGATTATGGCGGACGACATGGTTACATCATCTTGATGATCATCATTGGGACCTTGGCGGCTGTGTTGACGGGCACTGCGCTCGGTTCCATCCTCCCGGTTAGCGCCGGTGTTAAAACAGGACTCGGTGTCGCCCTGCCTCTAGCCTTTGGTTTTTGTGCCGGCATGATGAGCAAGGAAGTACAGACGTTGCTGATTGAAAAGGCGCCTGCACTCCTGGCCATTAATCCCATAGCGATGATGTCCAATTCACTTTATGCCCTAAACGGCGATGGCGACCTAAGTCGATATTTTTACCAGATAGCCGGCCTTGGTATTTATACGGCTGTCTGTGCCGTACTGACGATTGTTGGCATGAGGAGGTTGCGGTATGAAAGCCTTTAAGTTGTTTTTTAAAATTATGTGGGCACAGAAAAAAAGCATCCTGATTTACATGAGTATCTTTATCCTGCTCCTCGTGATCTTTGCGCAAGTGGCTATCCAGGGAAAAGAGGGGGCACAAGAGATGCGGTATGCACAGCCGCGAGTCGCTGTGGTGGATGAAGATGATACGGCTCTTTCCCGGGCTCTGACCCAATATTTGACAGACCATAATGTCAAGGTGGATGTGAAAGCTGATGCAGAGTCCATCAAGGATGCACTTTATGCCGACCGCCTGGACTATGCCCTTGTCATTCCGGCCGGTACAGAGGCTTCGATGGGGAAGACTAAGGGCAAGGTCAACGTCACGACCTATGTGGGTTTGACGGAGATGTTGGTCAGAAGCGTGGACACTCAAATCGAGACCTTCTTAGGTGTTTGGGATGCCTTCCGTCTTGCTTCGGGCGGCAGCGTTCCGGCAGAAAAAGCAGAGGCCGTTGGCCAAGAAGT
Organism: uncultured Clostridia bacterium; assembly: GCA_947253135.1. Classification (GTDB taxonomy): domain Bacteria; phylum Bacillota; class Clostridia; order Saccharofermentanales; family Fastidiosipilaceae; genus CAMXYS01. The sequence goes on from CAMXYS010000076.1 coordinate 2,773, forward strand.
GAATCGAATCCTTTCTACACATGTAGAAGGAAAGGTGCAGATTGGCGACAGTGGCAGCCTCTTGTATGGTTTCCGCGTGCTTCTCGGTTTTATCAACTATATTATGATTTCACTGGGCTTTACGGTGGTTGGCACCGCCTTGACCGTGGTAGAGGCTCGCCGGGTTAAACAAAGAGACCTGATCAGCTGTTACCCGGAAGGACAGCGAACTCGCCACCTATTTATGGCCTTCTTCCTGGGCATGCTCATTTTGTGGTCGATCAGCTTAGCAGCCGGTATCACGGCTATTGGTTGGAGTATTTTGGAGCTGGGGGCCGCTTGGCAAATGGTGGGATCTGAATTGATACACCTGGTCGCTATGAGCGCCGTCGTGCTCTTGATCTCTCAACTGATTCCAACGCAAAAGGCCATGAGCTTTTTCGGAACTGTCCTTGGTCTGTTGGTTGGTTTTTCCTGCGGTATTTTTGTCGATAAAAAATTTCTATGGGATCCGGTCGTCAAAGGATCGGTCATCTTTCCGACTCATTGGGCGATGGAGAATCATCTGGCTATTTCGACTGGAACGGCAACAACGGGCGAGCTGTTGGGCAATTGTGGGCTCTTGCTCTTAATGGCGGCAGTCTTCTTCTGCCTCACAGTCATGGTGCGCCGATCAAGGGGGCGAGCTGTAATGGCATAAAGCAGGCGTGCTCAGTGGGTGGAGGAATTCTATCTGCTGGGCACGGTTTTGCTTACATAGCTCATTATAGTAAGGAACAATCCAGTGAGGTGACAGACTTGCTTGTGGGTTTGGGGAGCCCTAATCATCCGGACGACAAAACCGGGCAAGTGAAATTGTAGGCAAGGAAACAAGGATATTGGTATTTGAAATCATGAAATTATCATGATATAATCGTCTCTGCTTGGTAAACACCTTGGCGAATTACATAAGTTTTATTTTCGCTAAGTGGTCTGTTTATACATTTGAAAGACAGGTGTTTTGCAGGCAAAAATTTATAAAGGGGAGTGGCTCAATGGTAGAGCAACGGTCTCCAAAACCGTGGGTTGAGGGTTCGAGTCCTTTCTCCCCTGGACAAGAAAAAGCCTTGAAACGCAGTAGTTTCAGGGCTTTTCGCTTGTTTTAGACAGACTGAAGAACTTCATGCTTATAAGTTAAAAGGCCACAAAAAACCGTCGAAAACTACCGCTTTTCAGTTCGTAAGGAGCGCATAAGGAGCGCAGAAGGAGCGGGGAAGACCTCTAATGATTGGCTTTCAGCTGTTCTTTGTTTTCGTAAGGAGCGGACTGGATAATTTTGCTTAAATCGTCGTCATTTACATGGACATAGGTCGACAAAAGCACCTCGATGCTATGGCCGGTAATAGCCGATATAGCTTTTAAATTTCCCCCGTTTGACACGGCGTTAGAACAAAAGGTATGGCGGAGGTCATAGGGCGAATGTTCGCCGTTGGTTAGATCTTTGATACATTGGGCTAGTTTCCTGTGCTGTAGGGGCGTACCGGTGGACGATTCAAACAGCCATCCTTGTTTGGATAGCTTCATACGCTGTTCGACCATCTGGAGGCAGTCAAGGGCTATCGGAATGCGCCGGGCTTGGTGGGTCTTGGTGTCCTTTAAGTTTTGTTGCTGATCGAGTGCGCTATCAATCGTGAGCCAGTCGGCTTTTATCCTGTCTATACGGATTGCACGAGCTTCGCCCGGTCGGCAGCCGTGTCGGGCCAGGAAGAGGATTAAATCCTTGTAAGCTTGCACGGAGGGGCTTTTATCCGGTGTTTTGCACCAGTCTATTATTTTGGCCATTGCGGCCGGGCTGATAAGCTTGCCGCCGTTGGTGGTGACCTGGGCCGGCAAGGTCAAGTCATCTGCCGGGTTGCGGCGGAGGATATTCAGCGCAACAGCCTTTTTGAGGGCGGCACGGACAAGGCCTATGCTCATACGGACAGACCGGGAGGAATAGACGGCTTGCAGGTCATTAACGGCTTGCTGTAAGCCTGTAGGCGTGAGCTGTTGCAGGGGAGCGGTTAACAGGGTGGGGGCGTGCTTTTTTAACCGTTTGAGACAGTCGATATGGTGGCGTTTGGTGGCCGGAGCGGCCGCCTGTTTATAGGTTTTTAAATAATCAAGGAGCCATTCAATCAGCGTAACCTCGGACGGCTCAATAAATTCACCTCTTTGTGTATCTGCCTTAATGTCTGTTAGCCATTCCTCGGCCTCTCTCTTGGTTGGGAAGGTCCTTGTTAGGCGTTTACCCTCGGACGTGGTAAAGCGGGCCTGCCATGAGCCTGTGGGGCGCTTAGAGATAGTGCCGTTGCCTTGTGTGCGTCTTTTAGCCATGATGTCCTCCTTTTTGGGTAAGCGTGATAATAGCCATGTGGTGTATGGCTTAGTCAAAAAAATGAGAAAAAAGGGACCTACTGCAAAGTTACTGCAAACTACTGCAAAGTTACTGCAAACCGACCTAAATTACTGTAAAATACCATAAAGGTAACTCGTGAAGGATAAACGCTGGGTCCCAAAATGGGGTAAGCGCTATAAGCGCTGAGTATTCCTATGTGCCTGGGGTTACCTTTCATCAAAAGCTGCTCCCGGCGTTGTGGTGACTTTGGGGAGCGGCTTTTTGTTTTAGTTATTACTCTGCTGGCATAATCAGGCTATCAGTTCAGAAAGGAATTGCTCTCTGTTATCCCAAGTAATAATGTTCGAGTTATACTCTTTAAGAGCATTGCCCACTGTTTTTGAAACGTTTTCTTTTGAGAAGATGTATGTCCTAAACTTCTCTTTTCTAACTTCCTTTAACTCATTTAAGCCAAAAAGAAAACTTTGTACAGTTGATTGTGTGGGCTTGTTGAAAGTTTGAATTAAGCGTTCTGGTTGGGTTCTGGATCGTGGTATTACAAAATCTATGCTGTGTTCGAATCCGCTTCGGCCTTTCATAATTATATTAGCGGTATACCGTATTTCATGTTGGTCAAAGAAGTTACGAACGTCATCCTTAAAAACTTCTTTTATAGTGCCACGAGAGAGAATGTACATATCCGACATGGCAAGCATTGCTTGTACTAGACAATGCTTTTTCTGAGCGAAGTTGTCAGGAGATGCAAAAATATATAGATCGTTTTGATCTGATAAAAGAACGCCAAACGAGCTGATCATCTCTCGCATAATCCTATCACGATTTTTTGTTGACAAGGTCACACCAGACATCTCGAGGTCGGATAATATGTAACCGCCGTCGCTAAGTCTTAAGTCACCAGAGCCATTATCTTGGATATAAATTTGCAAGGCATCATTATGCGAATCCAAGAACGGTGTAGTTAGCTCAATTATATTATTTGGATGCTGGTAGATGCCTGTATTATCCTTTATCCAGTTGGAATACTGCTCTACAAACTTATGTTGTTTTAATTTGGTTATAGCCATTCTAGATCCTCCTTTCTATTAGCATCCGACTCCAGGAGCTTAGTTTAACGGAATATGTCGTATTTTGCTCTCCTCGATATTACAAATCAAGCAAAATTTTTCAAATATTTTTACCAATTCATCAATCGTTAAATCTTTTTGATTATCGATTGGATAATAGTTGCTAAGATTAGTGGCAAAGCTATCACGATACCCCTCTTTTAGAAAATGAATATGGTGTCCGTATATTTCTTCACCATCTGGGTTTATGTGCCGTCCAGTTGAATTAATATCAAGTCTGACTAAAGGGGTATCATTTTCTAGCCTTGTTTGATAAGAACATTTACCGGACACACTGTTATTTCTCCGATTGATAGTTAATAAAAAGTGATATCGTCCATCGCTAGATTTTAAGTCGTGCTGGTCAGTACGACCTTGAGGAGGAAATTCATCCGGAGGCATATCCTCATACAGCTTTTTTATCTTGATCAACTTATCGATCATCTCTTGTGCTATTTCTTTAGTCATGAAAATCCTCCTACTCAAGCATCTACATTCTCAGGTGGTATATAGACGTGCCCGTCAGAATTACACGTCTAACCCTGCTTAAATAAGCTGTTCCCGTTTAATAGGCGTTTCCCAGTCAACGACAAGCGCTATGATCCGGAAGTCGTTCGGGTCGTCTAGTCTTTTTAAGTCGATGGTCCGGTCGGGTACATCTGGGTTGATTGACCGGAGAACGACATAGCGGTTATCTTTCCTAATGAATTTTTTAACGTAAACACATTCAAGATAGCGAACTACGACTATATCACCTGTGTTGGCGGTCGGCTGATAGCGCAGGAATAAAACGTCACCGCTCATGATTAAAGGCTCCATGCTATTGCCTCTTGCCTCGATCACCTTGTCATAGTCGGGCCGGTCTTCATCTTTGCGGACCATAATGTCATCTTCTTCTGCAAAGCCGTTATAGATTCCCTCTGTCGGCCTTCCGGCGGCGGCAGCATGATCGATGTGGTGATCTTCCACGTCGTCTCTATCAACAAAATAGCTTTCGGGCAGTTCCATGACCTTTGACGGCTCAGGCTTGGCCGGGGTGCGCTTGTACTGTCCGGACTTGTCCAGGTCGTCGGCGTAGTCGGCTACCTTGCCTTGCCCGTTGTCGTTGAGGCGGCGCATGGTCTTGACTGTTTTATCAATGATAGGAGAGTTGATCACTGTTAGTCGTTTGGTTGCATCCTCTACAGCTATGATAGTTTCTTCGACGCTGAAGCCATCATTGATTAAAAAGGTAAGGTCAATGCCCAAAATTTTCGCAAAGTTATTGACGGTGTCGAGTCGTGGTGATGTTTGCTCATTCTCGTATTTGCTGATTACTTGTTTAGAAACGTCAAGCTTGTCAGCTATTTCTTGCTGAGTAAAACCAAGGTAGAATCTTATTCCTTTTATTTTCTCTCCAAACGTAGCCATTTGACACCTCTTGTCTAACTAATTGTTACATTTATATTACTTTGTCAATCCTTAGTTGACAAGAGCAAAACAAGGGGGTAGTATAAAGTTGTCAACCAAGATATGACAAGGAGGTGATGAGATGACGCTTGATGAAATGGTTGTGGATAAATTTGGCACACAACAAAATTGTGCAAACAAGCTTAATTGGAGCAGACAAAAGCTTAATAATATTGTAAGGGGCAAGCAGATGAATGTTTCAGTAAAGGATGCTGAAGATTTAGCACAAGGATTAGATATTTGGCTAGAGTTAGTGGCCCAAAAAATTTTACAAGCACAGTCAACTAAGCTATGACAACCAACC
>CAMXYS010000077.1 GCA_947253135.1 uncultured Clostridia bacterium
AACCGGCAAAGCCTGCTTGATGTGCTAAACTTTTATACAGTTGTTGGAGCTTGGCTTTTACTAAGAGAGCTTGTAGTTTATTTTCGGTTTCGACCGGATCCTAAGATGAAAGAATCAGTCATGCAAATTTCGATCGGCGCAATAGAAGTCAAAAACTTAGCTGAAACCGCTGCTTTAGGGGGCCGGTTGGCTAAGGCTTTAGAACCGGGCGATGTCTTGGCTCTGGACGGTGATTTGGGTGCCGGTAAAACCACTCTGACTGCTGCGCTAGCGGCTGCTCTGGGTATTTCTGAGCCGGTGACGAGCCCCACCTTTGCCCTGGCACAAAGTTATGCCTGTCCGGCCTTTGTGCTCCACCACCTGGATGCCTACCGTCTCCGGGACGAGGAGGAATTTGCTGCCGCGGGTCTGGCAGATTTGTTCGATGAATCTTCTGTCACCATTATCGAATGGGCTCGGCGGGTCTCGGCTGTCCTGCCGAAAAGGACACTTTTTATACAGTTGAGCAAGGAGGTGCCGGACCGGAATTTTGAGGTCACAGCAGGTGGCCAGCTGGTCTTGCCTCCGGATACAAGCCGGCGGTCGCTTTTTTTTAGCAGCCGGTCAAAAGAGACAGCTGACCGCTTTAAGGAGGCATTATATGCGGCAAAATGAATCTTTATTGTTGGCCATTGACACTGCGGCCAAGGCCTGCTCGGCAGCTGTCGGCCAAGGCGACCGCATTTTGGCGGAAATAAGTCTTTGTACGGGCCATACACACGCTGCCGCTCTGACCGGTTGTATTAAGACGGTCTTGGACCGGGCCCAGGTGAAGCCGGCTGACTTGGACGCCATTGCCTGCACGGTTGGTCCCGGCTCGTTTACTGGTTTAAGGATTGGGCTGGCCACGGCCAAGGGGATGGCATTGCCGTTAGGCCTTTCCATTTTGCCACTGTCCACCCTGTCGGCGCTGGCAGAACCTTGGCTCTTTTTGGGCTTGCCGGTAGCAACTCTCTTGGATGCCCGTTCCGGCAGACTCTTTGCCGGGATTTTTCAACAGGGGGCAGACGGCCAGGTCAAAAGTTTGTTGGCCCCCTGCCAAACGCATTGTCATGACATCTTGCCCCTCTTGCCGGAGCATTTGCTGGCGGTAGGCGATGGCGCTTCCGTTTTAGCAGGCTACCTGGCTGATCGGACTGAAGTGGATTGGGTGGATTTCGGTCGACCGAGACCGACCATGCAGGTTATAGCAGACAGCAGAGTTCGGCCGGCAGGTGTTTTGGCGGCAGCCCGGCGCAGCTTAGAGGAGCAAGGTGAAAAAGCCTTGCTGTCGCCGGCAGCTGCCAAGATTGATTATTTAGCCCTGTCTCAGGCTGAACGTCTGAGTGGCATTCAGGTGACGAAGTGAAGCTCTTGGTCCGGCCGGCCGATCCGGGTGACTTGGAGGCTTTAGCTCGCCTGGAAAAAGATTGTTTTAGTCTGCCGCGCAGCTGCGATATGCTGGCTGTAGAGCTGGCAACGGAGGGCAGCGTTTTTTTAGTGGTTGAAGAGGAGGCGGATACAGAGAAAATTTCAGCTCTGACCGCCGCCGGCAGTTCGGCCACTTCGGCAAGCTCGAATCCGAGGTCCACTATTATTGGCTACCTGTCTTGGCAGGTCGTTCTGGACGAAGTACAAGTCGGCAACCTGTGTGTCGCCGCGGACCATCGGCACAGGGGAGCCGGAGACGCCTTAATTAAGGAAATGATCCGCCTGACAGCTGCCGGCCGCTATAAAAAAATTCTTTTAGAGGTCAGAGCAGGGAACCGCCCCGCCATCTGCCTGTATCAAAAAAATGCCTTTGTTGTAACCGGTCGGCGTAAAAACTATTACTTTAAGCCGGTGGAGGACGCCCTCTTAATGGACTATGATTTTGTATCATAGGGATTGAACAAAGTGAGCTCAGGGCTCGAGTGCAGGACTTGTCTTCATTGCGCAACCGTTTCAAATCAGGTATATTCAAGTAAAGCTTTTCAGTTTAGATTTAAGCTTAGTTTCGCATTTTTAAATTTAAATTTAAGGAGAATTTGATGAGGGTCAAAATCGTAACATTTCAGTGTGATGAAGCATCACAAATGAAGGCCATTGCCATCTTAATCAAAAAAGCATCTGCTTTCAATTCGCGTGTTTGGTTGACACAAGGCGACCGCAAGGCCAACGCCAAAAGCTTATTGGGCGTTATGTCACTGGGGATTGAGCACGGTGTTCAATTGGACATTTCCGCGGAGGGTGAAGACGAAAAAGAGGCAGTAGAAACCTTGGCCGCCTATTTGGAGAATCCGACATCCTAATGCCTGCTGAACTTGATCTCGACCCGGCAGGTGGAAGTGATCCTCCTGTCGGCGGGAGGGAAGCAGCAGACGAAACGGTAGAGGAGAATGTAACCCTTGCTGGGTCCTCGCTGCCGGTCACAAATGAACCCCAAACTCTAGAAGCCAGGTTGGACCTGATCCCGACGAGCTCCGGTGTCTATTTGATGAAGAATGCCGAGGGCTCTATTATTTATGTCGGAAAAGCTGTTAATTTGCGCAACCGGCTCAGCTCTTACTTTGCCCCCAACCCTCAGGGCAACGCCAAGGTCCTGGCCATGATTAGCCATATCAGAGATTTCTCCTACCTGTTGGTGGAAAATGAGCTGGAAGCCCTGGTGCTGGAATCCAACCTGATCAAACGTTACAAGCCTTTCTACAATATCTTGTTGAAAGATGACCACGATTACCCCTACCTGCGCGTGACGATGCAGGAGGCCTATCCGCGCGCCCTGAAGGCCTATCGGGTTGGGCCGGATGTGGCGGACGGGGCTAAGTACTATGGGCCTTACCTGGCCGGTGACCTCTACCGTGCTTTGCGCAGCCTGCACGATATTTTCCCAATGAAGACTTGTCGGCGAGTTTTCCCCCGCGATATCGGTAAAGAGCGCCCTTGTTTAAATTACTACATCAACAAATGTATCGGCCCCTGTCGCGGCGATGTCTCAGAAGCAGATTACCGGGCGGTGATGCAGTCTGTTTGTGACTTTTTAGAAGGGCGTTATTCCGGTCTGACCGACCGGATGAAACAGCAAATGGAAAAAGCTTCCGAGCGCTTGGAATTTGAGCAGGCGGCTGTGATCAGAGACCGATTGCAAGCACTGGAGCGGCTGATGGAACGCCAAATTGCAGTGACGGATATTCAGACGGATTGCGACATTCTAGGGACCAGCCGGTCGGGTCTGGAACTTTGCATATTAAAGTTGGAATTGCGCGACGGCAAAATATCGGGCACTTCCACCTTTTTCCTCTCGGCTGAAGGCGAGACGGAAGCCGCCGTAGTGAAGGCCTTTGTCGAGCAATACTACCCCACAGCGGCGGTTGTACCGCAGGAGGTTTTACTGGCTACAGAATTGCCCGATGAGGAGGTTGCAAGCTTGGAGCGGGACTTAAAAGAGCTTGCCGGCCGCCGCGTGTACCTGCGTTTTCCGCAAAGAGGGACAAAAAAGCAGCTGCTGGATATGGCCCAGAGGAATGCCCGCGAGACGACTAGACGGCGCAATATTATTTCGGGCGAAGGCCGGTCGTCTTTGGACGAGGCTCTCCGTTTATTAGTCGATTTAGTTGGTCTTGATGCCCCCCCCAGCCGCATTGAAGCCTTTGATATATCCAATATGGGGGCGGAAGATCGGGCTTGTGGGATGGTAGTTTTTGTCAACGGTAAACCCAAACGTCAGGCCTACCGCCGCTTTAAAATCAAGGAAGCCGGAGGCCAGGATGACTATGCCGATATGGCTGAAGTCATCAGCCGCCGCCTGCGCCGGACCTCGGACGATGAGTTTGGCCCGCATCCGGATTTAATCCTCCTGGACGGTGGCGCTGCCCATGTAGCGGTTATCAGACGCCTGATCGAAGCGGAAGGGCTGCCCCCCATTCCGGTGGCCGGCATGGTCAAGGATGGCAGACACCGCACCAGGGGGCTGGCATTAGGCGGCCGGGTCGTAGCCGAGTTAGCCGAGAATTTGGGTTTGGCCCGCGGGCAGTATGCCAAGGACGGCCGGCAGCCGGAGCAACTAAAAGATTGTGGCCGCGAGCAGCAGTTGGCACTCTTGCGGTTTTTGACGCGGATTCAAGATGAGGCCCACCGCTATGCCGGCCAATACATGAACACCCTGGCAAAAAAGAGGCGGATGAAATACAGCTTGGAGGCCATTCCCGGGATCGGTCCGGCTTATCGGCAAAAGTTGATGCGGGCCTTCAAGACCATAAAAGCGGTGGGGGCAGCAGATGAGGAGACCTTGTTGGCTAAAGTCCCCGGTTTAGGCGCCAAGCGAGCGGCAGCCGTGGTAGACCACTTCCGCCGACATAGTGGCCGGCAGCAGGAGTAGACAAAGGAGAAAAAAACGTGGAAAGTTTAACGCTGGATTTTAGCGAAGCCCTCTATCAAAGACCGGATGAGCTGTCCTTCACAGCGACGGTTGAGGCTGTTTTTCCGGCTGCTGATTTCGCCGTGGCCAAGGGCGGGTCCGCGGGCGGCAGCGAGACTGACAGCATAGCCCGTGATAAGGCCGCCGACAAGGTTGACGAAGTAGGTCAGAAGAAGGCTGCAACCGGTTATTGGATAGAGCTGTCCGATACGGCCTTTTATCCGGAGGGAGGCGGTCAGCCGGCTGACCGGGGTCAAATTGGACCGGCTAAGGTGCTGGATGTGCAGCGCCAAAACGGTGCTGTCTTCCACCGCTGTGACACTAAGTTGACGGTGGGAAAGACCTATACTTGCCGGGTCGATAGCAGCCGCCGTCACAGTCTTTCGCAGCAGCATACCGGCGAACATATTTTATCCGGTTTGGCCAACCGCCACTGGGGCTTCAATAACGTCGGCTTCCACCTTAATGAAGTCCACATGACCTTGGATTTTGACGGAACGATCGAGGCGGCAGAGGCCGATTTTTTGGAATATGAAGCCAACTGGGCTGTCTGGGCGGACCTGCCGGTCGAGGTCCACTACTACACGGAGACGGAAGCGGCACACATGGATTACAGGAGCAAGCTGGAATTGACCGGAATGATTCGCTTAATCGATATTCCGGGCATTGATCATTGTGCTTGTTGTGGTACCCACTGCCATAGGACGGGTGAAGTTGGCTTAATTAAAATTATTGGCCGAGAGCCCTGGCGGCAGGGCACCCGTTTGACGGTTGTGTGTGGTGACCGGGCACTGGCCGATTATGGGTCCCGCTACCGGGAAGGGAGGCTTGTCGGCGCCCTCTTGTCGGCGCCGGCCGACGGTTTAGCGGTTGCAACTAAAAAGTTGATGGCTGATTATGAGGCGGAGCGCTACCGGGCGGCCGGCCTCATTCGTCGGCTGAATGACTTGCGCGTGGCGGCTTTGCCGGCGGAAGTCAAACGCATTTTTCTCTTTTTGCCGGAGGCGGAAGAAATTGAATTAAAGGAGCTGGCCAAGGCCGCAGCCGGTAAAATTCCCGGCAGTATCTTCTTGTTTGCGCCTCACCCGCGGACAGAAGGACACTTGTTTATTTTTGCTTCAGACAAGGAAGATGTCCGCGAGCATGTCAAGGCTCTGCGGCCACTTTTGCAGCTGAAAGGCGGTGGGAATCCGGCCTTTGCTCAGGGGGTGACGCAGGTTGATCAAAAACAGGTGGAGACCGTGATGCAGGAATACTGTCAAATGTGAGTGTTGGCGGCCCTTAAGTTTATCGATACAAAGACAGGAGGAAGAGATTGTCGCAAGACCGGAGTCGGCTTTTTTGGCAGCACTTTTATGTCTGGTTACCAGCTGCTTTATTGGCGGTGTTTTTGTGGGGCAGTGCGGCCCCGGCTTTAAAGATCAGCTATGGACTGTTCGCTATAGCGGACGGCAGGGTGCCGGACCTCCTCTTATTTGCCGGCCTGCGCTTCTTGCTGGCGGGTCTTCTGACTTTACTTTTTTTTAGGCTGCAAGCCGGACGCCCGCAAGACCGGTTGTCAGACCCGACCTATCTTAAGGATGTGGCTATTTTAGCTTGTTTTCAAACAGTCATACAGTACGCCCTCTTTTTTATTGGTATGGCTCGGTCCGGCGGTGCCACCGGTTCCATTATGTCTTCTTTGCAGTCTTTTATAGCAGTCATTCTGGTTGGACTTTTTGTGCCCGGAGACCGCCTCAGTTTGAAAAAGATAGCCGGTTGTCTCTTCGGCTTAGCCGGTATTTTGGTTTTAAATGGAGGCTTTGACAGTGGCGGTTCCGGCATGACCTTAGCCGGCGAAGGGGTTGTTTTTTTGTCAGCTGCTGGGGCTGCAGTGGGCAATATCTTCAGTAAGGGGGTGGCCACAAGGCGGCACCCGGGCTTTGCCTGTGGTTATCAGATGAGCTGGGGAGGCCTGGTCTTAGGCCTGGTCGGCTTGCTGGCCGGCGGGCGCATTGAGCCGCAGGGGGCCGGCGCCTGGTGGTTGTTTATCTACTTGGCAGTTCTGTCGGCTGTGGCTTTTTCTTTGTGGACGGTTATGTTGAGATACCATGACGTCTCCAGGCTGAGCATGATGCAGGCCTTGATTCCCGTCACCGGAACGATCTTGTCGGGCATTTTTTTACATGAAGATGTCTTTCGCTTGAATTTGTTGCTGGCGCTGGTGCTGGTTGTCGTCGGCATCGTGGTCTTGAACGGGCGGGGGCGAGGACAGCGGGATGAGTAGCTTGGCCAGATCCCTTAGGTGTTGGATTGTAATTTAGGTGTGACGGCAACTATCCTATTTTTCTCCGCTATATTTCAGCGGCGTTTGAAAGGCGATACCAAGTTTTATTCCACCCTTCCAATCCCTGTGCTATACTGGTAGAACATTTGTTTGATTGATCTGTATAGAGAAGATTGTCTTGCTCAAAGAGAAGACCTGAAGACCTTATATAAAGAAAAGGACCGGGGAGAGGTCAGTTATTTATTATGCTTATATTAGGACTGGATCCGGGCTATGCAATTACTGGTTACGGGTTGGTGCAGTATCAAGAATCCCGTTTAAAACCGCTCGACTACGGCACCGTCACAACACCGGTCGACATGGCTTTTGAGTATCGCTTAAAAGCCATTTTTGACGGCGTGGAAGCCTTGATTGGCCGCTATCACCCGCAGGTTGTGGCCGTTGAGGAACTGTTTTTTTATAATAACAAGACAACGGCAATCGGCACGGCTCAGGCGAGAGGGATGGTTCTTTTGGCGGCGGCCAGGCAAGGTCTCCCTGTTTACGAATATACTCCCATGCAAATCAAAAAAGCTGTGACCGGCTATGGCCGGGCGGACAAGCAGCAAGTGCAGCTGATGGTGCAAGCTTTGCTGGGCCTCAAGCAGATGCCGCGTCCCGATGATGCGGCGGATGCCTTGGCAGTGGCAATTTGTCAGGCTCATACAGGCAGGCTTGATGCCTTTAAGGCAGTGGGTGGTTACCAATAGCGGGCCTGCATGCTAGGTCCGGGCTAAACAAGAGGTATCAATTATGTACGCTTATATTAAGGGCTTGCCGGTTCAAATCGGTGAAGATTTTTTGATTATAGAAAACCAAGGTGTCGGCTATCGTTTGACGATGACGCCCCGCGACCTGGCCAAGCTGAATACGGCCGATGGAGAGGTACAGGTTTATACTTATCTGCATGTTCGTGAGGACCTGCTGCAGCTCTACGGCTTTGGCAGCCCCGACGGACAAACCCTTTTTAATACACTGATAACAGTAAGTGGCGTGGGCCCCAAATTGGCGATGACCCTTATTCAAACGCTCACCCCGGAAGAATTTGTGATGGCGGTTTTGAACGAGGATATTAAAACCCTCATCCGGGCCAAGGGCTTGGGCAAGAAGCTGTCTCTTATACACATCTCCGAGCCCACGAGACGTCCTGGATAA
>CAMXYS010000078.1 GCA_947253135.1 uncultured Clostridia bacterium
GTTGAATTGACCGTCTCGACGGTTGAACGGGCCCCCGACTTATTGGCGGTCAGGAGGGTATATGTCTGAAAAAAATAAAACCCTGGGCGAATCCGTATATAATGCCCTACTCAATGATATTATGTCTGGCAATTTGAGTCCGGGTGATAAAATTGCCGAGGCCAGCGTAGCCGAAAATTATGGCATCAGCCGGACCCCTGTCCGCGATGCTATGCGTCAATTGGCCAACGAGGGCATCATCAGAATTTACCCTAAACGTTTTGCCATGGTCTCTGAATACAGCGAGCAGGATATTCAGGAGGTTGGCTATATGCGCCTTGGCATGGATCGGATGGCCGTGCGCATGGCCTATCAATTCGGCAGCTTAGCCGGCTACGAAAAATTGATGGCGATAGCGGACGAGTGCCTGGACGCTTATCACCGCGGAGATGAAATGATGCGGACGGCTAAGGACACTGAGTTTCACACCGGCCTGGTGGAGATCAGTAAAAACCATTTGCTGGTTAAATTTCAGTCGGAAATTAATCTCAGAGTTCAATTCATCTTGACCTACTACCGACAAAATGCCAAAAGTGAAGAGTCCCATTTACAGCAGCATTGTGATTTAATTACGGCTCTGTGTGACCGCAAACTCGACCGGGCTTTGTCCTTGGTAGATTCGCATCTGGTAGAGTTCTATAATTTGGATCCGCGAATTTAATTCGGATCCGCAAATTTAATTTGGATCCGGGTATTTAAATTTAAGCGATCTATTTAAGTTTAAGTGCCTTTATCAATGAGAGTGAAGGCCTCCGGTCGCTGACCTTTTGTGAGCGGTACAGCCCGGCGGTCGATTGGTGCAAAGGAGTTTCTTGACCTATGCCGATTCGAATACCCGACGGCTTACCGGCAGCAGCAGCTTTAGACCGAGAGGCTGTTTTTTATATGAGGGAGGAGCGGGCCTTCAGCCAGGATATAAGGCCTTTGCATATCCTGATTGTCAACCTGATGCCAAACAAGATCGTAACGGAAACACAGCTCCTTCGCCTGCTTGGTAACAGCCCTTTGCAGATTATCCCCTCTTTGCTTTACACCCAATCCTACTTGCCGACCCACACATCCCCTACTCATTTGGATCGCTTTTACTGCACTTTTGCAGATATCAGCGACAAAATTTATGACGGTATGATTATTACCGGTGCCCCGGTAGAGCAAATGGATTTTGAAGCGGTGGCTTATTGGGAGGAACTTTGCCGGATTATGGAGTGGAGTAAGACCCATGTTTACTCAACAATGCATATCTGTTGGGGTGCTCAAGCCGGCCTCTACTATCATTACGGCATTAAAAAGTACCTCTTGCCGGAAAAGATGTTCGGTGTATTCCCCCACTATATAACCTGGGACCACCCGGTGAAGCTGTTCCGGGGCTTTGACGATGTCTTTTATGTCCCCCATTCTCGGCATACAGAAGTGCGTCCGTCAGAGGTATTACAAAACCCCCACTTGCGGTTGTTATCGATTTCGGAGGAGTCGGGTGTCTTTGCGGTGGCAGACTATGAAGGCCGGCAATTTTTTATCACCGGACATGTTGAATACGACCCGCTGACCTTGCATGACGAGTATGTCAGAGACCGCCGGAAGGGTTTGAAGATTGCCTTGCCGGAGAATTATTATCCGGATGACGATCCGGACAAAAGGCCTTTGGTGCGCTGGCGAAGCTCGGCGTATCTGCTGTTTGCCAACTGGCTTAATTATTATGTTTACCAAGAGACCCCCTATGAGTTGGAGGCGCTTTTAGATCCGGCCAAGCGGCGTCGGGGGCACGGCCTGTAAAAAGTCAGAAAATTGCCGGAGGCTCAACCTTGCCTTCAAGTTGGTCCAAGCAGCGGGCCAGTCCGGCTACCGGTAGGCCGACCACATTGTGGTAGTCTCCCACAATGCTGTGAATGAGCAAGGCGCCCTGGTCTTGGATGCCGTAACCACCGGCCTTGTCCAAGGGAGACCCGCTCTCGACATAGCGGTCAATGTAGTATTTTTGTAAGGCGTCCAGGGGTCGGAAGTGGACTTCAGTTGTATAGAAAAAAGTTTCTTCTTGCAAAGAAGGCCGGCAGAGGTCAGAGGGGATTTGGTCCGGGTTAAAAACAGAGTGAGGTCTATCCTCCGGGCGACAAAAACCGCGAACTAAGATAGAGACCCCGGTCATGACCAAGTGCTTTTTGCCGGAAAGCCGGTAGAGCATTTGCCTAGCCTCATCTTGATCGGCCGGCTTGCCTAGCACATGTCCATCCAGGTAGACAATTGTGTCTGCCCCTATCCAGATGCCACAGCTGTCCTTCTCTTTCAGGTAGACATTGCGTGCCTTCCCGGCCGCTAAAAGCATGCTATCTTTGCCCGCATCACTCCAGCTAAGCCTTTTATTTTTTGCCTTTCCGTCAAACAACCTTTTCAATTGTCGCTCGGCTGCAGCATCAGGCTCGTGGGTGTGGAAGCTTCTGCCGGTCAACCTCATTAAGGCCTGGCGGCGGGGAGAAGCGGAGCATAAAACCAGGTTGGGTTGGGGGAAGGTGAGCTGCTTTTTGCCGGCCCATTCCGGTGTGAGGCCGGTTATTTGATCCAGCGCTTTAAAGTGGTTGCGGTTGGCGGTAAAAGCATGTTCATTGATATTCTCCTCGAATGCGGCAAAACGGCCACTGCCTTGTTTGGCTTTGGCGGGAGGGTCACTGTTTTCTGCCATTGTCATAGCCTACTTTCTATCAAATGATCGGACATTTTAAACCGGTGGGGCCGGACTTGGTTTGAGGGCCCGGAGCAGGCTCTGCCTGCGTCAACTTCATGCAGCGAGTCTGTTAACCCGATGAGTTGAGCTGCTCTTTTCGTTATAATAACGGAAAGAAACAGTTAAAGGGAGGCTTACAGATGCGGACGATGAATCGCGCTCAACAACAAGCTTATGATAGAAGGGTGCCGGAGCGGACAGGTCTGCCCTCGCTTTTGTTGATGGAGCATGCCGGCCTAGCCCTGTGTCAGGCGTGTGAACGGGTACTGGCGACCTGCGAAAAAGCGGGCCTTGTGGCGGGTGGTCACAACTTGCTTTCGCCGGAGGGTTGCCGCGAATTGCTCTGTCAGCCGGTGACGATCTTGGTTGGCAAGGGCAATAACGGAGGAGATGGCTATGTTCTGGCTCGCTTGCTCGCTGCTGCCGGCCGCTCGGTTCGCCTCTTGACCTGGGGGCAAACAGAGCCGGGGGAAGTGGCGGCAGAACCACCTGCAGCTGAGGCCCTGCCGGGCCAGCGGCCGCCTGCGCTGACCGCACCTACAGATGCGGACTTGAATCGGCAGGCAGCTCTGGCATTGAGACTGCCCTGTTTTGCTATGGAGACTGCTGAGACAGGCGACCTGAAGGGCTTGTATGTCGATTGTATTTTGGGAACGGGTTTTAAGAAAACTCGTTCCCTACCCCCTGTTCTGGCTAACTTTTTTCAGCGGCTGGCGGACGCTCGCCGGTCCGGTTTGGCTTATGTAATTGCGGCCGATATTCCCTCCGGTGTCGAAGCCGACACCGGCCTTATCGACCCGGCTGCTTTGCGGGCCGATGAGACCGTCACCTTCGTCTACCCTAAACCGGGCCTTTTTGTTTATCCCGGCCGCGACCTGGCGGGTCACATTACTTGTGCCGACTTGGGTGTGCCACCCACTTTAGGAGAAGAAGTTTGTCGGGAGTTTACCAACCCGGGGGCGGCTGTCATAACTGCCGCTCTGGTTAAATATCTGCTCCCGGAACGAGTGTCCGACGGCCATAAGAAGACGTTTGGCAGTACCTTGTTGTATGCCGGTAGCCGTGAGTATATCGGAGCGGGCTTGTTGGCCACAGCAGCGGCACTGGCTTCAGGGGCCGGCTTGGTTACACGCATGGTGGAACCGGAGGGCAGACAGGCTGCTGCAACTGCCTTGCCGGCTGCTATAACACAAGCCAAAGCGACTGACTTAAAGGAATTAGAGGCGGATTTTTATCGCCGGCAGAAGAACTATCAAAGCATTCTACTGGGGCCGGGTTCCGGCTTGACCGCCGAGACTGCCTGTTTGACCCGCCTGTTGGCAGAGGGAGACCGGGTGCCGATTTTAGATGCTGATGCTCTGACTCTGCTGGCGCGTGATGACCGGGCCAAGGTCTGCTTACATGACCGGGTAAAAAAAGGATTGCCGCCGGCTATTTTAACGCCCCACCCGGGGGAATTTGCCCGCCTCTTTCCGGATTTAGATCCGACGACAGTCGGCCGACTTGAGGCAGCCCGACTAGGGGCGGAGCGCTTGCAGTGTGTTTTGGTGCTGAAAGGGGCAGGGACGGTGGTCGCTTGTCCCGCCGGCCAGGCTTTTGCCCTGACCGCAGAACCGGCCCTGGTTGATCCGGCAGGAGCCAAGGCCGGGGGCGAGGCGGGGGGCAGCAGCGCCGGAACGGCCGAGGCAACTGTAACTTTAGAAAACCGACTTTCGGGCCCCGCTCAAAGGCCGGCCCGTCAGGTTCAAGCCGGTTGCATGTTGATTAATTCAACCGGCAGCAGCGCCTTGGCCAAAGGCGGGTCAGGCGATGTCTTGGCCGGGCTGATCGCCGGCTTGGCAGCCCGCGGCTTAAGTCCTGCCGCCGCCGCTGTGTGCGGCGTTTATTGGCACGGGCTGGCCGGCGACCTGGAAGCTTCAGTTTGCGGGCCGGAGTCGCTCGTGGCAGACCGCCTGCCGGATCGTTTGGGAGAAGCTTATCGGCAGATTCAAACAGGTCGGGTGAAATAAGGGAGGATATTAAATGGTGGGCGACTATCCAAAAAACAGAACATGGGCAGAAATTGATTTGGATGCCTTGGCCAATAATGCGCGTTACATTGTCAGCCGGGTGCGCCCCGGCACCGAATTGATGGGGGTCGTCAAAGGAGATGCTTATGGGCACGGTGCCTACGAGACGGCTGTGACCCTTTTAGAAAACGGCTACACCAGGCTGGCTGTCTCTTTAGTTGATGAAGGAATTTACTTGCGCCGCCGCGGTATTACCGCCCCGATCTTAATTTTGACTTATACTGACCCGGTGCGGGCGGTCGACGTGGTCAAGTACCGTTTAACTCAGACCCTGTTCAGCCATGATTTGACAGAGGCTTTGGACCGGGCGGCCGCAGAGCAAAAAACAACAGCCTCTGTCCATGTCAAAGTGGACACAGGTATGGGGCGGATCGGCCTTTTTTCAGGTTTCGGTAGCGTCGAGGATGTGCAGCAAATGTTTGGTCGGTCACACTTGGCTGTGGAGGGCATTTTTACTCATTTTGCCACCGCTGATGAACCTGACTTTTCTTTTATGGCCTTGCAGTTTGAGCGTTTTGTCTCGGTTTGTCGAGAGCTGGAGAGCTCGGGTCTGTATTTGCCACTCAAGCATTGCTGCAACAGTGCCGCCCTGTTGCGCCACCCGGAGATGCATATGGATATGGTGCGCCCCGGGCTGATCAATTATGGCCTTCTACCAATGCCGGATCCTGCGGCTGCAGCGCATCTGCAGCCGGTGATGAGCCTGCACAGTCGGGTGATGTTGACCAAGACCTTGCACAGTGGTGACAGCGTGGGCTACAACCGGGCCTTTGTGGCGCCGGGCAACCGCCGAGTAGCGACCGTTCCGGTCGGTTATGCTGACGGCTACAGTCGGACGATGACGGGCCGGGCGGAGGCCTTGGTTCACGGGTTAAGGGTGCCGGTTATCGGTAAAATTTGCATGGATGCATGTATGCTGGATGTCACCGAGGTGCCGGAGCCGGTAGTGGCGGGCGACGAGGTTGTCCTGTTGGGGCGACAAACTTATCAAGACAGGGTCGGTGAGATAACTGCTTATGAACTGGGTGATTGGCGACAAAGCATTTGCTATGAAGCAACCAGTGTAGTGGGTAAGAGAGTGCCCCGCTTTTTTATTAAGGGCGGCGCGACGGTCTCGGTCGGTGCAGACCTATTGGCGCTGTGAAAGAGTTGTCCTAAAAGGGGTTGTTTAACCGACCGGGCCGTCGGTCAGGCGGTAGGCCATTTTGGCGCGGGGGTAGGGCCCCTTAGTGCTAATTTCTAAAATTTTAAAGCCTAATTTTTCATAGAATTTAAGCGCGGGAAAGTCGCCATAGGCCGTATGTAAAATAAGGGTCTTGTGGCCGTAGAGGTGGCCTAGTCGGACTGCTTCAGCAAACAAGAGACGAGCCAAACCTTGCCGCCGCCAATTGGCTGCCACAGCAAAGCGCTCAAATAAAACGGCATCCGACCGGCTGAAGTCAAGCCGGACCGTGCCGGCTATTTGGTCGCCTAGACAGCCTACCAGGACGGTGTGGCTGAGGAGAGCTGCCGCTGTATCCGCCGGCGATTCCTGCAGGCCTGCTAGCGGGGGGAGGCCACTGCGGTCAGGGGGGAGGCCAACTGTTGCAGCATAGGAAAAAAGGCCCTGCCTGACCAGGTCAAAAATAGCTGTGACATCCTCTTGTTGAGCCGGGCGGATGACAAAAGAGGCGGCGGCTGCCGCCGGCGGGACGGCTAATGCTGCTGTGGCAGGCCCCGCAGGGCCTGCTTTTGTTATCAGCGTTTCGTTGCAAAAAAGCATGGCTCAGTCCTTCTTCAGCAAGGAGACCAAAATCGCCTTTTGTGCGTGGAGTCGGTTTTCTGCCTGGTCAAAAACGAAGGATTGCGGACCTTCAAAAACATCCTCTGTCACCTCATAATTCAGGTAAGCCGGTAGACAGTGTAAAAACATGGCTGCCGGATCGGCCTTGGTCAGCAAGTCCGAATCTACTGTAAAACCCTTAAATACAGCTGTTTTTTCAGCCTTTTCAGCCTCTTGTCCCATGCTGATCCAAGTGTCTGTATAAACGACGTCGGCCCCGGTTACCGCCTTTTGCGGATCGTGGGTCAGTTCGATCGCGCTGCCTGTTTTGCTGGCGATGGCCCGGGCTTCGCGCAAGGCTTGTGGATCCGGTTCATAGCCGGCCGGAGTGGCAATGCTGATGTCCATACCCTGCAGGGTCGAACCGTGCAACAAGGAGTTGGCCATATTGTTGCCATCGCCGATGTAGGCCAGCTTCAGCCCCTTTAGCGCGCCTTTCTGCTCTCTTATGGTCATCAGGTCACACAGTACTTGGCAGGGGTGTTCCAAGTCAGTCAGTCCGTTAATAACAGGAACGCTGCTATAATCGGCCAATTCCATTACACTCCGGTGAGAATAAGTGCGAATCATAATACCATCTACATAGCGGGACAGCACTCTGGCCGTGTCGCGGATCCCTTCGCCCCGTCCCAGTTGAATGTCGTTATTGTTCAGATAGAGGGCCTGGCCGCCCAATTGAAACATTCCGACTTCAAAAGAAACGCGGGTCCGGGTGGAAGATTTGGCAAAGATCATGGCCAGACTTTGCCCTTCCAACAGACGGTGCTGCCGGCCCCGTTTTTGTTCGTCCTTCAACTGGCAGGCCAAGTCTAACAAAGCGGTGATTTCTGCCGGTTCATATTGGCTCAGGCTGATAAAATCTTTGTGTTTTCTATTCATTGTCAGTCCTCAGTACTTTTATTGTAACGGTCGACCAGGTTGGTCAGACCGTGGCAGAATGCCTTCATTTCAGTTTTGGAGATAATAATCGGAGGCAGCAGCCTCAGGGTGTAGTCGCTGCAGGCGTTGACCAAAAAGCCGGCCTCCATTAATTGCTGCCGGATA
>CAMXYS010000079.1 GCA_947253135.1 uncultured Clostridia bacterium
TATTTTCCTGAGAAAGCTCTTTGTACCAAAAGCTCTCTATACCAATCTCCTTGGCCCGGTCCACCCAGGATAATTCCGGCATACTCGTGACGGCAATGATTTTTATTTTCGGATTTATTTTTTTAATTTTGGCTGCCATTTCCAAGCCACTGGAACCATCCAACATGAGGATATCCATTAGAATCAAGTCAATCTTATTCTTTAAGACATAGGTATCAGCAAAACGTGCCGTATTGACGGAGTAGGCCACTTCATAGCGGTCACTGTCCTTGATGTAAAGGGCAAACATTTGCCTGGATATAGATTGATCATCCACAATCATCACTTTTGTTTTAGTCATGCTCTGCCTCCCCGGGCAACAGTATTAAAATGCTGAATTGCGGTTTAATCATCACTCGAAAGCTGCCGCCTGCGTATTCTACAGCCTGCCTGATATTGGCTAAACCACCCCTTTCAACAATATCTTCTTCCGGTTGTATACCGTCATTACTTATTTTAATTTTTAAAAAGCCCTCATTCCAGACCGATACATAAACCTCACTGCCTTTCGCATGTCGAACTGTATTGTTGACTGCTTCATGAACAGCACTCAAAAGAATATTCTGATTTTGCTGGCTGGCCGGCCAAAGCCCTTGGTATTTAATCCGGATGCCAACGCTGGCAGCTGCTTCCAGTAAATCGTCCCAAGAGCTGTGTTCTTCTTCTATCTGCCCCTGGAACAAGACTGCTGATGCTCGCCAAATCTTAATCAAGCCTTCCCGGTCATGGGTCACACCATTTAGATAGTTTTTAAAGGCAACCAGACTTTCACCAATCTCATTGTGTACCCAGGTCTTAGTTTGTAGAATCTCTTTTCTTCTCGTATACTCATTTACATTTCTATTATAGTTCTTCAATCGGTGGTTGATTTCAGAAAGAATCGCATTTTTCTCCTCTATTTTAGAGGTCAATTCGTATTCTTCGGTGATATCGTAGGCCAGGGCTTCTCCTATATCTCCCAAGTCTCTTCTCTTTAAGCACCAGATCCTGTCTTCAATTTGTAAAATATAGTCGGGAGTTTCCCTGAGAATCTTAACTTCTGAGGAAAGGTCCCTATGAATCAATCTTTCCTCACTTTTCTTAACATTTAAGAGATTGTCACCAAACAAGTCATGATGCAATTCATTCATCTTCTTGTTCACCAAAAGCGGCCGTCCGATCCAATCATAGTAAGCAAGTCCGACGGGAATTTTGTCCAGCGTTTCTTTTATGGAATTGTTGCCAATTGTGGCCTTTTTCAAGATCTGAACCCGAGCAAAAAGAAAATACTCCACCACCAGTACAGCCGCATAAATAAGTGGGATGACCAGAAAAAAGCTCAAGTAGTCTGACCGGATGAAAGGAATCTTCCCCCATTCGGATCCGGTTGTAAAATCGCTGATTTGTTGAGTTCCCCAGTAGCTAAAAACCACAGTCAAAAATCCAATTATTAAATAGCCGACCTTGATCCGATGCAGACTGGTTTGTAATGAAATGTAAATGCCCAGTGCCAAGTTCAAACAACCTAACAAATATAAAAAGATCAGACAACCGAGATACGGATTATACATGCTCACCCTGCCTTCCTCTTTTTGCGGTTATGCGCACTTCAACAAGAGTCAACCCTTCCTCTTTATTAAAACTAAGCGTGACCTGCGGTGCCGTTCGAGGGAAAGCAAGAAGGATGGCAGTTCTGTCCAGCAAGGTTTGCGGACTGCTGATTTGAGCCTTAAAGAAGAACGTCTCCGGTTCGATCACAAGATCCGTCATAATGGCGTCCAGTTGAGGTACAAAAGCCTCGATCATAACCTGATAAAGTCTATAAAAGCCAATTGCTATGTCCTTCGGCAAACTTCCTTTACCGGAAAAGGCTGTGTAACTCTTGATTCCGGCCAATTCCAAATATTCATTGCTTTCTCTGAAGCATAGGTGGAGGTCGGCCGCAGCAATCACAGGACTGCTATGTGATATTAAGAGGAGGTTGGACATCCGCTTGATGAAGACATTTAAGATGGCCGCCTGCTTCATAGCTCGGCGAAAAGCAGCTTCATCATCAGGAAGGTGGTTTAGTATATCGTTGATGCCTAAAAGCTCTTTTTTGACTTCCTCTGCAATCCTCCCATAAATCCGTTCCCGCTGATTTACACGAAGCGCCTCTTCCCTCAGGTCATTCTCCGCTTTTATGACCTCATTTTCCTCTAAAATGAGGCCCATAACGGCTTCCTTCTCCCTATTCAACTGATTTAAATCGCTGATATCTTTCAACCAAAAACTGATCCCTCCCCTGATGTTAAAACTTTTAAGCAGGGTGTCATCATCTATGTGAACAGACTCGGTCAGAGCACGTTTTATATCAGCTGCATGAATTTGATAGCCTTGGTAGTCAAAATTCAGTCTTTTTTGCCTTTGGTCATACAAACCTATTTTAAGAGAAGACCTGCTCCAAAAAGTAGTATAAGAATCATTAGAGGGAAAGAGCCTGGCAATGGTCAAATTCTCTATAAATGCAATGAAAAGAAAAATGCCGATTTCAAGCGGCCTATAAAGCAGACTTAAAACGGCTAATTGAGAGCCGGGATGCCTATAGCCGACGGCATAAAGAACACTCAACGATATCGTGATGACAGGGATCCAGATAAAGCGGCCCTGCTCGATAAGAGAACATTTGACCAGAACAATAATCACCGAAACTAAAAACAAGGTCAGGATAAAACCCATTTCCAAAAAGTAAAAGATGCCATAATGGACATACACGTCTGACCAGTCAGCCAAGCCGAGAGGGAATTTAAAGACCAGCTCATGGCTATCATTTGTCATCACGATCAGGCTAAAGAGTACAAGGAGTACATGAAGATAATTCCACTTCCTACTGATTCGCTCATCTTCGCTTTTTCCCATATAGAGGGCACTGAAAAAAAACAACAGGACGATAGAGAATATAAAGAAAGTATGCAGATACCAGATGTACCGGGCGATGGGGTGACCTTGGGGAAGCATGATATCACGCAAGGTCTTGAGCCACATCCAAAAAATCATGATGATGTCTGCAGATAAAAAGTAAGTCCTGATTTGCACGTGGGTGATGCGGCGACTCACCTGCTCCATTCTTAAAATTAAAATGATGAGAAAGAGGCAAAAAATTAAGTGATTTTCTGAAAACGGAAGCAATGAGAAAGCGCTGAGGGCATGTAATAGACCTACTAAAAAGAAGGAAAGGAGGCAGATCCAATTGATGACTTTGGTTTCTCGGCTCGCGTACATGAACTTCACCCAAACCCTAATTCCAGCCCCACTTCATACCTACTTCATTATTATATCGTATGACTTAATCGTTCAGCTGAAAAAAACTGCTCCTTGCCCTGCCGAGCAATGAGAAAACTCTTTTTCTTTTTCTAGTCACTCAAAAAGAAGGACAGATAAACAGGAAAGGGCCCCCGGTCACGTGGACCCAAGGCCTTCTCCTGCCGTCTTCATTTCCGGTCGCCAAAGCGGGCCGCCCGGCTGAGCCAATCGGTCTGACAGACCTAAACAAGCGGGTTGCCCGCTATGTCTAAAGGCGTATAGAAAGTGCCGACCGTCAGTCGAACGATTCATTCTAAAAGACCATTATTATGAAATGGCCTTCTTTGCCTGGACTACACCGACAATGTAGATAATCGGCAAAACCAGACCAAGCAGAAGAGACATAAAATTAAACTGGTTTCCTGCCACCAAACTGAAGACCTGACCGGCCACGGTCAAAATAATTGCCAGGATTCCCCAAAGCATACACTTGCCGGCCTTTTGCGGATACCGACAATACTTGACGCCCAAGATGCCGGCAACCAAGCTGACAGCAGCGCTTAACAGGGTCAGGATGCCGGCTGCATATAACAGTCCCAGGGAGGCCTCATCACCCAGTAAAGCGGACAGAGCGGCACTCGCACCCAAGGTAACGATGCTCAAAATAATGCCCAAGCCACCGCCAATAATCATCAAAATACCGGCCACTTTCAACATCTTACCCGATGCTCTTTCTTCTACCATTATTCTCTCCTTTCGATTCATCTGTTAAGCTTGTCCTCTTCCAGCTATAGACCTTGCCAAACCAGCTCGTGCTAATTAATTGGCCGAGTCGCCGGACGGATCAGTCGCCCACAGACAAGTCAGTTTTCTATGAACTAATTGTAAATGACTCCGTGGCCCCTTACCTCCCCCGAAAGGAGGACTTAAACGCACTGACCGGACCGGTTGCTAACGATGAGTGGGTGATAAATTGGCATATCGCTCTGCTCTGAACCATCCAATTGAATCTGTCTTTTGCCTCACTCCTCCAATTGTTGACCGCAAAAAATTCAGCACGAGACTTTGATGGCCCCGTGCCACCTAAAAAAGAAAACTTGCAGTTATTAAGTGAGATCAAAACAGCGGAAGGAGAGGCCGGTTTGACTGCCCCAACCTGACGGCGCCGAAAGTGGGAACAAGCAGAAAGGCTGACCAATTATGTACAGCCGCCCCAAACTTTTTAACTGCAGGATGACATCTATAGACCACTAGAAATACGGTAGTCTTTCTCTTTGAAAATTGACCCTTTCAGACCGGCTGCCACAGCTATTCCAAATCCAGCCGGCCATCAAGTTCCGCCAGGATCCGCCCATCAGTTGAGATGGTCACCCGCTTCCAGGGAATGATGCTTCCCGCATTCTCGAGTGCTTGTGCAACAGCCCTTTCAATTCCGCCACAGCAAGGTACTTCCATGCGCAAGACCGTTACACTTTCAACCCTATTTTGCCTCAGAATTTGTGTCAGTTTTTCACTGTAGTCACCCTCATCCAGCTTGGGACAACCAATCAGGGTGATGTGGCCTTTCATGAAGCGATTGTGCAGGTCGGCGTAGGCATAGGCCACGCAATCGGCCGCAATCAGGATCCGGGCGCCATCAAAGTAAGGCGCCCGGACGGGTGTCAGTTTAATTTGAACAGGCCACTGCCCCAATTGGCTAACAGGCGACGAGCCCAGCTTTCCCTGCTCCATAAGCTGCAGTTCTCGTGCCCGGTCCGCCCGCTTTATAGCTGCAGGCCGGGTTCCCGGACAACCACCGGAAGGAACCTCTGTCGGCTCTCGCCTCTTTTTGACCGCCACTTCATCATAAGCCTCCGCCTCACGCTCTTCCAAGGCAATGGCCCCCACCGGGCAAGCCGGCAAACAGCGGCCCAACCCGTCACAGTAATCATCTCGCAGGAGCTTGGCTTTGCCGTCTACCATACCGATTGCACCTTCTTGACAGGCTTGTGCACAAAGGCCACAGCCAATGCATTGGTCTGTGTCAATTTTAACGATCGTCCTCTTCATCGCTCTCCCTCTATCTTCTGCCAATTTTTTAACCAAGGATTTAAACCGATCAGTTCCCTTTAGACGGCCAACGGTTGTCTGCGGCAGGCATTTGAATCTGTCTTGTTAAAAGCATACCATTTAGCCAAGACCATTTATGTTGTCTTTACAAGCAAAAGGACTCTTTATAGATTATTCTTTTCTAGCGCCCCCCTTGTTTCACAGTCTGAAAGAGCAGGGAATCACCTGTATCCTCTTCTGCACTCGGTAACTCAAATCAGCGGTTTGTCTCCTTCATGGACCGGCATCGAAAGATACCGGCAGTCAGCCTGAGACGAAGCCGATTGCGGCTGCGGAGGCTCCGGCCAAGCTCAACACGACTGCTTGTTGCTCCACTCGGCCATAAAATGCCAAAAAGCCGATGATCGCGCAGGTTCCACCTGTCCGCAGAAATCATCAGCTTTCTAAATAAATTTGGCTGTAAGCAAATTTTTCTTTCATCGTTATAGGATGCTAGCCGATCTTATTCAATTCTTCTAAGCCCGGAGATAGAAAAACTCCGCTGTTACTAAACACAGCGGAGTTTAAGCTGCCCAGAGACGGAATCGAACCGCCGACACGAGGATTTTCAGTCCTCTGCTCTACCGACTGAGCTATCTGGGCAAATAAACCGGCCGCTAAAGACCGGTTATCTTTTGGCGACGCAGAAGGGGCTCGAACCCTCGACCTCCAGCGTGACAGGCTGGCATTCTAACCAACTGAACTACTGCGCCGTTACTGCTTTCTCAAAGAATGCTTAAGTATCGTATCAGAGGGTAAAAGTAATGTCAAATACTTTTTGAAATATTGGGATAATCTATATTTAATCCAGATAAAATTTCGTGGATTATTGATAAAAAACCTCTTGACTTCCATAAATCATAAAATAAACATGTCAAACGTTTTAAGCTCAACAGATTACTAATACCTTTTTGCCAGCTTCAAGGGATCACAAGTCCGCTCTTGCGCAGATCATTATTTATTCGTATAATACTACTTCGTAGTATAGGTTTATTATTAGTAGATAAATTTAGAGGAGTACACTCAATGGGAGTTTTAACAATTATTATAGCCGTTCTAACCGTTATCATAGCCATCATCCTGGTTGCCCTTGTTATTTCACAAGAAGGTAATTCTCAGGGATTGGGTAGTTCAATCCAGGGCGGTTCTGATACTTTCTTTGGTAGTGGGCAAAGTCAAACTAAAGAGCATATTCAAAAAAAGCTAACTGCTATTTTTGCCGCTCTATTTGCCGTCTTAACGGT
Source organism: uncultured Clostridia bacterium (assembly GCA_947253135.1). GTDB lineage: Bacteria > Bacillota > Clostridia > Saccharofermentanales > Fastidiosipilaceae > CAMXYS01. Next base: position 6,633 of record CAMXYS010000079.1, read on the forward strand.
TAGCTTATACCTCTTAACCAAATAGTTTTTTAATTTGATCGTAAGCTATCCGGTTTGAAGTAAAAAAAGTAGAAAACTTTAAATATCAAAAGGGCAATTCAATAACGAATTGCCCTTTTTCTATCTTTTCTTCTCATTTAAGAATGGGTTAAATCATCAGTAACTAGTCCGGTTGGCCAGGGAACCATTACCATTTGCCCCACCAGCTCCGTTAGTATTTGTTTGGCCTTCACCAGTCTTAGGCATCATTCCCCGCATCGCTTCAAAGAGATCCTGATCTTTCAAGGAAACACTGATGGATCCGGCAAATTGCTCATTACTCTTAGTTTTTAACAGGAGATTGATCATTGTCTCTGTCACAGTGATCGTTTCCATGTTAGCAAAGGCCTTACGCATAGCCCAAACCGTGTTAAGTTCTTCGTCTGTCATCAGGAGATCCTCACGCCTGGTTGAGGAACGATTTAGGTCTATGGCCGGGAACACTCGTTTTTCGGCCAACTTACGGTCAAGCACAACTTCCATGTTACCGGTCCCCTTAAATTCCTCAAAGATCACCTCATCCATTCTAGAGCCTGTTTCAACTAAAGCAGTTGCTATAATAGTCAAACTACCACCATTTTCAATGTTTCTTGCTGCCCCAAAAAATCTCTTTGGACCATGGAGTGCTCCCGGGTCAAGACCACCTGAAAGGGTTCTGCCCGTAGGATTGATCGTAAGGTTATAAGCCCTTGACATTCTAGTGATTGAATCCAGTAAAATCACAACATCTTGACCCATTTCAACCAGGCGCATAGCCCTTTCCAAGACAAGTTCTGTCACCTTAACGTGGTTTTCTGGCGTCTTATCAAAGGTAGAATAAACAACCTCACCGTCTATCGACCTCTGCATGTCCGTAACCTCTTCGGGTCTTTCGTCTATCAAAAGGACAAATAATTTGGCTTCCGGACTGTTTATGCTAATCGCATTGGCAATCTTTTGTA
>CAMXYS010000080.1 GCA_947253135.1 uncultured Clostridia bacterium
GATGCTTGCTGGACAACATAGCTGACCTGCTCTGTTGCAGAGGCACTTTCCTGCTCACCCTCCGACTCCGGAAAATAATCCGACACAACCGACGCGTCACCTTCATCAGCTACAGCCTCTACTACAGGCAAATCCGCAGACTCTTCCGTGGCTGTCAAGCTGACCAAAACCTTGGCATCCCTGCGCCCTAAACCGAGCAAGCCGCCCTTTTCCCCTTCATCCAATACTTCAATAGAGACAGCGTCTGCTGAAACATTCAGGTCCGCTAAGGCATTTTGAACAGCTTCATCTACTGTTTTGCCGACCCCTTCAACTGTTTTTTTCATATATGACTCCTTCATACCCATGTCTAATATGAGATCCAAGCCTTGCTTATTTTGACTTTGCCTTTTGTTTTTGCCGCTTTAGGTCTGCATTCGTCACAGTTCCCGCTCTGGCCTCAGCAAAGGTGGGCTTGGTGTACAGGTAATACAGTAAAAGTTGCTGCCCGATCATCACCAGATTACCGGCAATCCAATAGAGTCCCATCGCTGCCGGCATAATAAAGACCGTCCAGAGAGTCATCAAGGGCATCATCCACCGCATCCCCTTGGTCATGCCGGCCATTTGAGATTCGGCGGTTACCGACCTCGCCGGATTTTCCTTTGCCAAGGCCTTTTCTTCTTTTTGCCGCCAATACATCGGATTGGTCCACTCCTGGATTTTACTCATCAAAATACTGCTGAGGACAGCCAACAAGGGAATCAGCAACAAAGGCAGATAAGTAGACATTTGTTCACCGAAAAGTTGAGCCGGACGCCAGGTCGGTTTCAACCCCAGATTCAAGCCCAGGAAGTTTAAATTAATCATTTGATCAGCACGAATGAAACCTGCGTTGACCGCTTCTGAAAAGACAGCCGGATTATCCTGCAAAGCAGTCATCAAAGGCACATTTTGAGTGGAGGCCATTTGAGCTTGCGCTGCTGTCAACAAGTGCTTGCTTTGCAGCAATTCACCCAATTTAAGCAAGTGATCGGCTGAGACACCTGCTATATATTGTAGCGGGGCCGAGATAATACGAAACACAGGCCAGATCAAAAACAACTGGAGCAGGGACATCAGACAACCGGCAGACGTAGAGATGCCGTGTTTTTTCATAAGCTCCGCCTGGGCCTGCTGTAGGCCGACCCGGTCATCCCCATAGATCCGCGCCAATTCAGTCATATCTCGGCTCAGGGCCTGTTGCTTCAGTGTCGTTTTATGCTGACGGACGTTAAAGGGAATCAACACCATGCGGATCGCTATGGTAAACAAGATAATTGCAAGCCCGTAATTCGCTGTCAGGTGGTACAAAAACCCCATAAACCAGCCAAAGGCCGTATAGAGTGGTCCTAAGAGACCGCCGGTTGCGGCCATAACAGGTATATTCATATTGTTCCTCATCTGCCGCTGCCCAAGGCTGCGGTCTGTTCTTTTGACTGCCGGTGACTGCCGGTTGAATGGCCGGCAGCCAGGCAATATTATTATCAACCATCACTTGACAGGGTCGTAACCGCCTTTGCTAAAAGGGTTACAGCGCAAAATTCGCCAAACTGCCAAAAAGAAGCCCTTCCCGGCGCCGTAGCGGCGGATGGCCTCAGCGGCATAAGCAGAGCAAGACGGGACGTACTTGCAGCTGGGGGGCCGGTCGGCGGTCGCTTTCTGGTAGGCCCTGATCAAAGCTAAAAAAATACGTGCGACCATAATTAGGCCTCTTTTTCAAACTTATTGTGCTCCCGCCCCGGAGTCAGCAGCCCGATCCGCTGCAAAACCTTTCCCATGTCGCGATGGATTTCCCGATAAGAAGGCAGTCCGCCGGCTGTTTTCGCCACAAAAATCAAATCATATCCCCGCACTTGTACCTGCTCGGCATAGGAGCGCCAAGCCTCGCGCAGCAATCTTTTTAAGCGGTTACGAACCACAGCTCCGCCACTTTTCTTGCCCACTGTTACACCGTAGCGAACAGCAGGTCGACTCGTTTTTTTGTAGCTGACAGTCACAGTACGAGCTGAAGAAAACTTTCCTCGCTTAAACACACTGGAAAATTCATAATTATTCTTAATGACTAACAGCCTTGTCATGCTTTTCCTATTAAAAAGAAAGACCACAATGACTGCGGTCTTCGGATCTGCTTACCGATCAGGCCGACAGTCTTTTTCGGCCCTTCAGGCGACGGCGGCTCAATACACTGCGACCTGCGCGGGTCTGCATACGTTTTCTGAAACCGTGGACGCGCTGGTGCTTGCGTTTTTTAGGCTGATACGTTCTCTTAGGCATTTATAGTCTCACCTCCGTGTTTTTAGTCAATATCAGGAGAATTATATAACGATAGATCCACTCTTGTCAATGTAACCGCCCCTATCTCTTAGCGCAACCGGTCTCCCAGGGGTTCTCCTCCGATAAGGTGTAAATGGAAGTGAGGAACCGTTTGCCCCCCTTCCTCACCACAATTGTTAATCAGGCGGTAGCCCTTTGTAGCCACACCGAGTTTGGCGGTCAGCTGAGGAATCAACCGCATCAAACCGGCAGCCAAGCGGCCCTCCGGGTCTGCAGCAGCAAAATGTTCCATATCCTGAATATGCTGCTTAGGCACAATTAAAACATGGACAGGGGCCACCGGTTGTAGGTCCTTAAAAACCAGAAAATCCGAATCTTCATAAACTTTGTCCGAGGGAATTTCCACTCGCACAATGCGGCAAAAAATACAATCTGCTTCCATTTATCTTCCTCTTTTTAAGTTTCTCGGCCAAGCGTCCTCGTGACAGTATTTAGCCCAGCTGTGCCTTAATCTCTGCTTCAGCAGCGGCCAATGCCTCTTTTATTTTAGCAACATTTTTGCCACCGGCCTGGGCCATGTCCGGGCGTCCGCCGCCACCGCCACCAGCCGCTTGAGCGGCTGCCCGCACAATATTGCCACAATGGATGCCGGCCGCTACCGCCTCTTTGCCAGCCAAAGCCGCAAAGAGTACCTTGGCGCCGGACTTAGCCGCCAATACCACAACTGCCGGTTGCAGGCGGTCACGCAGGCTGTCAGCTGTTTCCCTCAGTAATTTAGCATCCGGAATGTCCACTTCGGCACACAAAACCTTGATGTCGCCTAACTGTATAGCCAGGTTGGCAATATCACCTGTGGCGGCAGCGGCCTTCTCTTTCTCTATATCCGCCAGGGCCTTTTCCTTAGCTTTTAGCTCTTGCAAGGTGTGGTCGAGGCGGTCCGGCAGCTCTTTTACCGTCGTCTTCAACCGGTCTGCCAAGGCTTGCAACAATTTTTCCTCTTGCTTCACCAAGAGCAAAGCCGCCTTGCCGGTCACCGCCTCAATCCGCCTGATACCGGAAGCAACCGAGCCTTCACTGACAATCTTAAACAAACCGATCTGAGCTGTGTGGGACACGTGAGTACCACCACAAAACTCAATGCTTTCCCCGCCCATGTTGACAACCCTCACCCGGTCGCCGTACTTCTCATCAAACAGGGCAAGAGCGCCGGTCTGCTTCGCCTCTTCCGGTGACATAACTGCTGTTTCAACCCGATAATCGCTCAAAACAGCCTCATTTACGGCCTGCTCCACACGTTCAATCTGCTCGCCCGTCAGCGCCTGACCGTAATGAAAATCAAAGCGCAGTCGGTCCGGGCCGACATAGGAGCCAGCCTGGGTGACGTGGTCGCCCAATTCCGTGCGCAAGGCTTTGTGCAGCAAGTGAGTGGCTGAGTGGTTGCCCATGGTGGCGCGGCGGTAGTCTCGGTCCACCGTCAGAACCAGGTCTGCCCCCACCTGTAAATGACCTTCATCCAGCTTGGCATGGTGCAGGTAAACCCCTTCTTCCGTCTTATCTGTTCGACTGATATGGCCGACAAAGCCCGCACCGGAAAAACTGCCCCGGTCGCCGACCTGGCCACCGGACTCTGCATAAAAGGGGGTGCTGGCAACGGCTAAAATAAATTCCACACCGGCTCCCACGCTGTCCACTACAGTCAGTTCATCTTCATTAGACTCAACCAAAAGCTCTACCCGGCTATTTTCTTGCAATTTTTCATAGCCTGTAAAGGTAGTCGGTTCCAGACCGGTCAGCGTTTTAGGTAAGGTTTTTGCTTCCCAAGCGCTGCCCGCATTTTTAGCGGTAGCCTCTTTAGAGCGCTTTTTTTGTTTCGCCATTTCTTCTTTAAAGCCCGGTTCATCTACTGCCAAGCCTGATTCAGCCGCTATTTCACGCGTCAAATCAAAGGGGAAGCCATAGGTGTCGTGCAGGCGGAAAACAGCTCGGCCGGACAAGTCGGTCCGCCCCTCTTCCTTTGCTCCAGCAATTATTTCCGCTAGAATTTCCGACCCCTGGGTAATGGTCTTTTTGAAACTTTGCTCTTCCTGCTCCAAAATCCTCAAAATATAAGATGACCGCTCAGCCAGCTCCGGATAAGCAGAGGCGGACCGCTGAATAACTTCCCGAGCCACGATGGGAAGAAAATCTGTCTGAATACCCAGCATGCGCCCGTAGCGCAGAGCCCGCCGCAGGAGCCGCCGCAAAACATAGCCCCGGCCTTCATTGCTGGGACGAATACCGTCTGAGACCATCATGGTCCCACTGCGCAGGTGGTCAGTAATCACTCTGATGCCCACATCCGCCTTATGGTCATCACCGTAGTGGATTCTCGCCAGGTCACATACCTTGTCCAAGACCCCTCGCACTGTGTCGACTTCAAAGAGGTTGTCCACCCCCTGCATGATGCAGGCAATGCGTTCCAAGCCGGCACCTGTGTCAATGTTTTTCTTTTTTAAGGGCAGGTAGGTGCCGTCTTCCTGGCGGTCAAATTGAGTAAAAACCAAATTCCAATACTCAATGTAACGGTCACACTCACAGCCGACCCCACAGTCGGGTTGGCCGCACCCGTAGGCTTCACCGCGGTCATAAAAAAGTTCCGAACAAGGGCCACAGGGACCGATGCCGTGCTCCCAAAAGTTGTCTTCTTTGCCCATGCGGTGGATGCGCTCCGGCGGCAGGCCGACTGATTTCTCCCACAATTCAAAGGCCTCATCATCATCCTGATAGACCGTTACGGAAATGCGTTCAGGGTCCAGTTTGAGGACCTCTGTGCTAAATTCCCAAGCCCAAGGAATAGCGTCTTGTTTAAAGTAGTCCCCGAAAGAAAAATTGCCCAGCATCTCAAAAAAGGTGCCGTGCCTCGCCGTATAACCGACACTGTCGATATCCGGTGTGCGGATGCATTTTTGGCAAGTTGTCACCCGCTGGCGGGGTGGCTTTCTCGCCCCGGTGAAATAAGGTTTAAGGGGCGTCATACCGGCATTGATCAGCAAAATCGACGGGTCGTCTTTCGGCACCAAAGAAAAACTGGGCAGACGCAAGTGCCCCTTCGATTCAAAAAAGCTTAAATATTGTTCACGGATTTCATTCAATCCCATTTTTTGCATAGTACACTGGTCTCCTCTTATATTCTTGCTCTCCTGATTTTAGCACAAGGCAGCAGCAAGAGCGGTATAATCTAGTCTATTAGCATATTTTCATTGAACTGGACCCCCGGCGGAGTTAATTAAGGGCCGACCGGAATTCCACATGCATCGGCCTACCCATAGAGCAAGACAATCAACCTGATTAGTAAGACGATCCCGGGAGGAGGAAAAATGACAAACTCTAAAAAAGACCAACATTTGGGACTGCATACGGCGGCAAACTGGTTATTACCCGCTCCTGATGTCAACTTAGCCACTTGGCCGGTTGTGGCCTGTGACCAATTCACCTCTGAACCGGACTATTGGGAAAAGGTTACAGCGGCCATTGATCGCCGTCCCTCCACCGGCCACCTGATCTATCCGGAAGTCTACTTGGAACGAGAAAGTCAAGCAGAAGCCCGGTCTCGTCTCGCCAACATCCACGCTGTAATGCAGCAATACCGCCGGCTGCATGTTTTTAAAAACTGGCCGGCAGGTCTGTTCGTCCTCTTTCGACGCACCTCTTCAGGGGCTGTCAGGCGCGGTCTGGTGACTTGCATTGACCTAGAAGCCTATGACTATCGACCGGGCACCAAGGCCTTGATCCGAGCTTCCGAAGCCACTGTAGAAAGCCGTATCCCGCCCCGTCTGGCCGTCCGCCAAGGGGCTGACTTGGAGACCTCCCATGTCTTGTTATTAGTTGACGATCCTGGGCTTGAGATCATGGGCCCACTCTATGATGCCGCCGCCACCGTGGAAAACGGCAAAATTAAGGCGACCGGACGCTTCCGGGAAGCCTACTGCACCGAGTTAATGTCGGCCGCCGGCGCCATCAACGGTTTTTTTGTACCGGCTGAAGATCCCGCTGTCGCTGACTGGCTGGACCGGTTGGCCCAAGCTCCCTCCTATCGCAACTACAACCTGCTCTTCGCCGTCGGCGATGGCAACCACTCGCTGGCTACTGCTAAAACTTGTTGGGAGCAAATTAAAACCACCTACCGGGACTGTGGTCGAAGCGACGACCTGATCAACCATCCCGCCCGTTACGCCATGGTAGAAATCGAGGCCCTAACGGACCCCGGTTTGACCTTTGAGCCGATCCACCAAATTTTCTTTAATGTAGACGGAGAGGCGTTTAAACAAGATGCACTTGACTTTTTTGCCGCTGACTTAAAAATTGAAACAGAGCCGGACACGAAGGCCTTCCAAGCCGCCCAAAAAGCTGTCAACCATCCGGATGAAAAAGCCCAATGGGTCACGTTTCCGGTTATTTTTTGCGGTCAAAAAGAGCTGTGGCAGCTGCGCACCCCTCCCCACGAGTTGCTGCTGACCTGCCTGCGTCGCTTTTTAGACCAGCGCGCAGCTGAGCACGGTGAAGAAACGGACTATATTCACGGTGATGACTCGCTCGAAAGTCTGTGCCGGCAAGAAAGCAGTGTCGGTTTTTTCCTGCCGCCCTTAGCAGCCGACAGTTTTTTTGAGCAAATCGCACGCGGCGGCTCATTGCCCCGCAAAACATTTTCTTTAGGCCTGGCCTTGGATAAGCGTTTCTATATGGAATGCCGTCGGATCACACTCGATCAGCCCACTGAAAAATGTGACCCGGAGCTTAAATCGAACTGTCATCAGGCAACAAAGAAAGGTGAGCGAACATCCATTTTTAAATAAGGCTTACCTGTATAAGATTTTAAAAGCTCAAACAAGAAAAACCCCCTTGACCGCTCTCCGCTTATGGAGAAATTCGGCCAAGGGGGTTTTTAGTCAGTTTGATCGGCGAGAGCTAGCTTAGGGCAATACAAAATTGTTTCCAGGCGTCAAAATGACGTCCTCATAACTGCTGAATCCGTTAGCTTTCGCAACTTCATTCATCTTGCTGATCGGGTCGGCATCGGGGTAATGTTGCGTGACAATATCCCAGAGATTATCCCCCTCCTTAATGGTATAATCGCCCCCGGCCGGCTTGGCCGCAGTGGTTTCAGCTTCAGTAGTGGCCTCGGTCGTGGTAGTGGTTGTAGGCGGAACCGTAGTGGTAGTAGTGGGCTCAGCAGTGGTCGGAGCAGTCGTAATCGTCGCCGTGACGGAAGACATAACTTCACCAGTATTACGGCTCGACAAGGTTTGCGAAGGGAAGGTCTGCGCCGTGGTCGGAC
>CAMXYS010000081.1 GCA_947253135.1 uncultured Clostridia bacterium
TTAGAAGAGCCCCTTCAAAATCGGCCTTATAACCGGCAGGTACAACAATCAAGTCCGCCCCCAGACGGCCGGACAACTGTCCGACACCTTGCGCTAAACCATTCATAAAGAGGGCTCCACCACACAGGATAAAGGCGAATAGAGCTACCAGTAGCATCAGACTGACACTCCGACCCGACTTGCGACTGATATTTAATTTAGCGATCCGCCAAGCACTTAAGGGACGGTCCATTTAGCACTCCTCCTGATTAGCCCTGTTGATGTTTACCTTGCAAGGCAACATCTGCCGCCTTGCAAGGTCCTGCTTTACTTGTAAAAGCTTTCTTAATTCTTCTTTTCAGTCCATGCCTTTAATAACAAAACAACAGCCAGTACGGCCAAAACCAACATCAAGATATGAATGACAGCATAAGACTGGTGGCAGGCCATATCGGCTTTTTTGCAAAGGCCGAAGGTCATCACATGCATTTGTCCGTCCTGCCCCATCATGGGTTCCATCCCCGGCACCGGAATTTTAATTTTACGGGTGACCAGTAGATAAGAAAAGACTACCGCCAGGATGCTCAGCAGAGAGCCTACAATATAGCCCCCCTTGCGATTCACTAAGATTTGAATCAACAGCCAAACAGCCAGGACAGCAAAAACAACCGCTGTGTAAATAGCACTGTAATGGCAAGCCATAAATTTACCATTTTCCATGGGACCACATACCGGCATCAGCCAGCGGGGAAAGATGGCAACCACCAAGCTCAAAAGCAGCATAATTAAGCTGATGATGCGGTTAGACTTAGACGTATGATTAATCGTTGATATACTCATAAACTCCTCCGGGCAAGTCCAGCTGCCCTTCACTGATAAAAGGTGGATAGGATAAAAGCCATACTACAGCCTCTCAAGCAGGCGTTAGAGAACGGCAGGTCCGCCTACTTGCCTTGATTGGCAGCTTGATCCAAGGCGTCCCAAACTGCTTCTTTAAAACGCTTTAAAGAAATGGTTGCCCCTGAAATCCCGTCAACCTGTTCGGGGTCCTGGGCTTCCAGCAGCTTGTCCGGATAAGCTTGGATGCCGGCCAAAGCCTTTTGGGCTAAGGCAAAGTTTGCTTCACCTGTTTTTTCCCCATAGTGCTCGTCCTTAACCTTTCCGTCACCTTCTTTCTCCACACTCTCGCAGGCTACAATCTTACCCGCTTGAACGACGATCTTCACATCAACGGACGACTTGGAAGGGTCATCTGATTCATCCTCGTAATGTCCCCGGTACTCGCCATCCGTTAAAGTCAATTTTGCAAAATCTCTTTTCTGTCCGCAACCACTAAATAAGGTTCCGACCAGCAGGCCTGTTATGGCCAAGCAGGCCATCCGGCAGCTTTTAATACGCTTATTCATTTGTTCTCCTCCTCTGACATTTACCCTGAACAAGGCTGTCAGACTTGTTCACGGGCTGACTTCAAATCTTCTACAGCACTGATTTTTCCATAGTCCAAGATAATTTTTCGCTCAGCCTGCTCACCCACTGACAGATCATGGGTCACGACCACAATCGTAGCCCCCTCCTCATGCAGCTGGTGGAGAATGCGGATAACGAGTTGCTCATTTTCCTCATCCAGGTTACCAGTGGGCTCATCCGCCAAGATAAGCTCCGGGTTGTTGATTAGGGCTCTGGCAATGCAGACTCTTTGCTGTTCGCCACCAGACAATTGGCGAGGCAGGTGATCAGCCCGGTTTAACAGACCCACCTTGTCGAGGGCTGCCAAGGCCTCCTTTTCGTCCGGCATACTGTGATAGTACTGGGCAACCATGACATTCTCCACCGCCGTCAAATATTGAATCAGGTGGAATTGCTGAAATATTAAGCCGATTTTTTCGCGTCGAATGGTCGTTAAATTGTGCTGGCTTTCCTTGGTGATATCTTGCCCATCTAAAAGGACTTTGCCGTGCGAAGGCTTGTCCATACAACCAATGATGTTCATCAAGGTAGTTTTACCGGAGCCGGATGACCCCATCACCGAAATCCATTCCCCCCGCTTGACCGTCAGGTTGATATCCTGCAAGGCATTTACGGTTTCATATATTTTAGAAACATTCTCTAACTCTAAAAGCAAGTCCTGCTTGTCTGAACCTGTCATTATTTCTTCTCCCACTCTAGTTACTCTAGCCGACTGATATCTTTGTCACCGCCGGTATCCGGCCGCCTCAAGCCACTCTGTTTAACCAGCGCCGGCTTACTCGCCGCGCAAGACCAAGGCCGGATCCACCTTGACCGCCTGCTTGACCGGCCAAAGGCTGGCCGCCACCGTCACCAGTATTGCCATCAGCACCGTAGCCGGGGCCAGCCACCAAGAAAACTCGATGGCCCGTCCAAAGACCGTCAAGCTGACCCTTTGAGCAAAAAACCAACCAAAGAGGACGCCCAAAGCCCCGCCTAATAAGCCGAGACCGCTTCCTTCTCCTAGAAACTCGCGCACGATATCTCTGTCCGGAGCACCTAAAGCCTTCTTTAGGCCAATCTCCTTGCGTCTTTCCGTCACCACCGCCATCATCGTGGTCAAGACCGAAATCATGGTCAAGAGCAAGACCACTACATCTACCAATAAGACCAGGGCCTGCAACTTGCCTAAGACTCGGTCTTGGGACTGAGTCACACGGCGGACCGGCCGACCGACAACCTCCGGTACGTCCGTTTTTAAGCGGTCAGCCAAGGCCTGAAGACTCTCAGCATCACCCTCTACGGAACATTCAATGCCGTCAATCCTCGTCTGGTCTTCCAGCATTTGGTTGAGGGTCTTTAAATCCAAAAAGATAAAACCCTCTTCCGCCCCGCCGGTCGTCACAATTCCTTTAACGGTCAAATCCTTGGCATAGTAGTCTTCGACTGCATTTTTGACCTTGCTCTCTTCAGCTGAATCTGTATGGGTGGACCCCACCACCTGGCGGCCATACTTGATGCCTTCAACCCGGAAGCGGTCTCCTACTTGTAAACCGATGGTCCGGGCGATTTCTTTACCGACCATAACCCCGTCCGGGTCATCCTTTGTCCACTCCCCTTCGATATACCAAAAGGGGCTGTTTTTCCGGGCCTGTTCCAAGTCTGTTCCCGCTAAAATATAGGGTTTTTGGTTGATTTTAGTGGTCTCATAACGGTAGGGAGCCAAGCCGACCAGCCGGTCTGCCGGCAAGGTTGACTGAACCTGCCCCAAGGTTTCTTCGCTAATCTTCTCGTCGCCCGACGGCAGGACCATAAAATTAGCCCCGTAGGAGCGAAATTCCTTGCCTAATTGTCGGGGGATGTCGTAGTAAATCATCACCATGCCGCTCATAACCGTTGCCCCGATGGCAATGGCCATCAAGGCGATCAGCATGCGCGACCGGCGGCGCACCAGCGAGCCGATAATCATCCGCAGATACATCCGGCGCTTGGTCATTTTGAGCCCTTTGAGCCTTTGCCGCCGCTCTTTATTCTTCCCTTTATTCACCGACTTACCTCCCGTGTAACACTTCTGTTGGTTTGAGCTTCAGCAAGTAACGAATAGCCGGTATGCTGCCGATCAGAATGACGGCCAGTAAAACGACTACATCAATTGGGACCACCATGATGGCCGGGGGGATGGTTGCGTCAAAGACGGTCAGGCCGATGATTTGGGTAAAGCCCAAGCCGGCCACATAGCCGAGCGCACCGCCAAACAGGCCGGTCAGCAGTATCTCCGTCAAAATCAGTAGGACAATTCGGACATCTCTTCCGCCAAGGGCCTTGATCAGGCCAATTTCCTGGCTGCGTTCAATCACTGAATTGGTGATTAGGTTGCTGATGCCCAAGGCTGACCCGATCGAGCTCAAAATGGTAATCATCAACATCAAAAATTGGGTTTTAGCTAAAACAGCTCCCTCCGATTCAGCCACTTGGCGGACCGGCTTAGCCACTGAATCAGTAACCACTTCTTGTATTTGATAGCAGATGGAGCTGACATAGGCCGTGCAATACCATGTTTCATACTCCGAAGGGGTCAAAGAGTCCGGATTTTGGGAGGCCTTTCGGGCTAGGTCATTATCCGGTGTCGTTAAGGCTGACACTTCGATGGCCGAAATTTTCCCCTCCAGCCCGGCCAATTTTTGAGCTTCTTTAAGGGGGAGGAAAATTTCCTTATCTTCATCGCCGCCCGCATTGATGATGCCTTTAATCTTAAATTGCTCTTTGCGGCCGCCCAAGGCAAGCGACACCTGATCGCCGACCTTTAAGCCGTTCTTGCCGGCCAATAAGGAACCCAACAGCATGGCTTTTTCGTCTGTTTCCGCCAGCCACTCGCCCTCGATGTGCCACCAAGACTTCATCTCTTTGATGCCGGCAGAAATTTCCTCACCGGTGGGCAGCTTCATTTGCTTGTCAAACCAGACACCCCGGACTCGAGTCTGTCCGCCGAGTTCAGTTGAATCCGCCCACAAGGACAGACTGGGAGCAAAATTAACCACATTGAAGCCCCAAAAGATTTGCTTGATTTTAGGGGCATCTTCTTCTTCCAGATACTTGTCTTCGACACCCGCACCGTCAGAAATACCATAGAGGTCATCCAGCAGGGAGGCATCCTTGGGCACCACATTGATGTTGGCACCATAGGTTTTTAATTCCCGGTTAATCTTATCCCCTACACCCAGCATGACATTCAGCATGGCGGTGACGAGGGATATGCCCAAGGCCACTGTAAAGGCGATCATAAACATCTTGCCCCGCTGGCGGAACAGGGTGCCTCTTACCATCTTCCAAAACATCTCAATCTCCTATCGGGAAGCGATCTTTTTCAACTTGCAGATCGCCCTTGTCAATATAAATTTTGGCGTCCTTAATTTCATAAGGAAAGGGGACCGGGTTACAGCCACCCTTAAAGCCGATGGTCGCCTTGTTCATGACCACGTCGCAACGCTTGCAAATGACCTCATGATTGCGTTCAAAATAGCCGGCCACACCACAGATGTCACAAGCGTCAAGACCCAGTCCGTAAGCATTTCCTTGCGGCTTCCTGACCACCAAAAAGCGAATGTCGTGCCCCTCAAAAGAGTAGGAAAAACGATGCAGGTGGCCGTCATCCACATCCGACAGGGGGATCACAATCCGGTCTCCCTCTTCCTGATAAGGTTGGGGCGGCGTCAGGACAACCGGCCGGTTGACATAGGCATGGAGGGCCGAGACTGTCAAAAATACAAGGACGGAAAAAATGACGGCAGTCACAGACCAGCGCCGACAATTGCGCAAACGCCAGCGCTCTTTTCGCCTGGCCGCCGGATGGGGATAGTCTCCATGCAATTTGAGGTTGGCTAAAAATACCGCAAGCGCTGCAATAAGGGTCACCAAGAGGTAGCCGGCGCCGACAAAGGGCAAACTTTTATCCTCAAAAATCATAATGGCAAAGACCAGGTCATTTTGGCTGGATAAAATTCTCAAACGGGCCAGGGCACTGATTCCTCTCAGGGCATAGTCAATATTAAGTGCCAGCACAAATAAAATAAACAGGATCCGGCGGGCCCTGCCGCGGGATCGGTTGAGGATTTTATAGGTTGCAAGGCAGGTCATAAAGGCAGTCAGGATACCGATTAAAAAGCCCGCCACTCTTAACAGTGAGGCCGTGCCGAAGGAGTCTTCACCAAAGGCTATGAACTCATTTGTCTGGGCAAATAGAATCGGCAAGAGGGTGACGGCCATAAAGGCTAGAACCAGACCGCCCGTAGCCCCGCCCAAAATGGTTAAAAAGCCGGGCCGAGAGCTGCGAACTTTCCGCCCCCGCGACCGAACGACCTGGTAAACGATCGCAATCAATAAAAAAAGCAAGAGCAGCAGCCAGGCTAAAGCAATGGCCTGGCGGTTCAATCGAACCAGACTTTTAAGCATCTGCTTAGCCTGCGTCCGGCGGACAAAGGCTATTACGCAGGACAAGACCAGCCCTAAAAGCCCACCCGCCAGAATCAAGATGCGGGCCACTTTGCTTTTTGTATCGTCGCCAAACCGGCTCATAACAGCCACTGCATAGGATAGAGGCAGTAGGGTCGATACGGCTGTGATAAAAAAAGGTAACACGGTTCTGCTCACTCCCTTTATTAAAAAGCAAAGAGGTCAGGCGGGAGTTATGACCGCCCACCGGACCTCTCACTCATTCACGAATAGTAGCCTATTACTTCAACTCAAGCTGAGAACCATCGTAGTTCCATTCAAACTCAACAGTTTGCTTCTCATAGAACTTCTCAGCAGCACTCTTGCCCTCTGAATTGGCAATCGGAACACCTGTCTCGGGGTCAACGTGCAGGAGGTAGTCATCCGAAGGGGTAATTTCCAATTGGATTTTGTACTTACCAACCTTAACCTCACCCTTTTTGATGTTAATACCATAGTGGGCACCGTCATCAGCATTCATGGGCATAAAGTTACCGGATGTCACTTCCGCGTCGTTCTCGTCCAAAATTTTATAGTCAACTGAGAGATAGGCCGGCCAAATGTCTTCGCCCGCGCCAAAGCCGTATTGTTTAGCAGCATCCGGGGTCAGGTGGATATCCGCCTCCAAGTGCATATCGGACTCAGCCGCACTGGGTTGACGGCCTTCCGGGACCATATCAACACCTTGGAAGTAGACCATCTCAACCTGGAAAGGACCAACAATTTGACCTTCGCCGATGGGAATTTCCAAGAAACCGGATTCACCCGGTTTTTCCGCTTCAACAGCTTTGCCGGCCTCTTCTTTGCTTTCCTTTTCAGACGGCGAAGAAGCCGTTTCACTGGCCACAGGCGCCTCTGAAGACGCTGCCTCCCCCCCCTTGTCGCCGCAACCACTGATAGCAAAGGCTGTCAACATGGCACCGGCCATCATGAGCGCTAATAGTTTCTTTTTCATTTTGTTCCTCCGTATACTTAAATTTCTATATAACACAACTCGAACCTCAGCCGACCCAAACCGTTACAGATTAGGCAAACCTGATAATTCGGTGTTGTTACCTATGACAAATGTGAGCTTTTTCGCCCGCCACCAGCCTTGGACATTGCCAAGCCGGCCTTGGCATCACCCGGTCGTTAAGAGGACCAGGGCCCGGGCTTGAGCAGTGGTCGCCCAGCCGGGAAGCCCTCAATTACTCTGCCGGCGAGGTCGACTCTGCAGCCGCTATTTCCTCTTTTTTGGCCAGCATCTCCTTCTTAATCCGCCTTGTTTTGAAGGTGTGCGACAGGATAATCCACGCCGAGGCAATCAAGATCATGATTTGCGGGATTAAGGTTTCAGCCCGGTCGTATATGCCCAGCAAGTCGATGCTGAAGCCTTTTAAGGCGGGGATGGTGGTCGAACCGGAAATCACGCCGGCCTCACTGAGCTCCTTGACACCCTTACCCATAAAGC
>CAMXYS010000082.1 GCA_947253135.1 uncultured Clostridia bacterium
GTCAAAACTTATATTAAAAAGCAGAATTTAGGAGGATACTATATGACGAGAAAAGAAGGTAAATTGTCAGTCAGCACCGAGAATATTTTCCCTATTATACGGCAATGGCTTTATTCGGACCGGGATATTTTTATTAGAGAGTTGGTTTCAAATGCCACCGATGCTATTTCTAAAATGGAGCGGTTGGTCTCCTTGGGCGATGCCAAGTTAGCAGATGATCCGACTTACCGTATTGATGTGGTGCTGGATTCAGAGGCCGGCACCCTGGCAATTATTGATAACGGTCTGGGCATGACCGCAGCTGAAATTGATAAGTACATTAATGATATTGCTTATTCCGGCGCGGTTGACTTTGTCCAGCACTGTGAAGAGGCAGGGGGAGACGCTGAAGGCATTATCGGCCACTTTGGTTTGGGTTTTTATTCGGCCTTTATGGTTGCAGATAAGGTAGAGATCAACAGCTTATCTTGGCAGCAAGGAGCTGAGCCGGCCCGCTGGGTTTCAGAAACGGGCACAGAGTATGCCATGGACAAGGGCGACTGCCAAGAGCGTGGGACGACCATCACCTTGACCCTGGACGAGGATGCCCAAAAAGAGTTGACAGCCGACCACCTGCGGTCTATTTTGCATAAGTATTGTGAATTTATGCCCCAGCCTATCTTTTTTAAAGATGTCGTGGGTGACCGTGAGCGCCAAGCGGCCGGCGAAAAGCGTTATCAAGCTGACCTGGAGGCCTACCGCCAGAGAAAGTCTGAGGCGGAGGCGGAGAACAAGGACTTTACGGAGCACGAGCCGATTCCACCCACACCGGTAGTAGAGCAGCCCGTCAATGATACGGACCCCTTGTGGAAGAAGAATCCCAGGCAAGTAGACGATCAAGCTTACATCGATTTTTATCACAAGGCCTGCCGAGACTACAAGGACCCCCTGTTCTGGATTCACCTGAATATGGACTACCCTTTCCGCCTGCAGGGTATCCTGTATTTCCCCGAACTGGAAAATCGCTACGAGACCTTAGACGGACGCATCAAACTGTACAATAACCAGGTCTTTGTAGCGGATAATTTGCAAGATATCATCCCGGACTTTTTGTTTTTGCTCAAAGGCTTTATCGACAGCCCCGACGTCCCCCTCAATGTATCCCGCAGTGCCCTGCAGGCTGACAGCCATGTTAAAAAATTATCCGACCATATTGTGCGCAAGGTGGCTGACAAGTTAAATGAACTCTTTAAAAAAGAGCGGGAAACTTATGCCGGCTATTGGAAGGATATCCATATTTTTATCAAGTACGGAGTGCTGCGCGACGAGAAATTCTACGACCGGGTCAAAGAAAGTCTTTTGTTCATTGACACAGAAGGTAAGGACCACACGCTGGCTGAATTGGGGCAAACCGTGCATTACACAGTAGACCAAGACCAACAGGTCAGCTACATCCGCCGGGCACAAAAGGCAGGCCACACCGTGGTAGTTTTGGATGATGAATTGGATATCCCCTTTATCTCTTATCTGGAGAGCAAGCAAGAGGGGTTGAAGTTTGCCCGCATCGACACGGATTTGGAGGGCGAGGCCGGGAAGGAAGAATGGCAGGAGACTGTCACCGACCTCTTCCGTCAAGCTGCCGCAGATGAAAAGTTAGCTGTTGAAGTCAAGGCGCTCGGTGCAGATGAGCCTGCCGCAGCCCTGGTCGAGACAGAAGCCAGTCGGCGGAATCTGGAGATGAGAAAACAATTTGAAAGAATGCAGGGCAAGCAAGGAGACTTTGACTTGGCAGAAGCCTTCCCGGTAGAGCGCAAGCTGGAGGTCAACACAGATGCGGCCTTGACAGACAAGTTGGTCAGCCTGGTGAAAGCCGGAGACGAAGGCAAGTTGGCAGCAGAAGTGGCTGAAGTTGTATACGACTTGGCCCGGCTGAGCCACGGTTCGCTTCAAGGTGATGACCTAAACCGCTTTTTAAAACGCAATACAGCTGTCTTAAATGCCTTATTGTCAACTGAGCAATAACTTTTAAGGCTTGATTACAAAGAGAGGATTCGCACCGGCCTGAAATGGCAGATGCTGCCGGTGGCATGGGGCGGGCTTAACAGAAAAAGCCCGCCTTTGATCTTTTAAAGGTCAATTGCACTTTCTTTTTTTAAACGCAGAAAGGGGCCGAATCGGTTAAAATGGTAGTTAATATAAAAAGAGCCGCCGTATACTGCCCGGCTCAAGGGAGAAAAAGAGATGGATTTTGTTACAGAAATTGCCGGCTTAATTGCCACTGAGACAGGCCTACCGGCCGCTGATATAAAACCTTATATAGAGGTTCCGCCACAGTCGGAATTGGGAGACTTCGCCTTTCCTTGTTTTCGTTTAGCCAAGACCTTGCGTCAGGCACCGCCGCAGATAGCGGCCGACTTGGCTGCCAAACTCACCCCCTTGCCCCCCTATTTAACCAAAATTGTCCAAGCCGGCGGCTACCTTAATTTTTTTATCGACCGCAGTATCTTGATTCAGGCTGCCTTTGAATTAGCCTTAGCGTCGGACCGGGACCTGGGCGCAGGGGAAGAAGGCCGGGGGAAGACGGTTCTAATCGAGTATTCCTCTCCGAATATAGCTAAACCTTTTCATATCGGGCATGGCTTTACCACGATTTTGGGCGAATCCTTGGCCCGCATTTATGACCGCCTGGGTTACAACACCGTGCGGATGAACCATTTGGGTGATTATGGCACCCAGTTTGGCAAACTGATTGTCGCCTACGGCATTTGGGGCGACGATGACCGCCTGGAAAAAGAACCGATTGACGAGTTGCTCCGCATTTATGTCAAGTTTCACCAAGAAGCAGAACACGAAATGGAGATCAGTGGCAAGAGTGAGTTGGAGGAAAGGGCCCGGGAGGCCTTCCGCCGCCTGGAGCAAGGCGAGGCCTATGAAAGAGAGCTTTGGCAGCGTTTCCGCGACGTCAGTTTACAAGAATTTAACCGCGTCTATGACCGGTTGGGTATTCATTTTGACAACCTCAATGGTGAAAGCTTTTACAGTGACCGTATTCCGGCCGTTGTCACCATGCTGAAAGAAAAAGGACTTCTGGAGGAAAGCCAGGGGGCCCAGGTAGTCCGTTTGGACGAAGAGGGGCTGCCACCCTGTATTATCTTAAAATCAGACGGCACGACCATTTACGCCTCACGCGATATCGCCGCTGTTTTATACCGCGATGAAAAATGGCATTTCGACCGCAATATCTATGTGGTCGGCTTGCCGCAGACTTTGCATTTTAAACAGGTTTTTGGTGTTTTAAGAAAGGCCGGTTATGAGTGCGCTGACCGCTGCCGGCACATCGGCTTTGGCACGGTTAAATTGCCTGACGGTGCCATTAGCACCCGGCAGGGCAGCGTTATTAAATTAGATGATTTGTTTAATGAGGCTGTTAACAAATGCGCAGCCATCATTAAAGCAAATGCAGAAGCCCGCCAAGATGAGATGTCAGCTGAGGAAATTCAGGAGATAGCAGAAAAAGTCGGCCTGGGTGCGGTTATCTACATGTTTGTAAAAAGCAGCCGGGAGCGTGATATTGTCTTTAAGTGGGATGAGGTGCTGGACTTTGACGGTGACACCGCCCCCTATCTGCAATATACCTATGCCAGGGCGAAGAGTATTCTCCGCCGGGCCAGTGCAGCCGATACGGATGTGCCGCCGACCGATATTGACTGTGCTTTAATTAACTCCGATACCGTCTTTCAAATCGCTCGCGATATCGAGGCCTTTGGCAATACAGTTCGTCAAGCTGCTGAGACCGGTGAACCCTTCATGGTGGCCCGGCAAATCAGTCAAATTGCCAGAGCCTTCAATCGTTTTTACAATACAGACCCAATTCTCAGCACCGCTGATCGAGAGTTGCGCCGAGCCAGGCTGTTAGTCTGCCGGGCAGTCTGTCGGGCGTTGCGAGAGGGCTTGTTCCTCCTGGGTATTGAAACAGTTGAAAAGATGTAAGTGCCGGCAATCCGGTTGGAGAGGCTATGAATGGCAGGGCAAGATAAAACAAGAGAGCAAGTCGGTTGGCCTGACTGGGACGACTATCCGGATTTTACCGACCTGACCTATCGACCGCTTTATATTGATGATATAGCCGGCACCCTCAACCGGGCGGCCAGTGGACTTGAAGATTTGTTGGATGCCCGGCGCCTTGATGTAGACCAATTGAGCCGCCGGGTGAAGCATATCCTAGGACGACTTTTAGTTGCCTTAGAAGACTACTGCAGGGCCAGAAGCCTGGCGGAGTATTGCTTTCAGGTCAACCGGTCAGACGCTTATTTCGCAGCTGAAAGAGACCGTTATCGGAGCGAAAGAAGGCGGTTGAATGACTTGATGCGGGATATTTATCAAGCCATTTTACGGCATGACGAATTGTTGGTGGAATTGGCTGATGAAACCGGTAAAATGCCACTCTTTCATGTGCAAAATCAAACTGCCATCAACCGCTATACCGTCAATCCTGAACAAGAAGAAGAAAACCGCTTGGTCGCCCGGTTGCAAGCAAACGGAGAGATGGTTAAAGATATCCCCTTAGCCTTATACCGAGCAGGTGCAGACCGCCCTGCACCTGAGGCCGTCAGCAACCGCGATCCTGTCTTGCAGGAAGATGCCAGTCGGTGGGCTGACGTTGCAGCAGCCGCAACAAGGCAGCCTGCTGCGACCGCGGCGGTCAACCCCTTGTTAGATCGCCTGCTGGCTGTTCGCAAAAACTTGGCTGAAGAGCAAGG
Source organism: uncultured Clostridia bacterium (assembly GCA_947253135.1). Classification (GTDB taxonomy): domain Bacteria; phylum Bacillota; class Clostridia; order Saccharofermentanales; family Fastidiosipilaceae; genus CAMXYS01. The sequence continues at coordinate 4,740 of CAMXYS010000082.1, forward strand.
TTTTCCGAATTTTATCAGCCTTGGTTACAGGCGGTTGGGTTATTTTGGCATTGAGCCGGAGGCGGCTTTGAAGCTACATAACTTGATTGTTGATTATGTGGTCCCCCTGGCAGCTGATCTGCGCTATCTCAAAGGACGCGGTGGCCGGTGGGGGGCGCCACAAGATGTTTTGCAAGCTTCGGTTCTGCCTTTTAAGCACTGGTGGGAACACCGCGGCTTGTCCGGGTCGACGGCTTTAAAACTGCATCCTTACTTGGACGGGGCGAAGCGAAAAAAGGCCGGGCGTTTAAAAGAAACGCCGGCGGCAGATCGGCTGTTTAATGAGGTCTTGGTCAGCAGTCTGGGCGGATATGCGCCCGATTTTTGGTTGCAGTTGCGCGACAAGGGCTATATTCAAATATATAACCGCCCCGGCCAGGATTTAAGGGACAAGTGCTACCGCTTATTTGATCCTCCCTTTCCGGCCCTCTATTGCAACCTGCCCCTCTTGCCGGAAACACTGGCCGGCTATTTTAATATGGCCGGGCGAGCCTATGGCTACCTGTGCTGCTCCGATGACTACAACCCTTTTACCTACCTCGATCCTGGCCTGGCAAATGTCAGGATATGGGGCAAGGGGATGGAGTTTTTATGCTACTTCGGCGCCGATCTTTTATTTGCATCAGCAGAGGACGCTGACCGTTGGCGCTTTTGCCATATGGCCAATACTGTTCTGGAAATGCCACTGCTGGCGCTTCTGGATGCCTTTCAGTTCCGTTTGTATACTGCCGGAGAGACCGAGCCGGCAGACCGCAATCAGATTTGGCTGGAAGAAGTCAGGCGCTTTTTTCCGGACTTGGCAGACGATTCTGCTTGGCTTCAAGGTCAGGCCGGCCGGTGGACCGGTTTTCGTTCAACCTACACCGAGCCATTTTCCCCCCTGTCTAAGTTAATGGCCAGCCTGACCGGTGTCAGTCTGTGGCGCCGCTCATTGGACCGCCGGTCAACAGCTATTTTAGCTTTTGAAAATTTTTGCACCATGACCAACGATGACATGCTGCCGGAGATCCTAAATAAGTCGCGGCTACCCAACCCCTTTTCTAAGGACAGTTTAAAAAAATCCATGTACAAGGTGAGCGCCTTTTTAGACGAGGGCACCTCCATCAGATAACCGGTCGAATTCAGGTGAGGGCACCCGGCACAGTCAGGCGGAAAATCTTAAAATTGAAGATCAGAGTAGCAGGGTGGCAAAGGGCAGCAGGCGCTTTGCCATTAATCAAATTGCTCCTTGATCGCACCTGTCCGAAAGGCAGTGACTAAGTCCTTTAAGTCTTGGATGCGTTCCATATAAAGCAGTCCTTCGTCAGTGTCGCGCACGCGCAGCCGGTGGGGCATCACCCGTTCAACATGGATATTGGGCGTATAGCTGGCCATGTCATTTTCAATTTGCTCAAAGCTGTGGTGCTCGGCCAAGGCCAAGTGGTGTGAATTGAAAATCAAGGTGTAGCCGGCAATCCCCGTGGTTGCTTGGTAGGCTTTGGAAATGCCACCGTCAATAACAAAGAGCTTGCCGCCGGCCTTAACGGGCGTTTCGCCGTCTTTTATCTTAACCGGCACATGGCCGTTGATAATGTGTGAATAGGGAGAGTCCAGGCCAAATTCAGCGAATATCATGTCACAAATTTCTTCTTTTTGTGACAGCCGGTAGTAGGGATTGTAGATTTCCTCTCGCAGTTTTTTATCATCGATAAAATAACGTTCAAAGGTGGCCATTTTACTCTTGCCGAATAGTGGAGATTTAGTGCCGGTCCACAGGTACCACATAAAATCGATGGCATCCTTTTTTTCGGGGTCGGAGTCAGACCCAAAGTAGGCGGTCATCATCTGCCGATAGCAAAAGTCCATCAGGGACTTGCCCGCATAGTAGTGCCCCTTTATTTCGATGCCGTCAAAGTGCCCGTCTTTAGTCATGGGTAGGCAACCGTGAAAAAGCAGGTTGTTGTTTACACATTTATATGTGTTGCCTTTAGTATAGAGAAAGCGGATGTGTCGGTGCAGCGGCTCGCTGTGTTTAAAAGAAGATTCGATGCTGGCCATCAGTTCAGCTTCATCGGCAGTCAGGCGGTTGGGGTCGGCCGGGTCTACCGTCGGAAAGTTGGTGTCCAACAGCGGATAGTCGCGATCTCCGGCCCGGTAAAGGCCCTTTTCATAGTCGATTTTTTTTAGGACATTGCGGTGGTCCAAGCCATATTCAGGTCTTTCTTCCGCCAGCTGTCCTTGCAGTTTTGTTTCTATGATGGCGATGGCTTTGTGCATTTTAGCGGCCAGGCTGAGGTCCAACAGGGCGTACTGAGTCCCTTTGGAAGCGGCTGTCTTAGGCTGAAAACAGCTGCAGGGATCATCCCCATAAACACTTTGGGCAAAGTTGGAGAGGGGGCGCAAGTTGAGTCCATAGCCATCCTCCAGGGCGTCAAAATTGCTGTAGCGCATGGCGATGCGGAGCACACTGCACATGCAGAGGCGGTTGCCGGCAGCAGCTCCCATCCAAACAACGTCATGGTCTGTCTCTTATACACATCTCCGAGCCCACGAGACGTCCTGGATAAT
>CAMXYS010000083.1 GCA_947253135.1 uncultured Clostridia bacterium
TAAACTGAAATCGATTGTCTGTCCAATGTACGAGCTAATTTATGCTGCTTTTTGAGGATAAAGTAAGAGAAGGCCTTTCCCCAACAAAGGCCCTCTCTTATCTCATGCAGTTGTCTTTGGTTTCAACTGAAAAAATTAACCGGTAACTGTCGCCAGTGCTTGCTCCAAATCGGCCAGGATGTCATCAATGTGCTCCACACCAACGGACAGGCGGATCAAGTCCGCCGGAATGCCGGACTCCTTTAGCTGTTGATCAGTCAGCTGCCGGTGGGTATGACTGGCCGGATGTAATACACAAGACCTGCTGTCTGCTACATGGGTAGCAATGGTCACCAGTTTCAGGCTGTCGATAAAGGCCACTGAAGCCTTGCGCCCACCCTTTAGGCCAAAGCAAAGCGTCCCGCAGCTACCATTTGGCAGATACTTTTGTCCTCTTTCATAAGATGGCGAAGACTTCAGCCCCGGGTAACTGACCCAGGCCACCCGGTCATCAGCTTCTAAAAACTCTGCCACTTTCTGGGCGTTAGCGCAGTGGCGTTCCACGCGCAGTGGCAAGGACTCCAAGCCTTGATTCAAAAGAAAGGCATTTTGCGGTGACTGGCAGGAGCCCAGATCTCGCATCAACTGAACCACGGTCTTGGTGATGTAGGCCGCTTGCCCAAATTGCTCAGCATAGACCAGACCATGGTAGGAATCATCCGGGGTAGTCAGTCCGGGAAAGCGGTCCGCCTGGGCCAGCCAGTCAAAGTTGCCACTGTCAACGATGCAGCCACCAACCCCCATGCCATGGCCGTCCATGTACTTGGTTGTCGAGTGGGTGACAATGTCTGCTCCCCACTCAAAGGGGCGGCAGTTGATAGGCGTGGCAAAGGTATTGTCAATAATTAGGGGGACACCGTGGGCGTGTGCTACTCTGGCAAACTTTTCCAGGTCCAAAACTTCTACCGTGGGATTAGTGACCGTCTCGCCAAACATCAGTTTCGTATTGGGTTTAAAGCAGGCAGCCAGCTCTTCTTCGCTGGCATTTTGATCCACGAAGGTGCACTCGATACCCATCTTTCTCATGGTGACATTAAAAAGATTATAAGTACCGCCATAGATAGAGGTTGATGCGATCAAGTGGTCACCGCTGCTACAGATATTAAAAACAGCAAAAAAGTTAGCAGCCTGACCGGAACTGGTCAACATAGCAGCGACGCCTCCCTCCATTGAGGCAATCTTTGCCGCCACATAGTCGTTGGTCGGATTTTGCAGACGCGAGTAAAAATAACCGGACGCTTCTAAGTCAAATAGAGCGCCCATTTCCTCACTGGTGTCATATTTAAAAGTTGTGCTCTGGTAGATCGGCAGCTGGCGCGGTTCGCCACGGCCGGGTTGCCAACCCTCATGAATAGCCTTTGTTTCAATCTTAGTCATACTAGGCTCCTTCTATCACAAAATGTCTATTTAAAACTCTACAACTCGTACCAGTTTACTTGAGCTCGGAAAAACTTCCAATAAAAGTTGTTTTTTTTCGTTATTGTGCCAAAAATACCATCCGGCTTGCCGCTTCCCATGTTTCTTTTAACGCCGGAAAATTTTAGTCGTAGGCAGCAAGAGCAAGACCACCCGGCACACGGCCGGATGGTCTGTTCAATCCAACTTCAGTCGAATGACTGACTCCTATTCAATTCGCGAATGGCATGAACCGAGCCTTAGTTGTCTTTTGCCTTCCGCTTAGAGATGACGACCACCGCAGCTGTCGCACAAACTAAGAGTCCGATGCCCAAAGCCGTGAACCTGTCCATCTCTCCCGTGCGAGTCAAGGCTTGCTTGGCCTGAGTCCGGACTTGATGATCGCAAGCATTTGTGGTGCCGGGCTTCGCCGATGCGGTCGGCTGAGCGGACTGAGTGGACTGAGTGGGCTGAGTGGGCTGAGTGGGCTGAGTGGGATGAGTGGGCTGAGTCGGTTTCTCGGGTTCCACGACAGTGGACTTGGCATAGTAGAGCTTTAAGGTCAGAGTAGCCGGACTCGTAATCACACCGCTTGTTTGACTCTTCTCTCGGTCTAACTGACAGCCATCAAGCGTCTCCGGGACCTGCTTCCGGGCGAGGGTTACCGTGCTGCCGACATCACCGCTGAGGACGAGGTCCCTATTGGGATCCTGAACAAACTTTCCGCTGCCGTCCTTGTCAAAATAATATTCAATCTTGTACTCAGCCTGGTCCGGTGTATCCTTTACATAAACAAAGGTCATGATATTATCAGCAGCAGTCTGCGAGAGCTGTAGGGTCTGCTGCAAGGTCAAGGGCCTATAACCGGGAATAGCCTTGAACGATCTTGTATCAATATTACGGGAAGTCGTAATCTGCTCGGCCGGGGCAATCTCTTGCTCGACCATCTGTCCCGGACTATTTAAAGAGCGGGTCACGTAACGAACCGTGTAGTTAACGGACTCAAAGGGTTTATAGGTAAAGGTTAAAATATTTTGGTCGGGGTCCGCCTGCACGGTCACTTTTTTAGAAGCCACATCCGGTAGCATCCCCTCCACGAGAGCGGCCTTATAGGTGTAGTCGACGCCAACTGACAAATTGTTCTCTGTCTTAAACTCAGGTGCCACTGGCTGGCCGTTCTCATCTACATAGCGAAGCGTAACAGAAGAAAATTTATTTTCCCTATACTTGGCGACCAAGGTGATATCCTCTGTCAGTTTTCTGGCAAAGTCATACAGCTGTGTGGCCTGTCCACCCGCTTCCTCAAGATACCAACCCAGGAAGGTGTAACCCGTCTTTTCAGGCGTCCCTGCCAGCGCTTTCTCAAACGGCTGCCCATAGGTCAGGGTTTCAGTTTTATCTTCCGCACCATTATTGAACTTGAGTGTAACCGTAATATCTTCATATGTGGGCTCCCATTTAGCAAACAGGGTCAGCGGCTTGGCCCCCATCATTTCTGCGTCGCCCAATTTTTCCTGATAGAGCAGATCCTTGTACCAGCCCTTAAACTGATAGGCATCTGATAGGGTGTTCGGCTTGTTTTCCTTGATCTCATTGTCAGATGGCAGAACAGTATTTAATTTACCTTCATAGACTACTGATTTTTTCAAAGCATCACTTTGCTCATCCGGATCCACATAGAAGGTGACGGGGTAACGGTTTCTGGCGTAATAGACGTGGACAACTCCGTCAAGGTTACTGTCATACCCGTCTTGCACAAATTCCTTAAAGCTGCCGTCAGCGTTTAAGATTTTGTCACCTTTGTTCAAGCTCGGTTTGCCACCGCGGCGGATCAAAAAGCCATGACCCGGATCACGAAATTCTCCTGTGGGGGCACCGTTCTGATCCGATTTAGACTGCTGGTAATAGTCCATCTTATCTCCATCAGGCGAAAAACCCATATAGTTAGACGGTGTGTAATACCAACTGGATGAGCTTAAACCTTCAATTCTTGTCGGGTCAGTCAAATTCTTATAACTGCCATCCTTCTCTTGAAAATGCTCATAGATTTTAAGCTGATGCGGACTGGGCTCAGCCGTCAAGCTGATGTATTGGGTGTAGGGGAAATTGGGATCTGCGGAAAGATCATATAAACTCTGCGGGGCACAGTAGGCCATATGGGCTGTAAAGCGGTAAGGCGGAACCGCCGGCATCCAGCTGCCGTATCCCGACCCCTTGACATACATCGGACGATTAAGGACATGGCCGGCCGGAATGTTGACAACGTCTGCTCCGGTAGGCATCCGGTCTGAATAATCTTCCCCAAACCGCACCTGGATTTTATAGGGATTGTCCTTGGTATATGTAACCCCATTTTTCTTAATGGCAGGAAAAAATGCATTCGGGTCATTGAAATTCGATGGGTTACCGCCAAAGGCGATCGTATACACTTGCCGGTCGAAATAAAGCGGAACTACCGTCTTGCCGTCTCCATCGACGACTTTATCCTTATTTGCGGTCCTGGTCTTCTCTTCATTAAAGACAAAATACTTTTCAAAGTCGCGCTGATTTTGAACTAACTTCGGAATGCCGTAAGCCGCATAGGCTGTATTGTTCAAGGGAAAGAGCTTTAAGTTATCCAAGCCTGCACCTTTAATGGGGATATCAACCGGTGAGTTGGTTTTAGCACTCCGGTCGATATAGCCCAAGGCTGTGTAATTATCGTCGTCGGCATTTTGTAAGAAATAAGCATATTTGAAAGGGGTCTCATCAGCCGGGATCCACTTGGCCTTTAACTGTAGGTCTTCTGCCGGCATACTAGCAGGCATTTTAGGTTCCCAGCCGCCAAAGTTATAACCTTTTTTAACAGGTTCTGTCGGATCCTGCAAAGGCTCTTCAAACAATCTTTGTTCTGAGGGGAGGTAAGATCCCCCAGCCGTGTCATAACTTAAGGTATAGGAATTGCGGCTATATTCTGCTTCCAGCTTTAAAGTTCCTTCCGCCGGAATTTTTTCACTTTGTAGACGGACCGGAGTAAAGCCTTCGTATGCCTTAGCCACAGCCGTTACCTGGGATCCGACCTTGGCCTCGAGCTGTTCTGTATCCTTGAGGGTGAAACCGTCTTGAGTTAAATTTTCAAGTTTATGTTCGACCTCATAGGGCATGGTTTTCGGACTGTAGGTGACATCAATGTCCGTGTCCTCTGTATAGGTCTCAAAATTTAAAGTTACGCTGGGCCGATCAGCCTGGTATCCCTTGATCTCCGGAGAGCTGATGGTTAAAACCTTTTGGTAGCCGACCGGAATATAGGCTTCATAACTTTGGGCCGCCACTGTCTTAACAGCATCGTCGTAGACATAGCGTATCCGAACTAAGATCGTTTTTTGCTGGCCTTTAGACATGGGCTGAGGAGCCGGTGTGCTTTCTTCAGAACTTGAGGTCTCTGTAAGTTCAGTAGCCAAAATCGGCTTAAAAGGTGTCCAAAAGAGGGAAATAATTAGCAAAAATACTATTAAAACTGGAATTTTTCGTTTCATAACAGGCTCCTTTTCTGAGCTATAGCTCCTACAGGTAGTAGAACCACACTATAATAAGGTGATATTAGCATATTGAAAATTGATATAAAAGCTCCTGACCGGGCCAAAAGTCGCAGGCTGATTGCTCTTGCTCATGCTCGCAAGCAGCTGAATTTCACTGCGCAGTCATCTTGACTTCAAGCCCGCTTAGCCGAAAATGCCAAGCCCTGTTTCGCAAATTCAATGAACAAGATCACCTTTGATGTTTTTGCTCTATAATATAGCCCGTAGTTGATTTAAAAAGACAATAGACATTTTAAGCAGGAGGAAAATATATGAACTTAATTGATCAATTTAAAGGCGGCGTCATTATGGATGTCACCACTGTAGAGCAGGCTAAAATTGCTGAAGCCGCAGGTGCCGTCGCGGTTATGGCCCTGGAGCGCATCCCCGCCGATATCAGGGCGGCCGGCGGCGTCTCCCGCATGAGCGACCCGGCCCTCATTGAAGGTATTCAAAAAGCAGTCAAAATCCCGGTCATGGCCAAGGCCCGCATCGGTCACTTTGTTGAGGCCATGATCTTGGAAGCCGCCGGCATTGATGTGATTGATGAGTCTGAGGTGCTTTCACCGGCTGACGAAGTCTACCATATCGACAAAAAGCGTTTTAAAACGGCCTTTGTCTGCGGGGCCAGAGATTTGGGTGAAGCACTCCGCCGGATTGAGGAAGGTGCCTTGATGATCCGCACCAAGGGCGAAGCCGGCACCGGCGACGTCGTCCAGGCCGTCACCCACCTGCGCCAAATCAATGACGACATCGCCTATGTCCGTAGTCTGTCCGACGCTCAGCTTGTCAACACGGCTAAGGAATTTGGTGTCAACACTGAGCTTTTGAAGCAGGTCAGAAAAACCGGCCACTTGCCGGTTCCCAATTTCTCGGCCGGCGGTGTCGCCACTCCGGCCGATGCGGCTCTCATGTGCTGGCTGGGTGCCGAAGGCGTCTTTGTCGGCAGTGGCATATTTAAATCCGGCGATCCGGAAAAGCGGGCCAAGGCCATCGTTAAAGCCGTCCACAATTATAAAGACCCCAGCGTGTTATTGGAGGTTTCTAAAAACCTGGGCGAGGCCATGGTCGGACTAAATGAAGATGAGATTGATGTCATCATGAGTACCCGCTAAATTCGCGCTCAAGTTTCCACTGATAAAAAGCTACCCTCCGAATCCGAAGGGTAGCTTTTTCTATGGCATTATTAATCCAATTCCTAGTGCCTTTCAGCAAGCAGCGTATCATACAGAGACAAATAATGGCGGGCAGAGCTATCCCAACTGTAGTCGCCTGTCATCCCTCTTTTGACCAAGCGGGCCCAATCTTCCGGCCGCTCATGGTAAACCGAGGCTGCATACTGTGCGGCAAACAACAATTCATGTGCATTGATATTGCTGAAGGAAAAGCCGTTTCCTTCACCGGTAAATTCGTTGTAGGCTTCCACCGTATCCTTCAAACCACCGGTCTCTCTGACAATCGGGACTGTGCCGCAACGCATGGCGATCATCTGAGACAGGCCACAGGGTTCAAACAGGGAGGGCATCAAGAAGACGTCCGCTCCGGCATAAATCTGGTGGGCCAACTCATTGTCATAGGTCAGCATAATAGACAGACGCCCCGGCCGGCTAGCCGACATACTGCGCAGGTTATCTTCATAGTAAGGATCCCCTGTGCCCAAAATAACAACCTGCATATTGTTGTCTACCATTTCCTCTAAAACCCGGGTCAAGAGATCAATTCCTTTTTGGTCAACCAAGCGGGAAATCATGCCGAGCAAGGGGGTGTTCGGCTCGACTGACAGGCCTAACCGCTCTTGCAAGGCCGCCTTGCAAACCGGCTTCTTTTTAGCGTAACTTTTAGCGTCATAATTAGCCGGCAAATAAGCGTCTGTCGCCGGATCATATTCCTCTAAATCAATTCCATTTAAGATACCGGTCAACTTATAGGCATAATTTCTCAAAACACCATCCAGGCCCTCGCCGTAATAGGGGGTTAAAATCTCCTGGGCATAGGTCGGGCTGACCGTCGTCACGGCGTCGGCATAGACGATGCCGGCCTTTAAAAAATTGGGAACACCGTCCTTCAGGACCCCGTAAGGAGTCATGTATTCGGGCGGAAGATCACATAAATCGGCGATGCGCTCAACGCCGTGAATGCCCTGATACTTAAGATTGTGAATCGTCAACACGGTCTTTAAACCCTGTCTCTTATACACATCTGACGCTGCCGACGATTCGCCAC
>CAMXYS010000084.1 GCA_947253135.1 uncultured Clostridia bacterium
ATCCTGGTTGTTTCCGCCGCTGACGGCCCGATGCCCCAGACGCGCGAACATATCCTGCTGGCCCGCCAGGTTGGTGTGCCTTCGCTGGTTGTTTTCTTGAACAAGTGCGACATGGCTGATCCTGAGCTGATTGAGCTGACTGAGATGGAAGTTCGCGAGCTGTTGAGCGAATATGATTTCCCCGGCGATGACATCCCGGTAATCCAGGGTTCTGCTCTGGCTGCTCTGGAGTGCGAGTCCACTGATGTCAATGATCCCGCTTATGCGCCGATCCTGGAATTGATGGACGCTGTTGACAACTACATTCCCACACCTGAGCGCGATGTCGACAAGGATTTCTTGATGCCTGTTGAAGACGTCTTCTCCATTTCCGGCCGTGGTACTGTTGCTACCGGCCGTGTCGAAAGCGGTAAGGTTAAGGTCGGCGACGCAGTTGACATTGTCGGCTTGAAAGATGAAAAATCTTCTTCTGTTGTTACCGGTGTTGAGATGTTCCACAAGCAGATGGACGAGGCTGAAGCCGGTGACAATATCGGTGCCTTGCTCCGCGGTATAGCCCGTGAAGACATTGAGCGCGGTCAAGTTTTGGCCAAGCCCGGTTCTATCCATCCGCACACCAAGTTCGTCGGTGAGACCTACGTTCTGACCACAGAAGAAGGTGGCCGTCATAAGCCTTTCTTCGACGGTTACCGTCCGCAGTTCTACTTCCGTACAACGGACGTTACCGGTGTTGCCCATATGCCCGAGGGTGTTGAAATGTGCATGCCCGGTGACCACGTTTCCTTGAGTATTGAGCTGATCACTCCGATCGCCATGGCTGAAGGTCTGAAGTTCGCTATCCGTGAGGGCGGCAGAACGGTTGGTGCCGGTACGGTCACATCCATCAGCGAGTAATTTTAATCAAAACTGAATTTTTAAGTTTGGCAGTGTGTCCTTCGGGGCACACTGTTTTTTTACTTTTACAACAACTGATTCATCCGCTTGACAAAAGAAGTTAGCTGGGCTTAACATTAGTTAGCTGGTGCTAAAACCAAATCGGCACCATTATCATTTCGGGATAACTTCCTTAGAAAGAGGCTTCTATGTCAAGTTTTGTGGGAGCTGAAGTAAAGATTAACAGAAACAGAGTGGCTGACCGGCCGCTGCTGTGGGTGCTTTTATTCAGCTTTTTTATTTTTTCTTTGCCGGTGTTTACTTGGTCGGGGCAGTTGCGGGCAGCCGGAAAATCATACGAAGTGCCGGTGAAACTCATGCATGCCTATGAAAAAGATAAGGAGTCTATGGGCAACCCTGCTATGGGGCAGACGGCTAAAATTACCGAAACGCCAACAGGTACTGAGATTGAAATCAGTTTTAAGGCCTTGGACTTCATGAATATGCATGGGCACTTGCTAAAGCTTTACAGTTGGGACGGTGAACCTTCCCCTGAAAAAGATGATACCTGCCGGCCGGCAGAAGTCTTAGAGGAAGATACCGATGCCGGTCTCGATGGGCAGCAAACAACCTTCCCCTCCCTTATCAAAATTAAACGTCCGGTCTGTCGCGAAGGTGAGTTCTATGTCCGTGTCAGGGTTGATGCGATGGACAGCATCGCCGGTGGTGAAGGCCAAGGGGAGCAGAATGCTCGCCTGGTTTTTGACTACTCTCAGGCACCGGCACCCGTTGCCGGTGTTCCGCTCGCCGCTGAGACAGCGAGTGGCCAAGCTTCTTCTGAGACCGGCAAGCAGGAAGGTGAACAAAGCGATGAACAGGCCGGTAAAGGCGGCCTGGACTATGACCTAAGTCAATTGCAAGATGGCAAGTATACAGTCGATATTGACTTGTGGCACATGCATGAAGATCGTCCTTCGATGGGCAATGGCTCCATGAATCACCAGGCTTTATTGACAGTCAAGGAGGGTAAGGTTCAGTGCGAATTTACCGTCCACCCCATGGGAGTGAGCGGGATTGTCGCCTCTTTAATCACCTTTCAATATCCGGACGAAAATGGTGATTTGCAATTTGCTGAAATTGTGGAAAACGAATTGCCGGGTGATAAGCCCAGTAAATTCTCCTTTCCTCTTTACAAAGGGGACGAGTATATGCATTGCATGGTCGACCCTAATGTCGACGCTATGGGAAACAAACCGGTTGACGCCCGCTTTCGTTTTTATTGGGACAGCTTAAATAAGGTTGCAGATGACTTTGTCTTGACTGGAGATAAAGAGACGGTCTATGGAGATGTCTTTACTCCGGCAGTTGACTTTACCGATGAAGCGACCGGCATTCGCCTCTTAGCTGAGGAACGGGTTCTGGCCTCCGGCGTTCAAATGAAGGCAGAGACTGTAACAAACGGTGAGATCTTCGACAGGGCACAAGATTTTGCCAAAAAACAAGACAAGAGCTTGACTTTGTATAAGATCAGTCTAGAAGACGAAACCGGTAATCCGCTTAAACCGGTCCGTCAAATCAATCTACAATTCCCTATCCCGGAAGGGGTTCAGTCTGAAAATCTGCAAATCATTAACTTTGCTGAGGATGGCACCCCCAACCCCATGCAGGGCAAGGAAGTAGATGGCAAATACGACATTGTCACCGGCGATGCGGGTTTCTTTGCTGTGGCTGTCCCGGGTCGGGCAGGCGGTGTCCCGGTCTGGTTTTGGCTTTGCTGCGGAGCAGCTGTTTTGATTGTGGTGATCGCCGTGGCTATAAAAGTCGGACGGAATAAAGGCAAAACTGCTAAGACGGCAGCCCTTCTGCTGGCTTTGGCAACAGCTCTGAGCCTGGCGGTCGGGTCAAATGCTTCCCTGCGGGCAGCTGAGACTACAACAAGTGCTGCGAATAGGGGTGAAAGTACTGCTGAGACAGAGACTGTCAAAGCCGCTGAACAGGCAGAGTCTAAGAGCGGTGCACAAATTTCTGCTGATGCTAAAGGTTCTTTTATAGCTAGGATTTTTGGCAGTTACCTCAATCCGGAAACGGGAAAAACTGAAGACGGTGGCACACAAAATGCAGCCATCGGCGAAGGCATGGTAGACGGAGTGGTGACACCTTCGGATCCGGCCGGAGGCATCGACAGTGTCTTCGGCAAACCGAAACCGGGCGAAGAAAAATATGCGGATGCTTTAGTGGAAAAAAGATTGGATGGCAAGATTTTTGCCACGGTCCGGCTTTACTTGATAAACTTCGTCAATGTCAATGAAAAGGATGGCCCTTTCTTCAAGGTCCTCCAACCGGACGGCGAATATAAATTGGTCGATTATCATGTGACTAAAACCTTGTTTGAAGGACCGGATGGCGTCAATTATAGCGACTTTCGCTTTGAAGTTCCCGATACAAACTTTAAAGTTTCAGTGGAAATGTTTGTTAATCCTATGGGCCGGGCGGTCAAGTACTTTATTGTTTCAACCGGTGAGTTAACAGCCGGGACTAAAGACTTTAATGACTTCTTTGTCCAAGATGACCATCTTTATTTACAGGCACAAAAGCGCAATAAGCTCCTCATCGGAGGCGGTATAGCGGCCCTGGTCATCATTGTCCTGGTGGTTGTGGTCGTCCGTTCAAAAAAAAACAAAAAAGGGGCTAAGGTAGCCGGCCTCTTGCTCGCCTTGACTTTTTGCTGCTCACTCACCGGCTGTGGAGCCGGTGGCCCTGTCTACAAAGATCGGGAACTACCGGGGGTGGGAGATAAAATTAATATCCCTTCAGAGTATCTGGAAGATGATACGGATTTAGAGACTGTTAATCGGGGAAAAACCTCCGCTGAAGAAGGGCAAGAGAGGATTGTTTGTACCTCGGTTGCCCTCTGCGAGATGATGGATAAGCTGGGTATAAACTTGGTCGGTCGCCCGACAACCAAATTAAATCGGATGCCGGCGCGCTATGACGATATTGTTCAAATTGGTATGCCGATGAATCCCAATATGGAGGTTATCTACAGCTTAAAACCCACGGTGGTCTATTGTCCGGACAGCTTGGAGGATTGGCTGAAAGAGGGTTTTGAAAAGCACCAGTTGCCGATTGAATTTGTCAATTTGAAGTCGACGGCAGCCTTGTATGAAGCGGTGGAATCGGTGGGCAAACGCTTTGGCAAGGAGGAAGCTGTAGCCCAATTACAGGCGGAGTACCAGGCTTTTTTGTCCGGTTACCAGGAAGCGACTAAAGACATGGAAAAACCGCGTGTTCTTTTAATTATGGGTTTGCCCGGTTCTTACGTGGTGGCTACTCCGACCTCTTATGCGGGCAGTTTACTGGCCTTGTCCGGTGCTGAAAATATTTTTCCGGGAGATGGGAAAACTGAATTTATGAATGTCAGTCCGGAGGAAATGCTCAGCCAAGATCCTGATATCATCTTGCGCACGGCCCATGCCATGCCGGAGGTGGTGAACGAAATGTTTGCCAAAGAATTTAAAGAGAATACAATCTGGAAAAATTTCAGAGCGGTCAAGGAAGGCCATGTCTACGACTTGGATTCAAGCTATTTTGGCATGAGCGCCAACTTTGACTACAACAAGGGTCTGGATCAATTAAAAGAAATTTTCGCCGACTATCAGGGAACGGTGCAAAAATAATGAGTAGCAAAAAAGATCGCTTTTGGTTAAAAACGCTTATTTTGCTACTGGCTCTCTTGCTTTTAGCTTTTGTTTCGATGATGCTGGGCAGCTTAAAGGTGGGAGCCGGCCAACTGTTCAGAGGGCTTTTCATAGAGCCGGATGAGCTGGTGGCAGCGGTTGTGGACCTGCGCTTTCCGCGAATTTTTATTTCGGTACTGGCCGGTTCCGCCTTGTCGGTAGCCGGCTGCCAGCTGCAGGCTGTGCTCCACAACCCGCTCGCCGACCCCGGCATTATCGGCGTCTCCGGCGGTGCACAATTTATGAATATGCTAGCCGGCTTTATACTGCCTCAATTCTACTTTGCCAAACCGCTGTTTTCTTTCATTGGCGGCGCCCTGGGCTTTGTAATTGTCTATTTTCTGGCTTTGAAAGACGGCCTAAAACCCCTGCGCATCATCTTGACCGGTATTGCTATTAACGCCATGTTTATGGGCATGGTGCAGGGACTGACCTATATGAGCGGTCAGATTATGGGAGCCACACCGGGACTTTCAGTGGTCAACATCAGTATGAAGGGCTGGCCGGATGTCTATTTTCTTTTGACTTACATACCGGCCGGCTTAATTGTAGCCATGTTGTTTGCCAAAATGTGCAACCTTTTGCTGTTGGAAGAAAAGACGATTGCCGGGCTGGGCATCAAGGTGAGTCGGATGCGTTTTTTGATTTCCATGATCGCTGTATTTTTAGCCTCGTTGGCCACCTCTATCGTCGGCATTATTTCTTTCTTAGCCCTGATTGTGCCACATGTAGCTCGCTTCTTGATCGGCAATGACCACACCAAGCTGTTGCCCTTCGCCGGTCTGCTGGGCGGCTTTATCTTTTTGTTTTTTGATACCCTGGGTCGCTTAATCTTACTGCCGATTGAGATACCTGCAGCCATTTTGATGATGGTGATTGGCGGACCGATTTTTATCATTTTGTTCCGCAAAGGAGACAGGGTGAGCTATGGCAGATAAGTATTTATTTAAAGTTGAAGATTTAGACTTTGCCTATCCAGGAACAGAGCTCCTGTTCCATGATTTCGATTTAGTCTTGCCGGAAGGCAAAGTGATTTGCATTGTGGGACAAAATGGCTGTGGCAAGTCCACCCTGCTCAATTTGTTAGGTAAGAATTTGCTTCCTAAAGCGGGCGAAATCTCCTTGGCAGGGCACTCTCTGCGGGACTTTAAACGCAAAGATTTTGCTCAGGCAGTGGCCATTGTGCACCAGCAAAACAGGGCGCCGGGCGATTTGACGGTAGAGGAGCTGGTCAGCTACGGGAGAATACCACACAATCCCTTGTTGGCTGTGCGGTTGAGTGAGCAGGATTGGGCGGCAGTTGACCGGGCCTTGGCTTGGACCAATACCGAAAGCCTGCGCAGGCGCGAGATCGGAACCTTGTCCTACGGCCAGCTGCAAAGAGTCTGGATCGCCATGGCTTTGGCCCAAGAGACTAAGATTTTATTTTTAGATGAACCGACTAATTTTTTAGATATTCGCTTTCAGATCGAAGTTTTGAGTTTGATTAAATCCTTAAACCGAGATAAAGGGATGAGTATCGTCATGGTCTTACACGATATCAACCAAGCCATTGCTTATTGTGACCGGGTGGTCGCTCTAAAAGAAGGTGAGCTGTTGATGAATGGACCGGTAAACGATTTTTTAGACAGAGAACTTTTGCGAAATGTCTACGATATTGATCTGACAATTGCCGAGTATTCCGATCAACACTTTGTGTTGACAGTATGAAATAGAGGGTCTGTCTTTAGACAGGTAGAAAGAAGAGGGAACGATTATGCGACATCAGTCCACTATCGACAAACCGATTAAGCACAGGGGAGGCCGCTTCATCAGTGCAATTTTAGCAGCCTTGTTATGCTTGACTTTAGTCCCGGCACGATCCGGGGCCAAGGCGGCAGGGGCTGCCCCGACACAAGAGGCGGCCACAGAGCAGGCGGCGGAAGTTGCCGCGGCTCAGGCCTCAGTTGCCGTGCTACCGGCGACAGAGCAGCCGGCGGCGGGTCAGGAAATAGAGGCAGCGGAATCGCCGGCCGAAACTGCGGCTTCGGGACGGGCGCAGCTGAAGGCCCCCGCAGAGGACAAAGAGTCTATTTCGAATTTGCCTGCCCCGGAAACCGAGGTCGGTGAACCGGCTTCGGGCGGTCAAGCAAATGTCGGCCAAATAGACAAAAGAGGTGCTATTAGGGATAAGGCAGTGGGCAGCACAGGCTCTTTGGCTCCGACCGCGCTTGCGCAACCGGGTGAGCTGCCGGTCAACCCACTCGGTTTAGGGCGGGCTGCAGGCGGGCCGGCCGGCCCGGTTGGTGCCGCACCGGAAACCCAGGCAGAAACTCCGTTGGCGGACGGACAGTATACAGTGCCGGTTGCCTTGATGCACGCCTATGAAGCGGGCAAGGCGTCCATGGGCAATCCTGCTGTCATTCCGCTGGCGGTTGCACAAGTGCAAAACGGTAAGGCGGATCTTTATGTACAAATGACAGGCCTCTCCTTTATGGGCTTGTATGGCCACCTGTGGGACATGTTTCAATACACCGATCCCCAGTTGGGCGATAGCTTTCAGGGCCCTACCGCTC
>CAMXYS010000085.1 GCA_947253135.1 uncultured Clostridia bacterium
CTACACCGGTGGCGAATCGTCGGCAGCGTCAGATGTGTATAAGAGACAGGGATTTTTTTCCGGCTGACTATCTGTTAATGATTGATGAGTCCCACGTCACTGTCCCGCAAATCGGGGCCATGTACAATGGTGACCGGTCTCGCAAGCAGTCCTTAGTAGAGTTCGGCTTCCGTCTGCCGTCGGCCTTTGACAATCGTCCTTTACAGTTTGACGAGTTCGCCGAACGGATGGGGCAGACTGTCTTTGTCAGCGCCACCCCGTCCCGCTATGAAAAAGAGCACAGCGGACAAACTGTGGAGCAGATTATTCGGCCGACCGGCTTGTTAGATCCGGAAATTGCCATTCGGCCGGTAGAGGGACAAATAGATGACCTGATTGTTGAGATTCAGCAAACGATTGACCGGGGCGAGCGGGCTTTACTTTTGACTTTGACTAAAAAAATGGCTGAAGACTTGACCGCTTTTTTGACCGAGGCGGAGTTGAAGGTCCGCTATTTGCATTCGGAAATCAAGAATGATGAACGACTTCAAATTTTACGCGACCTGCGGCTGGGTAAATTTGATGTTTTAGTGGGCATTAATCTCTTGCGGGAAGGCATTGACCTGCCGGAGGTCTCCTTGATCGCTATTTTAGATGCTGACAGGGAGGGTTTTTTACGGTCCGAGACCTCTTTGATTCAGATCATCGGCCGGGCGGCTCGCAATGTCAACGGGCGGGTGGTCATGTATGCGGATGAGGTAACAGACTCCATGTTTCGGGCGATTAGCGAGACCAACCGACGGCGTGAGTTGCAGTCTGCCTATAATGAAGCTCATGGAATTGTCCCCCATACGGTTGTGAAAGAGATCAGAGACACACTTAATACCTATGAGGAATTGAAAGACGAAACAGAAGTCGGAGAAACTTTGCCGGATGGGCGGCGGAGCAAGCGCCGGCTGACGCCGGAGCAGCAGATTGCTCGCCTGAAACCGGCCGAGTTGGTCAAGGTTGTCGACCGCTTAGAGCGTGATATGAAAAGGGCAGCAGCTGATTTGGACTTTGAAGAGGCCGCTCGCTTGCGGGACCTGATGATCCTGGTGAAGGGGAAAATTGAATAATAAATTAAAAATAAGCATGTTATAATTTGTGTAAGAGTCATAAAAAGGCCCCGGCGGGCAAGAGGAGGGTTTCATGAGCAATGTAAGAGAACAGTATCAGTTGTGGAGCACGGATCCCTATTTTGACGAGGACACAAGGGCCGAACTGCAGGCAATTGCCGGTGATGAAGCAGAAATAAAAGAACGGTTTTACCAGAACTTGACCTTTGGCACAGCCGGTTTGCGGGGGGTTTTAGGAGCCGGCACCAACCGGATGAATATGTACACTGTCGGCAAGGCTGCCTGGGGCTTTGCCGACTATATTGCCGGGCTCGGCGAGGAGGCCAAGCAAAGGGGGATTGTTATCTCCTACGATTCTCGGCACTATTCGCCGGAGTTTGCCGACCTCTCCGCCCGCATCTTTGCCCAACACGGCATTACGGCCCGCTTGTTTGATGAATTGCGGCCGGTGCCGATGTTGTCATATGCCGTTCGTTACTACAATTGCATCGGCGGTATTATGATTACAGCCAGCCACAATCCCAAGGAATACAACGGCTTTAAGGCCTACGGTGAAGACGGCTGCCAGCTGCCGCCGGAAGCCGCCGACGGTGTGTTGAAGCATATGGAAGCCGTGACGGATTTTCGCGACTTGCATTTTATCAGCCAAGAGGAGGCCAAGGCCACAGGCCATTATCAAGTTGTCGGACCGGAAATTGATGACGCCTATACAGCCATGCTGAAAGGTTTGAGTATCAATCCCGACTTGGTCAAAGAGCAGTCGGATATGAAGATTGTTTATACGCCTCTGCACGGTGCGGGCAATAAGCCGATTCGTCGTATTTTGGCAGAGTTGGGTTTTGCAAATGTGCTGGTGGTGCCCGAACAAGCAGAGCCGGATCCGGACTTCAGCACGGTCGAAAAACCCAATCCTGAGTTTAGAGAAGCCTTGCAAATGGCTATTGATCTGGCCGAAAAGGAAGCAGCTGACTTAGTTATTGCGACTGATCCGGACGCTGATCGAACAGGCCTGGCGGTCCGCCGGCAAGACGGGACTTATGCGGTTTTAACCGGCAACCAAATCGGCCTCTTGTTGATGGAATATATTCTTTCCGCCAAGCATGAGCGCGGTGTCCTCCCGGAAAAAAGTTTTGTCGCCAGCACGATTGTCTCCACCAAGTTGACTAAAAAGCTAGCGGCAACCTATGGAGTCAAATTGTTTGAAGTCCTAACCGGTTTTAAATTCATCGGTGAGTTGATCAAAAAGTATGATGAGTTCGGCGATATGCACTTTCAGTTCGGCTTTGAAGAAAGTTTCGGCTATTTGGCCGGCACAGATGTTCGCGACAAGGACGCTGTTGTAGCCAGCATGCTTTTGGCCGAGATGGCAGCGGTTGCTCGCAGCAAAGGCCGCACGATCAGCGATGAACTGGATGCGCTTTATGAAAAATATGGCTATGGTTTTGAGCATACAATCTCCATCAAAATGGACGGTATCAGCGGACAGGAAAAAATCAGCCGGGCCCTGAGTCAATTGAGGGAGCATCCACCCCGTGAACTGGTTAACTTTCCGGTGCGGGTGGTGCGCGACTACCTCAATGACACCAGGACCGAAGTGGAAACCGGTGAAGTAACAGCCCTAGGCCTACCTTCATCGAATGTCTTACTGTACGAATTGGACGGCTTGGATTGGTTTTGTGTCAGGCCATCCGGAACGGAGCCTTTGATTAAAATTTATACAGGTTCCTATGGCGCAGAAGCAGAACCGACCCGGGCCAAGTTAGAGGCAATTACAGCTGCTGCTAAAGAAGTCTTGGAAAAAATGCTCTGACAGCCTGTTTGCAGTTTTAAACTAAGGCCGACGAAACCGCTTCCCCCTAGTCTATGACGCGAAGGTGGAGGCGGTTTTATTGGTCTGAAAGGGCTATTCCGCCGCTCCCTTGGCAGTTGCCGGTCTCATGTTAAACTAGTCCTATCAGTTAAATTGTGAGTTGGATTAAGAGCAACAGTAGCTTATGTCCCTTGTCGGCCGGAGGATTGTTTCAGAGTGACTTTTACACATTTGCATTTACATACGGAATACAGTCTGCTGGATGGTGCTAACCGCATCGCCCTTTTGCCCGACCGCATCAAAGAGTTGGGTATGGATGCTTGTGCGATCACGGATCACGGTGTGATGTACGGTGTGATTGAATTTTATAAGGCTTGTAAAAAAGCAGGGGTCAAGCCGATCATTGGCTGTGAAGTCTATGTCGCCTTGAATGGTCGCACTAAGAAGGAGGGGCCGGAAGACAAGCGCCGGGCTCATTTAATTTTACTGGCAGAGAATAATACCGGGCTTAAAAATTTAAACCACCTGGTCTCCTTGGCTTTTTTAGAAGGTTACTACTATCGGCCACGGATCGATCTGGAGTTGTTAAAAGAATACAGTGAAGGGCTGATCGGTCTTTCGGCCTGCCTCAGCGGTGAAGTGCCACGAGCACTTTTACAGGGAGACCACGAGGAAGCTAAAGCTGCTGCCTGTCGCTACCGGGACATTTTTGGCAAGGATAATTTTTTCCTGGAAGTTCAGGCTAACGGCATGCCGGAACAGGCTCTTGTAAACCAAGGGCTTATCGAGTTAAGTAAAGAGTTGGCCATCCCCCTTGTGGCGACCAATGACTGCCACTACATGTTAAAAGAAGATGCCCGTGCCCATGAAATTTTATTGTGCATGCAGACGGGCAAAAAAATGACCGACCCTGACCGCATGAAGATGGGTACGGATGAGCTTTATGTTAAGTCACCGGAAGAAATGGCCAAGGCCTTTCCGCACTGCCCCGAAGCTTTAGAAAATACGGCAAAAATTGCTGCCCGCTGCAAGGTGGAACCGGATTTTGACACGATCCACTTGCCGGGCTTTAAAGTAGAAGGTGAGGCGGACAACCGCGCCTACTTGCGCCGCCTCTGTCATGAGTCGCTTGATCAACGGGTAAAGAGTTATGCCAAGCACAGCCGTCAAGAATATGTCGATCGGTTGGATCGGGAGCTCGATGTCATTATCGAGATGGGTTACACCGACTATTATTTAATTGTTTGGGACTTTATTCGCTACGCCCGCAGCCGCGATATTATGGTCGGACCGGGTCGGGGGTCGGGGGCCGGTTCACTGGCGGCTTTTTGTTTGGGGATTACCAATATAGACCCCTTGGAATATGCCCTGTTGTTTGAGCGTTTTTTGAATCCGGAGCGGGTCAGCATGCCGGATTTTGACATTGATTTTTGCTATGAGCGCCGGGGCGAGGTCATCGATTATGTCTACGAAAAGTATGGACAAGACCATGTGGCCCAGGTGATTACTTTCGGGACCTTGGCGGCCAAGGCCTGCCTTAAGGACGTCTGTCGAGCCTTGGATGTACCATATGCAGAGTCTGACCGCCTGTCTAAGATGGTGCCTAACGAGTTGGGGATGACCCTGGACAAGGCCTTAAAACAGTCACCTGAATTTCGCGGTGAATATGAAACTAACCCGACTGCCAAAGAAGTCATTGATACGGCTAAGTTATTTGAAGGAATGCCGCGCCATGCCTCTACTCATGCGGCCGGTGTCATTATTTCCGGAGAGCCGATTATGGATTTGGCTCCCCTGGCCAAAAACGATGATTCAGTTGTCGTCCAATATGCCAAGGGCAATATAGAAGATATCGGCCTCTTAAAATTTGACTTTTTAGGCCTGCGGACCTTGACAGTGTTGCAAGACACAAGGCAGATGGTCCGTGAGAACGGTGGTCCGGATATTGATTTTGACCAAATGGACATGGCCGATCCGGCCGTTTATGAAATGATCAGTGCGGGCGATACCGCCGGAGTTTTTCAGTTGGAAAGTGCGGGTATGACCGCCTTCATGAAAGAACTCAAGCCGAGCTCCCTGGAGGACATTATAGCGGGTGTATCACTGTATCGACCCGGCCCGATGAAGCAAATTCCTCGCTACGTCGAAGGACGCCACAATAAGGCAACTGTCCGCTATGAACACCCTCTTTTGGAGCCTATTTTAGGGGTGACATACGGTTGTATGGTTTACCAGGAACAGGTCATGCAAATTGTTCGCGATGTAGCCGGCTTTTCCTTGGGTGAGTCCGACATTGTCCGCCGGGCCATGTCGAAAAAGGACCCTGCTCTGTTGGCGCACTATAAACAAGCCTTTATAGACGGTGCGGTGAATGAAGACGGGCGGGTGGTTGACGGGGCAATTAAACGCGGTGTCTCCCGGGAGGCGGCAGAGCGGATTTGGGAAGAAGTGATGGAGTTTGCCGGCTATGCCTTCAACAAGTCTCATGCGGCAGCCTATGCTGTAGTGGCCTATTTTACAGCCTGGTTAAAATATTACTATCCGACAGAATTTATGGCGGCGATGCTGAACAGTTATATCGGGGATCTAAACCAGGCGGCCAATTATATTCACCACACCAAGCAAATGGGCATTGCCCTGCTGCAGCCGGATGTCAATTGCAGCCAGGTCAAATTTACAACTGAAGGGCAGGCGATCCGGATGGGCTTGGCTGCGGTTAAAAATGTGGGGCGTGGCGCTCTGGAAAAGATGGTCGCTGAACGAGCGGAAAACGGTCCTTTTACCGGTTTTGGCGACTTTGTCCACCGGACCTTGGAGACCGGCTTAAACCGTAAGATGCTGGAAAGTCTGGTTAAAGCCTCAGCTTGTGACGGTTTTGACCTTCATCGCAGTCAGATGACCGCTATGATCGAGCCTCTTTTGGATTACTACAACCGGCGCAAAAATGAGGTGATGGAGGGCCAGCTCTCCTTGTTTGATTTGGACAAGGCCCCGGCGGCACCTTCATCGGAGCCTGAGTATCCGCCCCTAAATGAGTGGCGCCGTGACGATCTGCTGGCACAAGAAAAAGAGATGACGGGAGTCTACATCACCGGACACCCGCTGGATGCCTATGCCGGTATTTTAACGAAGTACACCGACGTGACTGCTGCCGGCCTGAAGCCGCAGGAAGGGATGGACAACCGCCAAGGGGTTGAGGAGGACAGCCTGATGGCCAGAGATGGCGACTGGGTTTTAGCAGGTGGCCTCTTGGTTAAAAGAAGAAACCAGGTCACCCGACGGCAAGAGCTCATGTGTTTTTTGACGATGGAAGATTTGCGCGGACAATTCGAAGTTATAGTCTTCCCCAAGACGATGCAAAAATACAATGCTTTGTTGGAGGAGCAGGGGGTTTTGCAAATTGCAGGTAAAATTGCAGCAGAAGATGAGGGTGAAGCCAAAATCATAGCAGAAGCGGTGAGCGTATTACCGGCCGATGCAGAAGCTGAAACAGAGTCGGGGCAAGTATTATTAAAGGAAGTTAAGCGACCTAGGCCAAGCAGAACTCGTCGGCAGAAAGAGGCAGGGCCAAGCCGCAGAGAAGTGGTTCTTCCGGGAGAACCTTACTTGCAGGAGGTTGCAGTCGCAGTCGCCAGTGAGGCCGCTTCGGGCTTAAATACAGCTGCCGGTAACAAAAGTGAAGCGGCGGAGCCGGAAACTCGAGTGTCGGCTGTAAAACAGGAAATACCGTCACCGGGACCTATGGTGTCAGATGCAGGGTCTGCTTTGGGCCTGGTGATCGCCTTAAAAGAAGATCCGGAATCGGTCTTTGGCCGGCGACTTTTAGCCACCCTAAAGCACTTCTCCGGACCTGTACCAACCTATCTTTATCTATTGAAATCCGGTGACCTTTTGTCACTGGACCACAATTACTGGGTAGAGCTCAGCGAGCGCAATTTGCAAGTTTTATTTAAACATTGCGGCGCTAACCGGGTCGCTTTATTGGATGATGAACTGTTGCAAAGTCTTAAAAGGACGTAAAAGAGAATTTTATAGGATGTTTGAATAAAAGGACAGGGCTGTTTCGTAAGAGACAGCCCCTGTTCTTTCCGGTCAATCCAAGGCCGGTTAGGCAACTGCTTTTCTGAAAAAGGCTTGCAGCGGGTAGCGGATGCCGGTGATGGCGAGATAGAGGGCCTGTCTCTTATACACATCTGACGCTGCCGACGATTCGCCACCGGTGT
>CAMXYS010000086.1 GCA_947253135.1 uncultured Clostridia bacterium
CTGCCGGCGCCACTGGTGCCGGAGCAGGCGTCAATAATGACGGGTGAAGCTTTGTCTGTCAGGTCGCCTTGCAGCAGGGGCAGCAAGGCGAGAATGGAAGCGGTTGGGTAGCAGCCGGGGTTGGAGATCAGCCGGGTGGTCGCCAGATCCCGGCGGGTCAATTCGGGTAGCCCGTAGACTGCCTCTGCGCACAGTTCACCGCAGGGGTGGATCAAGCCGTAAGCCTTGATATAGGTGTCCAGATTTTTAAAACGAAAATCGCCGCTGTGGTCCAACACAATAAGGCCGCGCGCCAGCAGGTCCGGCACAAAGGAAGAGGCGACGCCGTGGGGTAAAGCGGTAATTACGGCATCACATTCAGCTGCTAAAAGAGCGGGGTCAGCCGGTTTCAGCTCTTTTTCCAGAAGCCCTTGAAAAGCAGGGTAGACAGCGGCAAAGTTTTGTCCGGTATAAGAACGGCTACACAAGGTCGTCAGTTCAAACCGCGGATGACGCAGTAAAAGCCGGCAGAGTTCCATGCCGACATAACCGGTCGCTCCAATGATACCGAGGCGAATTTTTTCTTGAGACATGTGTGTACCTCCGATGCTATTTGTGTGAGAGCTATTATAGAATGAAAGTTTAAAACATACAAATAGAATGAATGATTTTGCCAAAGTGATGAATAAAAACTTAAAAAATGGAATAAAAACAAATTTATTGTATAAAAAACGAAGACGCCTTCAAACAAATTCAAAGCTTTAAACACGGCAATCCGCATAAGGTTATTGGATAAGTTGCACAAAGAATGCTTAAAAATGCTATGATTAGGCTAATCGTATGGTGTCGAAATTTATTGAAAAGAAAGGACCACCTAGCCAGAGAGGGAGATTACCTATGGAAGAAATCAGACGTTGTATTGAGAAAGCGGCCAATTTTATGGACCGCGTCGCCGGGGTTTGTGATGACGGTGGCACGGTGCTGTATTCGACATCCGAGGCGGACATCGGAAAGCTTGACGAGGCTGCAGCCAAGGTGATGGAATCGGCGGAAAAAATCTCCATCACAGACAACACCTCTTACCAGCGGATCAATGACCCGCTGCGCTCCGACTATGTTTGTTATGTGGAAGGAACTGACCAGATTTCTCAAACCTATCTCCAATTCTTGACCAATTGGATAAAGACAGCCACCCATGACGGCAGCAGTGAGTCGGATAAAAAGTCCTTGATTAAAAATATTTTGCTGGAAAATGAGCTGCCCGGCGATATACCCCTAAAAGTTAGGGAGTGTCGCATCCCTTACGCTGCCCCGCGGGTGGTCTACAATGTGCGGCTGGAGCCGGACCAGGGCAAGACGATTATAAATATTATGCAGCAGCTCTACCCCCAGTCGCAGGTAGATTTTATCCTAACGATGGACGAGCACAATATTGTGCTGGTCAAGACCTTGACGGGCGACCCCAAAGAAGAAGTGCAGCAGCATGCCGAAGAGATGATCCAGGCTTTTGCAGAAGCGGGGCTGGATGACATCCACATTGGTATCGGTATGGCGGTAGAGACCTTGCGCGACTGCGCCCGCTCTTATCGAGAGGCCTCGCTTTCACTTACTATCGGCGACATCTCTTCGCCGGATGCCAAATTGATGTACTACAATCGCCTGGGGCTGGGCCGGCTGATTTACCAGTTGCCCCCCACCCTCTGCCGCATGTTTTTAGATGAAGTTTTTCCCGAGGAATCCTATGAGCAGCTGGACGATGAGACGCTGCTGACGATCGACAAGTTTTTTGAAAACAACCTGAACGGCAGTGAGACGTCGCGGCAGCTGTTTGTGCACCGCAACACCTTGGTGTACCGCCTCGACAAAGTGCAAAAAATAACTGACCTGGACTTGCGTAATTTTGATGATGCGGTATTATTTAAACTTGCTTCTTTGGTCAGAAAGTATTTGGAGAAGCAAGATCCTTCGGCCTTGACCGGTGTCAGTCGCTGGTGAAGGTCTTCCTACTAGACCCGGCCTGTTGTGGCCCGGGGAAACGGAAAAGGAGATCCTTATTTGATACAGTTCGAGAATGTCAGTATGACCTATAAAACCGGTTTGCCGCCGGCTTTAAAGGGTGTCAACTTTACCATTGATGATGGTGAGTTTGTATTTATCATCGGATCCAGTGGCTCCGGCAAGTCGACGATCGTCAAATTGCTGACCTGTGAAGAAAAGGTCTCAAACGGAACGGTCATGGTTGGGGAATATAATCTGAACCGCATTAAGAGACGCTGGGTACCTTATTTGCGCCGCAATATCGGCATGGTTTTTCAAGACTTCCGCTTAATCCAGACCAAGACAATTTTTGAAAACATTGCCTTTGCGCTGGAGATTTTGGGCTTTTCTAAAAAGGCGATTCGCCGCCAGGTCTCCATGGTTCTGAGCACTGTCGGGTTGCGCCACCGAGAACATGCCTTCCCGCATGAACTGTCCGGCGGTGAGCAGCAGCGGGTGGCCATTGCCCGGGCGATGGTGAATAACCCGGCTATCCTGCTGGCGGACGAACCGACCGGCAACTTAGATCCTGTCAATAGCGAAACAGTAATGGCCTTGCTGGAGGAAATCAACCGGTCGGGGACGACCGTGGTAGTCTGTACTCATGACCGCGAGTTGGTCAACCGGATGAAGAAAAGAGTCATTGTTATTGATGACGGCAACCTGGTTCGTGATGAAGGGGAGAGCATTTACAATGACGAAGCTTTCCGGGCGGATAATGAGGAGACCATCGAAGAGTCGGCCTACATCAAAGAGCATGCCGCGGACGAGTATGAGCCTGCTGCAGATGTGGGAAAGCTGGTTCTGCCGGAAGATGTGCAGCCCGAACCTTTGTTTGAGGCGGCTCCGGTGGAGGGTTCGACGGACAGCACCGTTGCAGCTGAAGCAAAACAGTGGAGCACTGCTGCCTTAGCTGACGGGGCGGACGGCCCTGCTGCTGTGGACGTCGCACCGACAGAAGAGGAAGTGACTTCTCCTGCTGAAGCTCAGGCTGAACAATCGTTCGACGAGAATGAGCCCGGGCAACCGTCCGGCCGCCGCCCATCAGCTGAAGATTATTTCAAATAGAGGTCCTACTGAATGAAGTTGCGAACATTTTTTAATTCAATCAAAGAGAGCCTGAAAAATATGGTGCGCCACCCCCTGGTGTCTCTGGCTTCAATCACCACTATGGCGCTGATGTTGATTTTGATGGGTTCTTTTATCTGCCTGTCTTTTAACGTAAATCACATAGCAGAGGCAGTCGGGAGCAAACCTCCCTTGGAAATTTGGGTTGACTTAAATACCCCGCAGGAAAATATAGATGCTATTAATGCCTTCTTGGGGGCTAACTCGGAAGTTGCGGAATTCCACAGCATTACGCCGGCGGAGAACTTTGCCAGTTTAAAAGAGGAGATGGGAGAGGACGCTGCTGCCCTGGCTAATTTTGACGGCGACAACTTGCTGCCTCACCTGTTTACTGTCCGCCTGCATGATCCGGATCAGACAGATGTCTTTGTCGGCCAGATCAAGGGCCTGGCCGGTGTCAACCGGGTGGATTACAGCAGCCGGGTAATGGAGGGCTTAGCCAGCATGATCCACTGGGTCAACCTAGGTACCTTGGTGGCCTTTGGCGTTCTTTGTGTGATAACCCTTTTCATTATCTATAACATGGTGCGGGTATCGATTATGGCCCGGGGTGAAGAAATTTCAATTATGAAATATGTTGGGGCCACCAACAGCTACATTAGGCTGCCTTATATTTTAGAAGGTGCCCTGGTTGGTTTGATCGGCGCCGGTTTAGCCGTCGTCGCTGTTTATTTCGGTTACCAGGCACTTTATGCCCGCCTGATGGTCAACACCGCTCCCGGCAGCTTTTATGCCTTGCTACAGACGCGGACGCTGGTCCCAATCATTGTCGTTGTCAATGGCGCCTTAGGCGTTTTGATCGGCGCGACCGGCAGCTTTATTTCCGTTAGAAAATACATCAAGGTCTAATTTGAAAATTATCAAATTATTAGACTGACAAGCTGGAGGGGCTTCCCGCAAACCAACCGGTAGCAGTGAGATGAAGCAGGTACAGAAAATATCTGATTGGGCTTTGTCATAGTGCCGAAATTTTGCCGTGAAGCTTCTTTTTTTACCAAAAAACAGGCTATTATCAACTCGAAAAGTTGCATTTCTGTCTATAGGTGTCTAGAATAACCATGTATTTCGGCAGGGCTGATCAGCAGCCACCGGCCTCATCAGATTGAAGTTGGGCCGAGCCGAAAAACCGCTTTGCAGTCGGGCCGTCTGTTTTTTGTACAGCGGCAACTGCTTTTCTTAGGAGGAAACATGCGCAAAAAAATCTTAGCAGCACTGTTGGCAGCTTTGCTTTTAGTGACGCCCTTTGCCGTGGCCGGGCCCGCTGAGGCTTCATCAGTGGAGGAGCGCCTCAAGGAAGAAAAGAGCAAGCTGGAGACACAACTGGCCGCCGTTCGCAGCAATATGGACGGTCTCAAGGAGAAAAATAAAGAACTTGAGGGGAAATTAGGGCAGTTGAAAGATGAAGGCAAGGCGGCAGAAGCCGATTATGAACGCCTTACACAAGAGATGGATAAAGCCCAGGCCCATATGGAAGAAGCTGTGGCCAAGACTGAAGAAGCCGTGAAAAATGTAAATGACCAGCAACAGGCCTATGAAGACCGTCTGGTGTCACTTTTCCAGTACCGCAATAAGTCGACCTTAGAAGTTTTGTTTGAGTCGGACAGCTTGGACGGTTTCTTCACAAAAATGCGCCTGATGGCCTATGTGGCGGATGCAGACACGCAGTTGTTGGAAAATTTGAAGACTGCTCGTGAAGATGCCGAAGTTAAGCAAGCGGAGGCAGATAAAACCCTGGCTGAATACAAAGACTTTATGGCCAACAAAGAAGACCAATTAGCCAAGTTGGCCGTCGGCATTTCTTTGGCGGAACAGGATGTCCGCGACAATAAGGAAGAAATAGACAGTGCCGCAGCGGAAGCGGGTGAACTGGAGGTCCACATCGATGCTTTCGAAGCCGAGTTGAATGCTTTCTACGAGGAACAAAGACGTCAGTATGAAGCTGCTCAGGCGGCTGCTGCAGCTCGTAAGAGAGAGGCGGAAGAAGCTGCCAGATCCTCTTCTGAAGCTAAAGCCAAAGCGGAAGAAGCAGAGCGGCTCGCCCGGGAAAAGGCGGAGCAGGCCAAGCAGGCACCGGAAGATAGCAAGGCTCGGGAGGATGCGGAAAATGCTCGCAAGCTAGCTGAGGAAAAGGCTGAAGAGGCCAACAAGGCGACGGAAAAGCAGCCCGAGGAGTCGGTGAGCGAACCAAGTCAAGGTCGCCTGATCTGCCCGCTCTCCAGCTACCAGTATATTTCTTCACCTTATGGACCCCGGGTACACCCCATTACAGGGGCCAGGGATGGTTTCCACTACGGTGTGGACTTCTCGGCACCCTTTGGCACACCGATTCGGGCAGCTAAAGGTGGTACGGTACGGATTGCGAGTGCTCGCTATCAGGGGCAAAACTACACTTCCCACAAGAGTGGCTATGGCAACTATGTAACCATTGACCATGGGGATGGCACCTCGACCACTTACGCTCATATGAAGTATGTTGAGGTTTCACAGGGACAGTCTGTAAGTGCAGGCACCAGAATCGGTCAAGTGGGCAGTACGGGCGCATCGACAGGCGCGCATCTGCACTTTGAATATGCCATTTATGGACAAACAACCAATCCGCTTAACTACATTGATTAAATTGAAGTGCGGCCGACAGGTTATGTCGGCCGCTTTTTAGTCGACGATGCTCGTGAACCTAAGGTAAAGCTAGAATGGTTTCATTGTCTAAACAAAAATTTAATGTTAAGAGCGTATAATAGGGCGATACAGTTTGAGTGTATGGCCTTATTTTTTGGAGGATAAGATGGATTTATACAATGAACAGCAAAATAGGCTAAAGGGCGGCCAAGGCCCCTCACCGAGTAAGAGAGAGGGTCAACCGAATCAAGCAGAACCGCCGGCCCAGGGCCAGCAGCCTGGGTATGGCAATCAGCCCATTCAGGAGCAGCAGCCCGGGTATGGTGGCCAGCCCATTCAGGGCCAGCAGCCCGGGTATGGCGGCCAGCCCATTCAGGGCCAGCAGCCCGGGTATGGCGGCCAGCCGGTTCAGGGGCAGCAGCCCGGGTATGGCGGCCAGCCCATTCAGGGACAGCAGCCCGGGTATGGTGGCCAGCCGGTTCAGGGCCAGCAGCCCGGGTATGGCGGCCAGCCCATTCAGGGCCAGCAGCCCGGGTATGGTGGCCAACCGGTTCAGGGGCAACAGCCCGGGTATGGCGGCCAGCCCATTCAGTGGCAACAGCCCGGGTATGGCGGCCAGCCGGTTCAGGGGCAGCAGCCCGGGCATGGCGGACAGCCGGTTCAGGGACAGCAGCCCGGGTATGGTGGCCAGCCGGTTCAGGGGCAGCGGCTCGCCCCGGAACAACCGCTCCGGGAGCAAGCTGTTCAGGAACAATCTACTTCGGCAGGCCCAGTCGGTGGCGGGGGGAACCTTGGCTCAAATCAGCCTGCTTATGACGTCGCTCCTGCTCCGGTAGATACACCGCGGTCGACACAGGGCCCGGCTATTTTTGCTCCGACCGCAGAAGAGTTGCAGCAAAAAAGGAAAAAGAACCCTTGGCGCTATGTGGTGACAGCTACTGCCAGCTGCCTAGTCACCGTTTTTATTATGCTGATTATTCTGGGTGCCTTGGGCAGTCCCGGGCGCTCTGCCGGTTCGACCGACGGGGTCAATTTGGGCGACAGCGAAATTGCACAAATCATTAACTTGCTCCGTGATAATTACTACCACGAATTGTCAGATGAAGAGCTGGCAGAGGCGGTCAAAGCCGGCCTGCCAAGCAATCTTGACAGCATTCACACTTACTACATCAAGCCGGAGGAAATGGAGCTTTTTCGATCTTCACAGGAAAGTTCTTATGCCGGAATCGGGGCCACTGTTCAAGAAATTCCCGGCGGCGGTCAAGGCATCAATATTGTTGATATTATTCCGGGTAGTCCGGCGGAAAAATCAGGCTTAAAAATCGGCG
>CAMXYS010000087.1 GCA_947253135.1 uncultured Clostridia bacterium
TTATCCAGGACGTCTCGTGGGCTCGGAGATGTGTATAAGAGACAGAACATAGTCAGCGTGTCCGGGGCAGTCAACGTGGGCGTAGTGACGCTTATCTGTTTCATACTCAACGTGAGAAGAGTTGATGGTAATACCACGCTCTTTTTCTTCCGGAGCATTATCGATCTGGCTGTAGTCACGGGCATCAGCGCCGCCCTTCAAAGCCAGTACTTTGGTGATCGCAGCTGTCAAGCTGGTCTTACCATGGTCAACGTGGCCGATTGTACCGACGTTAACATGGGGTTTGGTACGTTCAAATTTTTGTTTACCCATTCTCTAGGTTCCTCCTTATAATCAGCTCGCAACTGACATGGTTAGCACTTCGCATTTTCGGCTAATGCCTCACGAGACATTTTACTATATTTTCTCGTCTTTGCAAATAATGCAACAGCCGCGAGCTCACTTGTCTTTCACATCAGGCCACAAGCTAAATTACTTGGCCAGAATTTCTTCCATAATGCTCTTCGGCACTTCATCAAAGTGATCAATTTGCATCACAAAGTTACCGCGTCCCTGGGTGGCGGACCGCAAGGTGGTCGCATAACCGAACATGTTGGCCAGCGGTACAAAAGCAGTGATCTGCTGAGCACCCGGCAGGGCCTCCATGCCGTCAATACGGCCGCGGCGGGAACTGACATCACCCATAACATCGCCTAAATATTCTTCCGGAACGGTAATATCAACACGCATGATCGGTTCAAGCAAAACCGGATCCGCCTTGCGCATACCGTCCTTAAAGCCCATTGAGCCGGCGATCTTAAAGGCCATTTCGGAAGAGTCAACATCATGGTAAGAGCCGTCTACTACACGGACCTTGACGTCGACAACCGGATAGCCGCCCAAAATACCGGACTGCATAGCCTCCTGGATACCGTTGTCAATCGGGTTGATGAATTCCTTGGGAATAACACCGCCGACGATCTTGTTCTCGAAGACATAACCTTCGCCGCGCTCCAGCGGTTCAAGTTCGAGCACGCAGTCACCGTACTGACCGTGACCGCCGGACTGGCGGACAAACTTACCTTGTGCCGTAACCGCCTTGCGGATGGTCTCTTTGTAAGCGACCCGGGGCGCGCCGACATTGGCCTCAACCTTAAACTCACGCAAGAGTCGGTCAACAATAACATCCAAGTGCAGTTCGCCCATACCGGAGATAATGGTCTGCCCTGTCTCAGAATCTGTATGTGCCCGGAAAGTCGGATCTTCTTCGGCCAATTTTTGCAAAGCGATCAGCATCTTATCCTGGCTCGCCTTTGACTTGGGTTCAATTGCAACCGAGATAACCGGTTCAGGGAACTCCATTGATTCTAAAATAATCGGGTGGTCCGCGTCACACAGGCTGTCGCCGGTAGCAGTGTCACGCAAACCGACTGCCGCTGCGATATCGCCTGAATAAACCGTCGAAATTTCGTTTCTGTGGTTGGCGTGCATCTGCAGCAGACGACCGATCCGTTCGCGCTTGCCCTTCGTAGCGTTTTGGACATAAGAACCGGAATTCAATTGTCCCGAATAAACGCGGAAAAAGCACAATTTGCCAACAAAGGGATCTGTCAGAATTTTAAAAGCCAAGGCGGAGAAGGGGGCATTGTCGTCAGTCGGACGCTCCTCTTCTTCCTCTGTAACCGGATTGACTCCCTTGATCGCCGGAATATCCAGCGGTGAGGGCATATAGTCAATAACCGCATCCAAGAGCATCTGCACGCCCTTGTTTTTGTAAGAGGAACCGCAGGTCACCGGGGTGATGCTGCAGGCAATGACAGCCCGCCGCAAGGCAGCCTTTAGGTCTGCCAGCTCAATCGGTTCGTTTTCTAAGAAGAGCATGGTCAGGTCTTCGTCAGTCTCAGCAATTGCCTCGACCATCTTCTCCCGCCACTCTTCCGCCAAGGGCAGAATGTCTTCCGGAATATCACATTCTTCAAATGTTTTACCGGTTTCATCGTGGTAGATCTCCGCCTTCATCGTCATCAAGTCGACGATGCCGACAAAAGAGTCTTCCTTGCCGATCGGAATCTGGATGGGCACTGCGTTGGTGTGCAGCCGCTCACGCATGGTGCCGACAGCATGGAAAAAATCCGCACCGGTGACGTCCATCTTGTTGACATAGGCTATGCGGGGGACCCCGTAATTGTCAGCCTGGCGCCAAACTGTTTCCGTCTGCGGTTCAACGCCGCTCTTGGCATCCAAAAGGGTGACAGCTGAGTCCAGCACACGCAAAGAGCGTTCCACTTCAACCGTAAAGTCAACGTGGCCCGGCGTGTCAATAATATTGACGCGGTGGTTTTTCCAGTGAGCAGTCGTAGCAGCGGAAGTGATGGTAATACCACGTTCCTTTTCCTGCTCCATGTAGTCCATGGTCGCGCCGCCCTCGTGGGTTTCGGCGGTCTTATGGATCCGACCGGTATAGTAGAGGATGCGCTCGGTAGTCGTTGTTTTGCCGGCGTCAATATGCGCCATAATACCGATATTTCTCGTTTTTTCCAGCGAGAATTCTCTAGGCATTAACTACTCCTTCCCAATGGTCTTAAGCCGCCTCCGACTTACCATCTGTAATGAGCAAACGCACGGTTTGCTTCAGCCATTCTATGCATTTCTTCTTTGCGTCTGAATGCGCCACCGGTTTCGTTGCTGGCATCAATCAGTTCATTGGCCAACCGCTGCCGCATCGTGCGCTCGCCGCGCGAGCGAGCAAATTGGACCAGCCAGCGCAAAGCTAAGGTTTGCCGACGTTCCGGACGGACCTCGATCGGGACCTGGTAGTTGGCACCACCGACCCGCCGAGCTTTAACTTCCAAAAGCGGCATGGTGTTTTCAACCGCCTGGTTGAAAACTTCCAGAGGATCCTTATCCGTCGTCTCTTTGATTAATTCAAAGGCGCCGTAGGTGATCTTCTGGGCTACTCCCTTTTTACCGTGAAGCATAACGTTGTTGATTAACTTACTAACTCGAACATCGTTATACAGAGGATCCGGGAGAACTTCTCTCTTGGGGACATGACCTTTTCTAGGCATTGCCTTCCCTCCTTTTCATGATAATGCAGGTAAAATTACCTGATATCATAGGTACTCAATTTCCTTATCGGAATCTGTCATGCTCACAGGCCACTGTAAAAAGTACGGTGTACTTGAGCAATTGAGTCCAACCCATGATCTTCTTTAGTTCTTCACTTTTGCAGCCTTGGGCTTCTTGGCACCATACTTGGAGCGACCCTGCATGCGGTCGGCCACGCCGGATGCATCCAAAGCGCCGCGAACGATATGGTAACGCACACCGGGCAAGTCCTTGACTCTACCACCTCTGATCAAAACAACCGAGTGCTCTTGCAGATTATGGCCGATACCGGGGATATAAGCTGCAACTTCCATGCCGGAAGTCAGACGCACCCTGGCGACCTTGCGCAAAGCTGAATTAGGTTTTTTCGGCGTTGTGGTCCGGACAACTGTGCAGACACCGCGCTTTTGCGGCGAGTGAACGGTCGTTGTGCGCTTATTCAAAGTGTTGTAGTTGACATGCAGCGCCGGCGAATTGGACTTGCTGTCCTTCTTAGCGCGACCCGTCTTAACTAATTGGTTGAACGTAGGCATCAGTACACCTCCTTTCGTAAAATCTGTCATTAATTGACGAAAAAATTGCCCGCAAAATTACGGACAATTCATTCTATCACCTTTATTCTTCACTGGCAAATGCTTGAGCGGGCGGGATTTTTGCCTCTTGAATGGGAAGCAAAACGGGATTCTTAGCACCCGACCCACAAGCTAAGCGGTCCACCCTTCTTTTGTTGAGCCCCTAAGCCACAACACCGGACTGACAATAAAGAGACCGGCAAGCGTTCCGGTTGAAAGCATCTGCAAGACCGCCAGCTCAGCAAAGTAACAGAACAGAAAGAGGTAGCCGGTCAGAAAGGCGACAAGGACTAATAGTAAGGTGATGTTTCTTTTCAGGATAACCGTCCTCCGGTTGGTTTTATTGCCCAGTTTTTACTGCTTTTGAGGTGTATCGAGGCATTCGATATAGCAGCCTACAGTTCCATCTGTTCGTACAATTGTCAAAAAC
The DNA here is from genome assembly GCA_947253135.1 of uncultured Clostridia bacterium. Taxonomy (GTDB): domain Bacteria; phylum Bacillota; class Clostridia; order Saccharofermentanales; family Fastidiosipilaceae; genus CAMXYS01. The sequence continues at coordinate 4,090 of CAMXYS010000087.1, forward strand.
TCACCATCATTCAAAGATAACGTCACGGCCGAGCTCAAAGGGGCTTTAAACGTATTGACAGCAATTTTATCTTCTGTTGCTAGAGCGTAGAATCCCAGTTGGAAAAAGCCGGACTTATTTTCATTATCGTAACCTTTATACAGAGTAACGAGAGTTGGTAGAGGAATCAGAGAAAATTGCTTTTCATTTTCCCTTGGACATGTTAGACGATATAAACCTGCCTTGATATCTCTCCCCACTAGAAGTTCAAGTTTACCTTCGATTGGTGTTCTTTTTTCTGGTTCGATAACGTAATTCGATTCAAGCGTCTCTCCTGCAAAGTAATTGCCCATTAGAATCTCATCAAGTTCTTGACTACTGAGAGATGTTTTACTGCCATCCATATACTCAATTAGGCAACTCTCTATACGCATAGAAAAAGCTTGTTTATTTTTTATCACTTTTTTCCATACTGCCCATTCTGCCTTCCCCTCTGGCGAAATTGGACCTTCATGCTTAAGCTCTATACTCTTTTTATCCGTAAGCTCATCTGCAACGACATCATTGAGCTGGTTTAAGGGCGCAACTTCAAAAGTTGCATATTTAATCTCTTTATCTTTATTTTTGTTCGTAAAGATTATTTGCGCATCAACTAAGCCATTCTCATCTGCTTTTGAGAGTCCAAAGCTGTGTATTTGAATCGTTTGTTTTAAGTCCTCTGCTGTTTTGACGCCTGAGCCACATGCTGATAACAAAGAAAATACCAGAACTAAAAATAAACCTATTGTTTTTTTCATCACATCTAAACTCCTCGACAAAATTCACAGTAAGAACTTCACTTTACCTCACCCTACCAGATAGGCTTTAATTATTCATCTTTAGTTTACATTTGATGTCGAGTGAGATTTAATTTTGGGTAAAGGCGGAAGTGAGGTTCGACCTTTCCATGTTCTATCTAAATAAGCATCCAGATGGTACTTTTCATTTCATTATTGCCCTATATGATTCACTATCTGTTCGTCAGTCTTGCAACTCCACATGGATTATGCAAGGCCGGCCCCGTTTTTGTACAATAAACAGGCACATCTCTAAGAAGACTACCAAAATTTCCTGTGAGTAAGAGGCTCGCAAAAGATAGGGAGAAAAGCAATTGAACGCACCAACCGCCAGTCCAACAAAGAAAGAATTACTATCACCCCAGAGCTTTAAATTACACCTGTTGGGCGAAAGCCTTATCGTCGGTGTAGCAGCCGGCTTGGTCATCAGCCTCTACCGCTTTGGCATCAGCCGACTCAATCAAGCCATGCAATCCTTCTTGGGACAGGCTGCAGACCAGCTAACCAGCCTCCTCCTCTTCGCCGGCGCCCTCTTAATCGGTGCCTTGGTAGCCGGCTTTTGTTATCAAAAGGAGCCCCTTATCTCCGGCTCCGGCATCCCCCAGGTTTCCGCCCAGCTCAAAGGCCGGCTCAGGCCCGCTTGGTTCAAGGTGCTCTTTTATAAGTTTTGCGGTGGCCTGATGACCCTTGGCGGCGGCCTCACCCTCGGTCGGGAAGGTCCTTCCGTCCAAATCGGAGCAGCTCTGGGCCAGGGATTAGGTGACTTGATGCGGAGGCCGCACCTGGAGCGCCGTTACCTCATCGTCAGCGGGGCCGGTGCCGGTCTGGCAGCCGCCTTTAACGCTCCCATCGCCGGCGTTATCTTTGCCTTAGAAGAGATGCACCGCCACCTCTCCTCTTTTGCCCTGGTCAGTGCCATGGTTGCCTCTTTTACGGCCAACTACATGGCCGGCCTCTTTTACGGGCAGCATCCTGTTTTATTCTTTACAGACGTAAAAGCACTCCCGCTCCATTTCTATCCCGTTATTTTGCTGACAGGCCTCTTAGTCGGCTTGAGTGGTGTTCTTTTTAACAAACTCATCATGTTAGGGAAAGGGCTTTACGCCCGCCTGCATCTGCCACCGTTGCTGGCCGGCCTCCTCCCCTTTGCGGTGGTGGGGGTCGCCTGCTGCATCTGGCCGGTGCTGTTTGGCAGCGGCGAACACCTGATCTTTTTGCCCGTAGAAGGATTTAAACCACTGCCGCAAATTGTCATACTTTACCTGACCAAGCTGCTTTTGCTCGTCATCTGCTTTGGCTCCGGTCTCCCCGGCGGCATCTTTTTTCCCTTACTGGTCTTAGGCTCTCTGGTCGGCCAAGGCACCGGTCTCGTCCTTCAGCAAGCCGGGCTCTTTCCGACCGAGCTCATCCTGACCCTTTCCCTGATGGCCATGGCCGGCCACTTTGCCGCCATTGTCAGAGCCCCTTTGACAGGGATTATCTTAATCAGCGAAATGACCGGTTCTTTTGCCAACATGCTTCCTTTAGGGCTCATCAGCCTGATTGCCTATTTGACGGCAGAACTTTGCCACAGTGAACCCATCTATGAGAGCTTGGAAAAGGCCCTGCACCGGCCGACTAAACCGCCTTTCTCCTCGACGGATAGTCCAGGGGCAAAGGCAGGCACAAGTGGCAACGGCCGCAGCTTGGCTGAATTCCCGGTGGAGCCCAACAGTCCGGCAGACGGGCAATTGGTAGCCCGGCTCACCTGGCCGGCCAACTTGATCTTGGTCGCAGTTCGCCGTGGCAGCGAGGAGTTTATACC
>CAMXYS010000088.1 GCA_947253135.1 uncultured Clostridia bacterium
GAGATTATCCAGGACGTCTCGTGGGCTCGGAGATGTGTATAAGAGACAGAATCCATGGTGCATACCTGGGTTGACCGGCAAACCTTAAATCATAGCCCTGATTACGTCAATTTGCTGCGCGAACGTGGTTTGTGGTGTCGCAAGGAAGAGTGGGAGTCCAGCAGTCGCAACAGTTTGCGGCAGCCGTCTGTTTTTTTTAATCACAAGATTGCGCCTCTTAAAGACCTGGTCGTGCGTGGTTTTTTCTTGGCTTTAGGTGAGAGCGAAATCGGGGATGAGCGCTTTTTTGCCAAGGGTTTTTCCCTCCTCCTAACCAGCTGGAAAACTGTTTTTTGTCCGGTTCCGGGCTGCCCCATTTACACCATTTATACGGGGCCTGCTCAGGCTTCTTATCCGTCTCTTGCGCCGAATGCCTTGGCTAAATTTAATTTACTGCTGGCCCGACTGCGCCCGCGTTTAGGTGAAGAAGTGTCATATGTCGCTACTTTTGATTTAGCGCCTGAATGGCAGGCCGCCCCGGTTGAATGGCGCAACCCGCGCTATCCGCAAAACAAAGCCACTTGGGGACAAAGAGCAGCCAAACTGGCCCTGGGCTTAGCTTACCGCAGACGCTATCCTGTTACGTCCCCGGAAGTGGCAAAAGTTAAGCGGATTGATAACAAGCTGGTCTTGTCTTTCCGCTTCCTGGAACAAAATCTGACTCTGCCGTCTGGGGAGAAAAGACTTTGTGGCTTTAGTTTGTGCGGTGACGACGGCGTCTACCGTGAAGCTCAGACCAAATTGCTTTATGGCCGAGAGGTGATGCTTTGGCATCCGGACGTGGCTGTCCCGCGCCAGGCTGCCTATGCCTATAGCCATCTGGCGGTCGAGGCAAACTTATGTACAGAAGACGGTTTGGCGGTTGCCCCTTTCGCCACGGCAAAAGAGCCCGGCTTGTCGGCTGTTGCTTGCGGTTGGGCCGAATGTGATCGCTTACATACCTGGGGAGTCCGCCCGTTTCTGGAAAATTTAGAAACACAAAGGGAGAGCGAGACTTCGATTCGACGGCTGACGTCTGCAGTGGTCCCGGGTGCAACGGATGCTGCACCATTGGCGAAGGGGGCCACTGATCACCGGCTTTATCCGGGCAATGTCTTGGGAGCAGAGGAATTACCTCAGTGGCGTTCGCAGACCGAAGCAGATGTCCGCCTGCGCCTGGAAGAGGTTAATTTTCGATCCGGCCAGGCCGCACTGGAGGTTAACTATGCCGGCCCAACAGCAGATCTGGCAATCTTGTCTCCGCAGCTAGATGCCTGCAGTATGCGGCCGCGTCTCAACCTTAAAAATTTTCTTCGCTTAGAGGCTTGGGTTTTTAATCCGGATGGCCGCGATAAAGACATCTGCCTTGAAGGTGGAAGCGGCTGGCAGCGTTTGCCGGCAGATCTGCAATGGCAGCGGTTTGTTTTTGACCTCACTCCTTTGCACCGGCAAAATATCAATCAGATTTGCTTCCGTATTTTGGACAAGATGCAGGTCGGCATTGTTTTGTTTGACCAGTTCACACTCTACCGCATCCCACAGACGGCTTACGAGTCCATGGAGCCACCTCTGCCGCCGGTTAAAATTAATACTAAGCAAGAGGCGGCGACTCTCGCCGACGGAGCCAGGGGCATCCGTCCGGTACAAATTAAAGTCCTGTCGGCCACGGAGAAGGAGCAGGAATAAATGCCTTTTCAAGATAAGTACGAACATGTGCCGTTGCCAATTCTATTGGATCGTTACAATATTCGCCTAAAGCAAAAGTGGGGTCAAAATTTTTTATCGGACCGGAACTTATTAAAAAAAATAACGGCGGCGGCCAATATAAAAGCTGGAGATCTGGTGGTGGAAGTGGGCTGTGGCGCCGGTGCCTTGACAGCCTGCTTGGCACAGGCAGGGGCTAGGGTGGCAGGCGTTGAAATCGACGAGCGCTTAGGTCCTTTGTTGCACGATCGCTTTGCCAGCAATGAACAGGTTCACATCACTTTTGCTGACGCTCTAACATTAAATCTTAAAGATCTGGCTACCGCTTTAGCAGGTCCCGGACTGGCGGAAGGAGCCCGGACAGGCCAGCTTAAAATTGTTTCCAACGTCCCCTATTACATCACGACCGACCTGGTAACACACTTTTTTTTATCCTTGGGACAGGTCGGCTGCATTGTCTTATTGGTACAGCAGGAGGCTGCTGCACATTTTACCGCTACCGGTGGAAAGCAATACGGACCCTTGACTGTCTTAGCACAGACTTATGGACGAGTGGAAAGCCTTTTTCAAATTCCACCCGGTGCCTTTACCCCTCCGCCGACCGTCCGTTCGACAGTCTTGCGGTTGACTGCTGATCAAGTGCATGATCCAATTGGCTGGGAAAACTACCCGGCCTTCTACCGGCTGCTACAAGCCTGTTTTCAGCAGAGGCGCAAGACCCTAACTAATAATCTAAAAAAAACAGGTTATTTGTCTGACGAGAAGTCCACTGAAATCTTGCGATGTCTCAAATCTGATTTTCAGCTGCCGGATAATTGTCGGGCTGAAGAATGTCCCCCGGCTTTTTTTGCTGCGCTGCAAGGAGGTCTCAAGCAGCCCCGTTGAGACAAAGCTTAGGATAAACAATTTATCCCTTTAAAGTGAAGTTTGTTTGTGATACTCTTTTCAACAGTGGTGTAAAATCTACATATCCTTAAAAGTTGCTAGGCAATAGTTAGGGTTTGTCTGCCGGTCACCGGCAAAGTATTGGTAGAAAGGTATTGTTTATGAGTTGTAAAAGTCAAGCCGCAAAACAATGGGTCGAAGAGATGGTTGCACTCTGTCGGCCGGATCAAGTCGTCTGGGTTGACGGCTCCGTTGAAGAAAAACAACGCTTGGAAGAAGAAGCGATTGCCACCGGTGAGATGAAGCGCCTGAATGAGGAAAAATGGCCGGGTTGTCTGTATCACAGAACAGCTGAAAATGATGTCGCCCGGGTTGAGGGTAGGACTTTCATTTGTACATCTGACAAGGCAGACGCCGGTCCGACCAACAACTGGATGGATCCGCAGGAAATGTACGCCAAATTGCGCCCTATGTACGAGAGCGTGATGCAAGGCCGTACCATGTATGTCATTCCCTATATCATGGGGCCGGCCGGTTCGCCGTTCTCCAAGGTGGGCGTCGAGGTCACAGACAGCATTTATGTTGTTTTAAACATGCGGATTATGACCCGTATCGGCGATATCGCTTGGAAGCAACTGGGCGAAGGCGCAGACTTCGTCAAGGGCCTGCACTCTAAAGCTGATGTTGATCCGGAAAACCGCTACATTGCGCATTTCCCGGAAGACAATACGATTTGGTCAGTCAACTCCGCTTACGGCGGTAATGTCTTGCTTGGCAAGAAATGCTTTGCCCTTCGTATCGCTTCATGGTTGGGCAAGCAAGAGGGCTGGATGGCCGAACATATGCTGATCCTAGGTGTGGAGAACCCCGAGGGTAAGGTTCAATATCTTACGGGTGCCTTCCCCAGTGCTTGTGGCAAAACCAACTTGGCTATGTTGATTCCCCCGGCTTCAGCAGCCGGCTACAAGGTCTACACTGTAGGTGACGATATTTCTTGGATGCGTCCGGACGAAAAGGGCGAATATTTGAAGGCCATCAACCCGGAGGCCGGCTTCTTCGGTGTGGCTCCCGGTACCAGCCTGAAGTCAAATAAAAATGCTATGTTGACCTGCCGCAAGAATACCATCTTTACCAACGTTGCTGTCACAGAAGACAATGAGCCCTGGTGGGAAGGCATGGGTGTTGAAGCACCGGCTAAGGCTACTGACTGGTTGGGTAATCCCTGGACACCGGACAGCGATGTCAAAGCTGCTCATCCGAACTCCCGTTTTACTGCTCCTGCATCACAGTGCCCTTCTATTTCTGAGCACTGGGAAGATCCCTATGGTGTGCCGATTTCAGCTATCCTTTTCGGTGGCCGCCGCGCCAAAACCGCCCCGCTGGTCTACGAGTCCTTTGACTGGGAACACGGTGTTTTTGTGGGCTCTACGATGGCTTCCGAAACGACTGCTGCTGCGACCGGCGCCGTCGGCGTCGTCCGCCGCGACCCCATGGCGATGTTGCCTTTCTGTGGTTATAACATGGGTGATTATTTCGATCACTGGCTGGAGATGGGTAAAACGGTTAAGCATCCGCCGCGTATCTTCAATGTTAACTGGTTCCGTCTGGATGAAAACGGCAAGTTTATCTGGCCCGGTTTTGGTGATAACTTCCGGGTAATCCAGTGGATCTTGGCCCGTTGCAACGGTGAGGTTGAAGCGGTTGAGTCTCCGATCGGTTATCTGCCGAAACCCGAGGACATCAGTGTAGAGGGTTTGGATGGCTTCACGACCGAGGACGTTGCAGACCTCCTGACGATCGAAAAAGATGTTTGGGAAGAAGAAGTCGCAGGTATTGAGGAGCATTATGCTAAGTTTGACCGCCTCCCCGAGGAGTTGAAACATCAGCTGGCCGCCCTCAAGGAGCGCATTGCTGCGATGTAAATTTGGCTTTGTTTAATCGGATTAGAGCATGGTAGATTCTGTGCTTTCGGCGACCGGTTAAAACGAGTTTACCTTATAATTAAGACTGCATTTGCCAGCCTAATCTATTCCGCTAAAAGGGTAGAAAGGGCGGCCGGATGCAGTCTTTTTTATGTAACCGGCGATTAGGTTATAATGGATTGAAATCCTTAAATGAGGCGGAGGTTTTACTAAATGGACAGATATAGGGCAAAAATTGCCGGAACAATTTATCTCTTGACAGGGGTAAAAAGTCGCGACTATATGGACCGGCTAACAGCAGCTGTGAATGATCGGATAGCCGCAGTTAGGGCAGCACATCAAACCGCTACCATTACTGAAGCGACAACACTGGCCTTCTTGAATTTTATGCACGACTATTATGACCAAGAGGAACGCTTTCAAGCGGTATTTGCAGCTTTAAAAAAGCTGGATCCTGAACAAGCAGAACAGTTGCTGGCCGGGCCTCCGGCTGGTGAAGAAACCGCAGAAGCTGAAGCCAAACAGGCTGCAAGCGCTTTTCGTTCTAACAGCCAAACGGTATTAAAGGAAGCGGCGGACCGCGGTTTAACGGGCAAAAAATCTGCTGTTGATCAGCAGAAATCAACTGCAGTGGCGGTTGACCGGTCGACTGATGACCGGGTCGGCTCAGGGCAAATTTTACCAAGGTCGGAAGAACCCGCTGAGTCAAAATCAAAAAAAGAGAATGACCGGGCGTCTTTTGAGTCCGACCGGCTTAATGCAGAGGTTTATGCACCGGTTCGTCAGCGCAAAAACCGCAGCATTTCAATTGACCCATTGACCGGCGAGCCGCGTCCCACCACCTCGACTCAACGCGCTGACAAGACTGCTCAGCCGGCAGAAGATAGTGAGCGTGAAGCCGGTCGCTCCGCCGGCCCAGTGAGGCGAACTGAAGGCTACTCCATTGATCCGATCACCGGGAAGGCCAGAAAGATCGTTAAAAAGAATCGCTCCTCACCCAAGGAAACAGAAGACCGGCCGGTCGGCTCAAGCCATCGCCGGCCCGGTCGCATGAATCCGGTTGCCAAACACACTGCAAGATCAGAGAAGGCTGATCAAGTAGCAGTAAATACAGATGTTCAAGGACGCTCAACCAGCACAAAGACCGAGCAGAGTCCCGACCGTGAACGCCCTGCCCATAAGCCCAAAGGAAAAAGTTTGAACCCGTTTGGCTAAGGCTAAATTACAGCCAGAGGGGACGGGTAAATTAAAAAGAGAGGCAAATGATTGACAAAGGCAAGTGAACAGAGGCCGGAGTTGTTGGCTCCGGTCGGTTCTTTTGAAACACTGGAAACAGCCTTGAATTGGGGGGCGGATGCTGTTTATTTTGGTTGCGGCAAGCTCAATGCCCGCAGCGAGCGGGTCGCTTTTGAAGTCGCTGACCTAAGTGAGGTAGTAGAGCTTTGCAGCCAGGCCTATGTGCGCCCCTATCTGACTTTGAATACAATTATCTACGAGGCGGAAATAAAATCTGCCCTCCAGTTAGCTGAACAAGCAGAGAGAGCGGGTATCCAGGCGCTTATTGTGCAGGACTATGGTTTGGCAGCAGAGCTCGTGCGACTTTTCCCGGGCCTTGAAATCCATGCCAGTACCCAGATGACAGTAGGGTCACCCGCGGCTTTAGAACGAGCCGCTGCGGCCGGTTTTAAGCGGGTTATCCTGCCAAGGGAAAGCAGTTTGACGGATCTTTGCTATTTAGCCGGGCAAGCTGACAAACTAGGTATAGAGACGGAAGTCTTTGTTCAGGGCGCCCTGTGTGTGTCTGTTTCCGGTCAGTGTCATCTCAGTCGCCTGCGAGGTGGCAGAAGTGCTAATAGAGGTGCCTGTGCTTGCCCTTGTCGTCAAACCTGGCAGTTGACAGATGAGTTCGGGGGCATCTTTAAAACAGAACCACTTTTATCACCTAAAGACCAGTGTAATTTGGCTTATTTAAAAAAACTGGTGGAAGCCGGTGTCCATTCTTTTAAAATTGAGGGAAGACTGAGGCGACCAAGCTATATAGCGGCGGCACTGACTGCTTACAGGAAGGTTTTGGCTGGTGTCGAACCGGCTGCAGCGGATCGCCAGAACCTTTTGCAGGCCTTTAACAGGGGTGGGGCTTTTACAGATGCTTTTATTGGAGACCGTG
>CAMXYS010000089.1 GCA_947253135.1 uncultured Clostridia bacterium
CCGGCGTAAAGCCTCCAATTTTTCTTCGCGGCTGGCTGTTGCCGGAACCGGAGTAAAGTCTTCAGCCTCGGCCTGTTCACCGTCCGTTGTAATGACAACCGCCTCGACGCTGGCGCCGGCTGAAGTGAGAATGGAAGTGACTGCTTTAACCTTACCCGACACACTTGAATAAATAGGGCAAGAGAGTTTCGCTTCAGAATCACCGATCAAGGTGCCCACCTTGACCTCGTCCCCTCTTTTGACCGTCGGTTTGCACGGTGCGCCGATGTGTTGCACCATGGGTATGGTCACTTCGGCAGGAACAGGTAGGTCTACCGTCGGCAGACCGGCTGTTCGCTTGGCTTCGGGCGGATGAATTCCGCCCCTAAAATGCTTTGCCATGATTAACTACCCCTCTCCTTTTATCTTTAAGTAAAATCATTAAAGCTATTTTTACTATAGATTAACAAAACAAACGCCCTACAGTAAACGCACTGACTGCTCTTGGCACAAATTGACTGTGTCCTCGTCCCAAATCGAACATTGCACCTCCCCGATGTGAGCCTTGCCCAGTAGTAACATGCACAGCCGTGATTGGCCGATACCGCCTCCGATCGTCAGGGGGAGTAAACCTTCCAGCAGCATTTTATGAAATAAGAGCTCCCTGCGGTCATCACAACCGGCTACTGTCAATTGGTGGTCTAAGGCTGCAGGATCCACCCGAATACCCATTGAAGAGATTTCTAAGGCGTCATCTAAAACCGGATTATAAAGTATTAAATCGCCGTTTAAAGACCAGTCATCATAGTCCGGTGCGCGCAAAGAATGTGGCTCGCCGGATTTTAAGGGGGCGCCAATTTCACTTACAAAAATGGTCCGGTGTTCTTTGACAAAAGCCCGCTCCCGTTCGGCCGGAGTCAGGTCCGGGTACAAGTTCTCCAACTCCCGCGAGCTGATAAAGGTCACTTCGCGGCAAATCACCGGTGGCACCTGCTGGAATTTCCAATGAATCATAAAGGATGTATGGTAAATACAATCGACGATGTGTGCCACTGTTTTTTTCAAGTAATCCAGGTTTCTCTCTTCCGGCCGAATTACCTTTTCCCAGTCCCACTGGTCGACATAAAAAGAATGCGTATTGTCAGGCACCTCGTCACGGCGGATTGCATTCATGTCAGTGTATAGACCCTTGCCCGGGTTAAACTCGTAACGCTTTAAGGCCAACCGCTTCCACTTGGCCAGAGAGTGAACCACCTCGCCTGTACTGTCAGCCGCGGGCAGGTCAAATGAAACCGGTCGCTCCACCCCGCTCAAATTGTCATTTAAGCCGCTTTGAGGATCCACAAACAGGGGGGCTGAAACCCGCTTCAGATTAAGAGCATCCGCTAGGTTTTCCTGAAAATTATTTTTGATGAGGCTGATCGCTTGTTGCGTGTCATACAAGTCTAAAGAAGACCGGTAACCTTCCGGGATAACAGAATGGCCCTGTCCTGCTGTCTGCTTCAAAATGACACCTCCATTTTCTTTTAGTACATCTTTACAAAATTAAATTGTATACCAAAATTCCTTTTTAAGGAATTTGCTCCGGTTGATCGGCGACATAGTTAAAGTGATAAGACCGGTCGACAGTCAAAAATACCTTAATGGTGCGCGGCGGGTGAGCCTCGTTTAAGGCTGATTCAATGCGCCGGTGAATATCCTGGTCGGAAATCTCTGCTCCGGGCTCCATTACAATATCAAAAATAACATGATACTCATCCTGCTTGCGGCTGATTCTAAAGTCGTGGAAATCGATAAAACCGGGTATTTGTCGAACAATAGCGGCCGTTTCCTCTCTGAACTCCAGAGTCAACGGATCATTTAGAACGACCGGATCCAAATGGACAACCAGCTGGACACCTGTTTCTCTTTTTACGTCTCTTTCAATTTCATCAATTCGTTCGTGGCTGATCAGGATCGGGGCAGCTGCATCCACTTCTACATCAACCGTCGCAAAGTAACGGCCGGGGCCATAGTCATGCAAAATCAAGTCATGGGAACCGAGGATGCCCGGGCGGTCGTTGACTAAGTCAAGAATTTTTTTACTCAAGTCAGGGTCCGGTTTTGCCCCTAAAAGGCGGCTGATGGTCTCCTTGAGGATATCAAAGCCTGAATAAAGAATAAAAACGGACACAGCGAGGCCAAACCAGCCATCGGTCCGCAGCCCAGTCAGGCGTCCTACCAATAGGCCCACTAAAACAGACGTTGTAGACAGGACGTCGGCAATGCTGTCCGAGGCTACAGCCCGCATCATATCACTGTCAAAATACCGTCCCAGGTGGCGATTAACAAAGAAGAGCAAGAGCTTCAAAAAAATTGAGCATGACAAAACAATTGCTAAAACGGGTGATACTGCCACTGGTTGCGGCTTAATAATGCGGCCGATCGACTGTTTACCTAATTCTAGGCCGATGAAAAAAACAAGAGCCGCAATAAAAGTTGAGGCTAAATATTCCAGTCTGGCATGGCCGAAGGGGTGGTTGTCATCAGCCGGTCTTTTTGCAAAGCGACTTGCTAAAAGGGAGACCAATGACGAGACACAATCTGACAAATTATTGACAGCATCACCGATGACCGAGACACTGTGAGCGGCCCAACCAACTAGGGCCTTGGCCAAGACTAAGCTGCTGTTGACTGCCAGTCCCAGAAGACTGGTGTGCTGTAAGGCCCGGTAGCGCACCCGCAGGAGCGGGGCGCCATCAGGCTGCCTCTCCAGATAAGAAATATAGCACTTGAAAACAGACATTAATAGGTCATTCCGGTATAGCCGCCGGTGGCGGGCTCACTGTCAGCAGGCACTTCATTTTGGCTGATCACCCAGGCCCGCCTGCCTTGGTCATACCGCAAATAATGAGTCCAACGGTCAGCAGCATCAGCCGTCTCAATGACAGCGCCATCTTGGAGCAACTGATAAGAATTGCGGCAGGTCTCGGTGACAATAACCTTTAACTCACCATTTTCGTAGCTGACCTGCCAGCTGTTATTCCAAAAATCAGCGCGCACCGGCGTGTATTGGATGCTCATCCCGCGTGCCGCCATTTCCTTGAGCCAGTCTTTTTGTCGGCTGAGCTGGGGTTCGGCTAAATTACTATAAACAGAAGCGTCAAGCGACCGGGCCGCCTGCACATCCTCTCGCAAGAAGTTCACCACTGCCTTGGTAACATCATCCTTGATCGCCTGGGTCAAACGCCCTGCCCTAGCGGCCTCCAAGTCGGTTTCGCTATACGGTAAGGCGGCCTTGGCCACCCCACCGCCGGACTTGTTGCCTGCGCCGGAAGCACTGCCGCTGCCGGAACTGCCTGCTCCACCGGAGCTGTCCTCCCCACCGGAAGTACTGCCACTGCCGGAAGCTGTGTTCCCTGAACCAGCAGCAGCTCCTGCTTCTGCGGCCTCAGTTTGATTGGTCTTACCTGTTTCCCGTGCCTGTAAAGAGCGCACATCTGAAAAATTGAAATGCAACAAAACACCGTCTTTGTTGGCTGCAACAGGCTGTGACCGATGTAATTTCCCGTCTTCTTCATAGGCCAAACTCAAACTGGCCTGTTTAACGACCGGTCCGAATATCCCATTCCGGTCAGCTAAATCACTGACTCGCACACCACTGTCCTCGCCGTTGACCAGAATCTTGGCCTCATCATGCTTGTCATCAATTTGCACCTTGACAACCTCACGGCGGGCATCTAAGACATAGACGCCATTGTGCATAGCTTCTGCTGAATAGGTGAGCAGCAACGTATAGTCTTGTCCTTTAGGGTTTTCGCCCAGCAAGTCCGGATAATGCACATTTAAGTGATAAAGTCCGGCCGTGTGCTTGGCAAACTCTTTGCCCCCGTCTTTTACCTCGGTTGCTTTTTCCAGTAAATCACCTTTGACCAGGGCTTTTGCCCGGTTGGTCTCCAGGCGGGCAGGGTAGGTCCGCAAGACATACCACTCTTCCGCTCCGTCTTGGCGCAAAATAAAGTCAGTCGCATTGCCCGCCTTTAGGTCCTCCAGCAATTGCTCACGGTAGTCGGCTTGGGCAAACAAAGCCGCATAGGCCTGTCTTTCCTGATCCGTTAGCGGTGCCCCGCTCTCCTGCTGCGACACCAAATCTAAAACGGCAGCCGCATCATTTTTTTGTACAGCGGCAATCAGGCGGTCTGCTACTCCAGTCGGGCGCAGGCGCAGCCAGTAAAAAAGGCCACCTGCAAGCAGGAGTAAAATGCAAATTAAAACAAGCACCGGACCTTTTTTCAACCGCCGCCTCCGCCTTTTGCTAACGTAGGCACCGGCAGGCTGAGCGGCTACAGCCGCCCGGCGAACGGCCTGCTGTTCTGCTGCCAAGTCCTCATTGGAACCATAAACAGGCAGGCGGTCCGCCTCCTCAACCCGGGCCGGAGAGCTGTCAGCCGGATCGGCCAGATTACCGGAATCAAAACCATCATAATAGTCATCATAACCCGGGGCGGGCGTGAAGCTGACAGGCTCTTGGGGCCTTGGCCGCAACACTTCAGTCGGCCCCTCTGAGGGATGCTGGTTCACCTCAGAAAAAGATTCTTCTGCTCCGCCCGGCTGGTGGTCTGACCCTTGGTCAGCCCGCAAATCAGAGCCGCAGTAGGGACAGTACGGCTGGTTATCCGGCACCGGATTTCCACATTCTCTACAAATCATTATGTAAACTCCCTCAACTCGCTGCAACGTTCAAGCTGTTTTATACAGGTATCATTATACAATAAGGGCTTTTTATTCTTGTAAACTCAACTGCCGAAAACTCAATTGACAAAACCCATTTTGCGGTAAACCTTGCTCATGGTTTTACGCGCTAAATATGAGGCTCTAGCCGCCCCGTCACGATAAATTTCAGCAAGATAGGACTTATCTCCTCTGATTTCTTTAAAGCGATCTTGGACCGGTTTCAGGCCTGCAATGATCAAAGTGGCCAAGTCAGCCTTAAAACCGCCATAACCCTGGCCTCGGTAGCGGGCAACTATAGTCTCAGGCCGGTCACCGGAAAAGGCCGAATAGATATCAATTAAATTGCGGAGACCCGGCTGTTCCGGCCGGTAGGCAAAGTTGGCCAGAGAGTCTGTGACCGCCCGCTTAATTTTGCGTTCGATCGCCTTGGCATCATCTAAAATCAAAATATAAGAATTTTCGTCAGCAGCGGATTTGCTCATTTTGGCAGTCGGATCTTGCAGGCTCATGACCCGACCACCGACCCGAGGCGGCAAGATCTCCGGAACAACAAAGGTTTCCGAATAACGGCTGTTAAAGCGCTGGGCCAAGTCCCTCGTCAACTCAATATGCTGCCTTTGGTCTTCACCGACCGGCACGTAGGACGTTTGATAAAGCAGAATATCAGCCGCCATCAGGACCGGGTAGTTGAGCAGACCGGCGGTCACCTCATCGGTTCGGGCCGCCTTGTCCTTATATTGGGTCATGCGCTGCAACTGTCCCAGCCCGGTGATTGTATTGAGACACCACATCAACTCCACATGTTCCTTGACCTGTGACTGTATATAGATAATAGAGCGCTGTGGATCGAGACCACAAGCTAAGTAAAGGGCCAGAACATCCAAGGTGTGCTGCCGCAATTCAGCCGGGACTTGAGGCACTGTGATCGCATGTAAATCTGCAATGCAGTAAAGGCAATCATAAGAATCCTGCAATGCATCAAAATTGGATAAGGCGCCGATATAGTTTCCGATGGTCAAAGAGCCGGACGGCTGAATGCCGGAGTAGACAACCTGTTTTTTCATTTTTCCCTCCGCTCGGGTCAGCTGAGGTCTAGCAGCCTTCCCACAAAAGCACATAAAATGATAGGCTTATTCGAATTATTTTTTGTTCAATCTGCAAAGAGGTATTATACAAGCGCAAACTCTTTTTTTCAACCGGCAGCGACACCCGGCTAGGCCAAGAGCGCCCGGTCAATTAAGTCCATAAAGCCGGCTGTCATCCTGGCTGTCATACCCCAAATAATGTGATCGCCATACTCGTAATAGTACATCGGATTTTCCCCTTTTTGATAGGGGTAGTTGTTGTCGATGCCCAATTTATCAACCGGAAAATCCGAGCTGAATTCATAATACATGGGATTTTTATAAATAGTCGGCGGATTTTCTTTGAGCCAAGTCAAAGGGACTGTGAAAACTGTCTCGACCTCAGCTTTTGAAAAGGTGTAATCATAGTTATGCAGGCGGGATAGATAAGGATAAAGGATTATGTTAAAGGGCATCACCAGAATATCACCGGGTCCCAACAACTCAATTTGTTCCGGCTTGACCAAAAGCTCTTCGCAGGTCTCTCGGACAGCCGTCTCGTCAGGCGCTTCCCCCGGCTCAATTCGACCGCCGGGAAAGCAGACCTCACCCGGCTGTTGTGCCAATTTGGGCGACCGCACTTGATACAAAAAAGAGAGACCTTCTGCTGTCTCGAGCAAGGGTGCCGTCAAGCCAAAGCAGGGGAGCTTGTTAGCACCGTCCGGCTCTGCCGCCCGGTCTGCAAGAAAATTTCTTGCTGCCGGCCTGTTAAACAAATGTCCGTATTGATGATCCACCTTGCCCACCTCAGCTTTCTGCTCGTCTCCCTTTTTATTCTAGTTAATCATAGCAAATCAGTCTGTTGTCAGACGGCAGCAAAAAGGCGGGGCAGCTCCCCGCCTCCTGCGCTTGGCTTTAACCTCCCAGCC
>CAMXYS010000090.1 GCA_947253135.1 uncultured Clostridia bacterium
ATCGGGTGCACAAGGCCTATACAAAAAAACAAAAGCACCGTCTGACTAGATCTGAAAAAATTGACCGGGTGGTCACCAATCGTTTTGCCGCCCTGCCGATTTTTGTAGCCATCATGTTCCTGGTCTATTACTTGGCCATCAGCACCATTGGCACAACCGGCACAGACTGGGTGAATGACAATCTGTTCGGCGACGGCTGGTACCTATTTGGCATTGGCGCTAAAGAACACGATGCGGCGGTTGAAGAATACACAGAAGAGAACCTGTTCACGCCGGCTTTGGCCAAGGTAACAGAAGACGCCCAAGCTGCCGGCGTTATCGGCAGTGATCAGATCGCTGAGGCCGTCGAAGAAAAAGACTTGGATGCTTTTACAGAAGCTTATGAAGGTTATGGTGCCGAACTGGAAGCGGAAGGCTATGAGATCGGTGCTTTGGTAGATCCGGTGATGGAGGAAATGCCGGCTGCAGAGGACTATGGCATTCGGGTACCGGGTATTCCGGACCTGGTGACCAGAGGCTTGGAAGCACTCAATACACCTGACTGGCTCATGGGTTTAGTAGTTGACGGTGTGGTAGCCGGTGTCGGTGCTGTGTTGGGCTTTACTCCGCAGATGATCGTACTCTTTATTCTCTTAGCTTTCTTGGAAGGCTGTGGCTACATGGCTAGAATCGCCTTTATTCTGGATCGGATTTTCCGTCGCTTCGGCCTGTCCGGCAAGTCCTTTATTCCGATGCTGATCGGCACGGGGTGCAGTGTCCCGGGCATCATGGCCTCGCGCACGATTGAAAATTAAGAAGACCGACGAATGACTGTTATGACCACCTCCTTTATGCCGTGTGGAGCTAAGTTGCCGATCATCTCCATGATCGCGACAGCCCTTTTCCACGGTGACTGGTGGGTGGCTCCGAGCACTTACTTTATGGGCATTGCCGCTATTATCATCTCCGGCCTGATGTTGAAGAAGACGAAGATGTTTGCCGGCGACCCGGCTCCCTTTGTAATGGAGCTTCCGGAATATCGTCTCCCTACGATTTCTTACATTTTAAGAAGCATGTGGGAGCGGGTCGGCTCTTTTGTCAAACGTGCCGGTACGATTATCTTTATTTCATCCATCTTTATTTGGGCAACTTCGCACTTTGCAGTCGTTGGCGGCTTCCGCTTCGATCAGGAGATGGAGTTGTCAGACAGTATTTTAGGCAATATCGGCAGCCTTTTTGCCTGGCTTTTCGTACCGCTTGGCTTTGGCAACATCACGGCGACTGTGGCCACCATCATGGGGTTGGTCGCCAAGGAAGAAGTGGTAGCTGTTTTTGGAATTCTGGACTTTGTCGGTATGGCACCGCTTGCAGGTTATGCTTTTCTGGCCTTTAACCTGCTTTGCATCCCCTGTTTTGCTGCTGTCGGCTCCATCCGGCGGGAGATGAACAATGCCCGTTGGACAGCCTTTACCCTCTTGTATCAAATGGTCTTTGCCTATGCAGTCTCCTTGATGATTTATCAATTTGGCTTAGCCTTTACCGGACAGGTACAGATTCTCGGCTTGATTGCAGCCTTAATTGCCTTGGCCTTGATTTTGTACTTCCTGTTCCGTCCTAATAAATACAAGGGTCAACTGACTGCTCGTCGGGCTGTAGAAGTTCGCTGACAACAAGAAGGAGGCAGCGATGGTGGATTTTTTTAAGCAAAATGCTGGTTTAATTTTGATTCTGGCCTTGCTGGCTGTTGCCCTCTTTTTTGCGGTGCGCTACTTGGTCAAACAAAAGAAACGGGGTGGCTGTTCCGGCTGTTCGGTCTCTGGTTGTCCCCACGCAAGAGGCTCTGCAGACTGTCGGACTGCCCACCAACAGCTACCTCATCAAAAGTAATCTGTGAGTGATAAAGTTAAGCTGTTTCCATGTTCTTCAGGATGCTAGCAAGAAAAGGGGGGAGTGTGTACACACTCCCCCCTTTTAAAAATTTCAAGTTCAGCTGTCATTTAGATGCGCATGTTTTTGCGGTTGAATAGGCGATCCATTTCTGCTGGGCTTGTTTGCTTCAGGATGTTTTCAATATATTGGATGGTTTCGGCCTGTTGGTCCGGCACCTCGGCATTTATATTAAGCGTGTTGGAGGCATGGTAAGAGTTGACCAAAAGTTTAGAACGGGGGTGCAATTCTTTAAAGAGGGTCAACAGTTCCTCCAGGCGCTCATATTCACCGGCTTCCTTGTATTGGCCTCGACGAAGGGCTTCGCCCAAGGGGGTGTTGTCCATAACAACCAGAGAGTTACAATACAGGACGCGGGCAGCAATTTGATTCATCACAGCTGCTGTGGCTTTAGCATTCGCAACCGCCTTGCCGGCACCTGCCAAACCGGTCATGATAATCACCCCATAGGTCATGCCGGCAGCGGTCAAGCGGTTTAGTTGGGTCACGGCATCGGCTGCAGTTGACCCTTTATTTAATTTTTTCAACAGACTGTCACAACCCGTTTCCAGGCCGATGTATAGCTGGTTGACACCAGCTGTCCTCAATTGCTCCAGTTCGTCATCACTTTTTTGCATGATGTTAAGGACAGAGGCGTACATCGTCACGGTTTCAATTTTCGGCAAATAGCTTTTAATCAGATCAATTAGAGCTAGCAACCGATTCGCAGAGAGTACAAAGGGATCTCCGCCGACTAAATAAATGCGTCTGGCTTCGCCCTGGTAGGCTTTAATCTGTTGCAGGTAACCGCGAACGATATCTTCTTTGTAGATGCGGAAGGGGACATCAGCATACATGTTGCAAAAACCACACTTGTTGTGGCTGCAGCCCGAGGTCACAGGCAGCATGGGTGTGTAGGCTTCACGTGGGGGTCTGTAGATAACCGTTTCATAGTGCATAAGTTTTATCTCTCTTCTGTTTAGTTAAAGGCTATTCTAACAAATATTTTTTAAAAAGAAAGAAAGACGGCTTTTGAGAGTCTATAATGTAGAAAATACACTTCAAAGGATGGAAGGATGGTGGCTCTTGAAGGAGGCAGAGACGGGGCAAAAGGGCGGGAGACGGATTTCCAACCGCGTCAGTCTGTGGAAGAATATGCTCTTGGTCAATTCGCCGGGGATGCGAATAATAAAAACCGCCATCGCAGTTGTACTTTGCATTTTGATAGACCGGCTTCGCGGATCGGAGGACCTCATCCAAGCTGCTATCGCTGCTATCGTCTGCCTGGGACAGGACTTAAAAAACACCTGGCGTTCTTCTAGAAACCGCTTGCTGGGCACCCTTATTGCAGGCATTTATGCCTATGGCTTTGTGCTGTTAAATGTCTATTGGTGGAAGTTGGAGCCCGGCAGTTTAGTCTACCTTCTACTTTTGGGCCTACTGAGTATTCCGTTGATGACTTTAATTATCAGCTTGCGGCTGCCCGGTGCCCTGGTGATAGCTATGATCATATATGTCATTGTCGGCATAACTGTTTTAGACAACCACCCTTTTATCTTTACCGTAGAGCGCGTTTTTGCCACCTTTGTCGGTGTTGTAGTGGCAATTTTTGTCAATTGGTTTCCCCCCTTAAATGCTTGGGGCAAGCGCTTACGGGCTGTCAAAATGCAGGCCGCAGGTCGGGCAGAACAGCTGCAGAAGATTATTGACCAAGCGATGGATCACCCGGAAGAAGATTTAGAAGTATTGATCAAGCGAAGCTCGGATGGTGGTTTAGTCGGCTCCGGCCGGGTTGACTCCAGACAGCACAGCCGGGACCGCTTGCAACAGAAACACAATAATAAAGCGAATTAAGCTTCTAAGATCGTCCCCAATTCAAAGTAGCGCTCGTACAAGCGCTCCAATTCTTGTCCAATTGCAGCCAAGCGGTCAAAGTCAGCTGGCAAGCTGTCCGGCCCCAGTGAAGCCGTCAGGTGAGCCTGTTCATCTTCCAGTTGGTGGATCTTATCTTCAGTTGACCGGTACTCATTGCGCTGGCGGGCCAGTTCTTTTCTTTTTTGAACACGATTGATATTTTCTTCTTTTTTAGAGTCGCGCTTAACAGCTGCTGCTTGGCTATGCTCATGTTCAGCTGCTTCGGCCTCGTTTTTTTGGGCCTGATTAAGAGCTCGTTGGTAGCTGCTGTAATTGGTAAAAAATTCCAGCTTTGGACCGATAAAGCCGGCTAAGCGGTCTGCCACCCGTTCGATAAAAGTGCGGTCGTGAGAAATAGCCAGAAGGGCACCTTCATATTTTTGGAGGGCATCCTCTAGAATTTCCAAAGAGTAGATGTCCAAATGGTTGGTCGGTTCGTCTAAGAATAATAGGTCAGGGCGTTCTTCCAAAACAGCACAGAGATAAAGGCGAGAGCGTTCCCCGCCGGAAAGGACAAGGATCGGTTTAAAGACATCATCGCCTCTAAAGCCGAAGCGGGCCAGCAAATTCCTGATCTCCGTATCAGCTAAGTCGGTGCGGGAGCGCAGCTCATCAAAAGGTGTGCGCTGTTCATCCGCAAAAGTGACATATTGCCCCATATAGGCATAGGTGACGGTGGCAGCAAGCCGCACCTGCCCGGCAAAATCCTTGTCTTTGCCCAGCAAGACATTGACCAGGGTGGATTTACCACAGCCGTTAGGCCCTGTGATAAATAATTTTTCATTGGCCTTGAGTTCCAGATTAAAGGAGGTAAAGAGCAGGCGGTCACCAAAGTTTTTTTGCAGTTCTTTAGCAGTCAGTATGATCCGCTCCGGGTCCCCCGGTTTGGGGTCGGGAATAAAGCTGAAGTTCATCCGCTTAATCCCGGTGTCAACCCGGTCACGCGCCTCGGCCAAGCGATCGGCCAACTTTATCACGACTTTTTCGCGGGCGTGGTAGCCGGAGATGTTGCGATGGGAGCGAAAGGTTTGCACAACCGCCTGCTGTCGCTTCAGCTCATCTTCCAACTGTTGTACTTGTTGTCTGGCAAAGTCCTGCTCGATTGTCTTCTGGTCTAGGAATTGATCGTAGTTACCGATATAGCTGTAGATGGAGCGGTTGCGCATTTCTAAAATTTTGCCGGCTGCAGCATTGATAAAACTGCGGTCATGAGAAATAAAGAGAACCGTTCCACCGAAGCTCTTAATATATTCTTCCAACCAGTTGATGCCGGCCATATCTAAATGGTTGGTAGGCTCGTCCAGCAACAGCAAGTCAGGTTCGCTGACCAAGATTCTGGCCATGCCGGTTCGCATGCGTTCGCCGCCGGACAAGGAGGTCACCGGTCGTTCCAGGACATCGCCGGCCAGCCCCAGACCGGCCAAAATAGAGGCTACACGGGCCTCATAATTGTAGCCGTCCGCTGCGGCAAAGGCCGCGGTAGCCGCATTGTAGCGGGCGACAACCCGGTCGTAGTCGGCGGTGCCCAGAGTGGAGCCCAGCTCATGTTCCAAGCTTCGCAGTTCAGCTTTCAGTTTGGTTAGATGGTTGCTTTCGGTGGCAGACAAATTTAGGTCGGTCATTTCTTCTGTGTGTTGAGCCAGATAGCCAATGACAGCATTGTGAGCCAAGCGAATAGAACCGCTGTCTGCCTCCTCCAAACTGGCTAGAATTTTTAAAAAGGTCGTTTTGCCGGAGCCGTTTTCCCCGATCAGGGCAATTTTTTCCCCGCGGTTAATTTCCAAGGACAAGTCCTTGAACAGGCAGTCATCCCCGAAAGATTTGCTAATGTTTTGAACACTTAATAAACTCATATTGCATTCATTATAAAGAAAATAAGCAGACTGAGGGAGGGTGTTTTTTTAGCTTGACGAACCGGGCTTTCGATAGTAACATCTTTATGTTAAAGCCTGTGCGGCAGACGTGTTTAGACAATGGGAATACGGGCCGTACATCTGCGAAGAGGTGAAAGATGAAAAAAGATATCCATCCCAAATATGACACTTGTGTTGTTAAATGTGCATGTGGCAACACGTTTGAGACACGTTCAACTGCGAATCAAATCACGGTTGATATTTGTTCACAGTGCCACCCGTTTTTTACCGGTAAGCAAAAACTGGTTGATACCGGCGGCCGGGTTGATAAATTCAAACGCCGTATGGAACAACGCAAAAAATAAGAAAAAGGGGGAGACGGCAGTCAACCCCTTTTTTGAAACTGTTGATGAATAAGGGGGCCGATGATCTTGGCGAGTGAAAGATATACTGGTGGTGAAATAAGGCAGACGACTATAGGCGGACAAGCTCTAATTGAGGGCCTGATGATGATGGGACCGGAAAAATGTGCTCTGTCTGTTCGCCTGCAAAACGGCTTGATCTACCGGGAAGAAAAACCGGCGCCAAACTTCGGCCGGGCGGGCCGGGTGCCGTTTGTTCGTGGCTCTGTCCGCTTGTTTCGCCAACTTTTTATCGGCATGAAGGCCTTAACTCGGTCGGCCGACTTGGCAGAGCTGGAAGGGCCGGAGGCGGACCGCCTACCTTTAGAGAACTTATACAGAACGGCCACTGAACAGGCTGAGTCCGCTGAGGTCGACGCTGTAGCCCAGGGA
>CAMXYS010000091.1 GCA_947253135.1 uncultured Clostridia bacterium
CTGCAACCTTTGTTTGACTTGGCCGATCGCTTTAAAAAAGCGGAGGACAGCCATGCTTTTTGCCATTGCCTCCTCAATTTTATGGCGGCCTTTGACTTGGAAGCAAAAGTTTTAAAGCGCTCGGAGAAACTTTTGGTCGAGGGGGCAGAGCAGCCTGCCACGGCCTTGGTGAAATCTTGGAACGAAACTTTGGGTCTGTTGGCTGATTTTTTGGGCATGGCCGAACCCGTCCAACTGACCTTGGCGGAGTTTCGCCACATTTTGGCGGCCGGGTTGGAGCAACTGAGTGCAGATATAATTCCTTCCACCTTGGACCAGGTGACCGTGGGCAATACTCACATGGCCTTGGGCAGCCGGGCTGACATCTTATTTGTGCTGGCGGCGGACCGCGACCACCTACCACCTGCAACCCCGCCGGACAGCGCGCTAAAAGCTTCTGACCGCTTGTATTTAGCCGAAAGCTTAGGTGTCGACCTGCCGGACCTGACGGAAAGCAAGGCGGTTTGGGACCTTTTTTCAGTTGAGCAACTAAGGTTGTTGCCGGACCGACGACTCTATTTAAGTTATAGTCGACCGGGGGTTCCGGCCCAGCTTTTGCGTGAGGCCTTGGCCTATGCTGAAGTCAGCTGTTTTTCGGATCAAATTACCAGCTTGGCTGACCCCAGACTTTACCATCCGGCGGTGGCCCGTTTGTACTTGCTGGACCAGTCGACCTTAACCGGTATGGAGGATAAACAAAGCGGGGTGGCTGAGTTGGCCGCCCGGACTTATCAGGCAGATCCGGAGGCCTGGCAGATGGCCTTAGAGCCCTTTGTGGGTAGTCTGCCGGGTCACTGTAAAACTTTGCAGCTGCCGGAAGTAGCAGCTGACCTGGCAAGCAAGGGTGTGGTCGATATGAGCATCAGTCGCCTGGAGCAATATGCGGCCTGCCCCTACCGCTATTTTTTCGGCCAGGTTTTAGCGGCTGAAGAAAGGCGGGTAGCTGAGCCGAACCCGCGCGACCTGGGTTCGCTTAACCACCGTATTTTGGAGATGGCGGCCATCCGTTTTCAGACGGATGAAGATTTTCGCCAAAGTTTAAAAGATCCGGCCAAGTGGCCTGCAATTTTAGCTCAAACCAGGGCCTACGTAGCTGATTTGATTGAACATGATGAAGACTATTATCCCTTCCGTCGGCCCGAACTGCGTCAAGGTATTCTAACCAGGGTGGCACAAAACACAGCCAATGCCATTATCGGTTACTTTGCCGCCTTGCCGGACCGGGACAGAAAAATATATACGGAATGGGATTTTGGCTTTGCCCGCCCCGAGCCGACCGGCCCGACCGCCGGCTCCGGCCAGGCTGCCGCTGCCGCCGCTGTGAGCGCCGGCGGATTAGAAAGTGAGGCCGGCGGTGGGAGTGGCCCTGTCCTCTGCACTTCTGTCTCGACAGACGAGGGCGTCGATCAGGCCGTTAAGGTTCAGTTCAGAGGCTATATTGACCGCATAGATGTCTTTCAGGACAGCGGCGGCGGATCGGAGTCCTTTTATTTATTGGATTATAAGGCCAAGGGCAGACAGGTCAACTTGGGCCGGATCTGTAATGGGTTAGATTTTCAATTGCCCATATATTGTGCAGCTTGGCAGCTGAATAATCCTGACCAAAAACCGGCGGGCATCGGTTATTTGGCTTTAGACCATGATGCGGAGGTCAAAAAGAAGGCGAATTCTGCGAATTTGCAGGAGACGGTGACCCGGTCTTACCGACCGGACTTGTTCAGCGGTGCAGTTATCTCCTTTTCTGAGCTCGAGCAGGTGGGCTTGGAGGCTGCCGGCATAAGGTTATCTGCCCTTTTACAAGGCGATTTTTCAGTCGCACCGAAGGCGGCAGGGATCGATATCAAACTGAATAAAAAAGGTGAGCTGGCTGAAACAGCAGCGAGTCGGTCGGCTGATTCTCCCTGCGCCTACTGCGGTGCCGGCGGTATGTGCCGCATTGATATCCCTGCCCGAAATTTGACTGTTTTGACGAAAAACTGGCCCCGGTCGGAGCAAAAGAAGGGGTCGGAGACTGAGGCGGCCGAAACAGTTGAAAATGAGTCGGTATAGTGGAGCTGGTGAATAATGGTGAAATTTACAGAAGAACAGCAGGCGATTATTGAGGCCCCACGGGGTAATTTGCTGGTCAGTGCTGCAGCAGGGTCTGGGAAGACGGCCGTGATGACCGAACGAATAGTGCGCCGTTTGGCTGACGGCCAGGCTGATATCAGGCATTTGTTGGTTCTGACTTTTACCAAAAATGCCGCCGGCAATATGCGGGATAAAATCGAAGAGAAATTATCGGCGGCAGTTGCGGCTGCCACTGCCGCAGGAGCAGACGGGGCAGCTGACTTGGAAAGCCAACTTTATTATTTGCCCCAAGCAGCTATATCGACGGTCCACTCTTTTTGCAACCGATTGCTGATTAATTTTTCTGACCTGTTGAAGGAAGGGGACCTCCCTCCTCTTGCCAGTATTTTACTGAGCCCGCCGGATCAGGGAGCCGGGTTTTCAGTTGCCAGGGCAGCTGAGCCGGCGGCCTCATCCAACCGGCCACAAAATGACCGCCCTCTACTGAAAAACCGCCCTGCACAAATGGATGAGCAAGACTATAAGGCCGAATTGTCGGCTGTCTTTGAGCAAGTCGCAGCCGAGCAATTAGAACGGCTGGAGGAGCTGGAAGGGTTAGAAGAACCGAAAGAGGAGGGGCAGCTGTTTGAAGCGACTACGGCCGAAGGAGAATTTGACCGGTACCCTGCTAAGGTTCCGGGCCATGAGGCGGAACGAAGGGAATTAGCCGCCTTTAGAGACTGCCTTAACCTTTATTTCAACGGGCGGTTGGCCCCTCCTACCTCGAATCGGGCGACCGGATCCTTGATCGGCGCTGCCATGGAACTCTATCACAATCTCAGAAGCTTGCCGGATTATCCGGATTATTTAGCGCGCCTTTACGCCGCCCTTTGTGCCGGTGCGGCAGATTTTTCTAAGGCCTCGGCCGGCCGCGAGTGCCTGTCCGCCTTGACCGACCTTTTTAATCGCTACCGGTCTTTCGAGCCGGAGCTGCGGCGCTTATTGGACGATCCCGAGGCAGCCCTGATCAAAAAAAACTGGTCGGATCGAAAGGCGCTGATCCTGGAGATCCTGGAACGCTTAAATGAGCTTAGCGACAGTTTTTTACAGGCCGACCCGACCGCGCAAAGGCAATTGTTAGCCTCTCAGGGCGATACTTTGCCCGCCATGCCCCCCCTGCGGAGCTCCCAGCGGGACTCTGCCCCAAAGGCCCGCCTAACCTACCTGTTGCGGGCTATTGTCGGTGAGCTGCTTTTTGTTATTAAGGGGGACTGTGCCACCGCCACTTTTACCTGTTATTACCGTTATGATTACTTGCCGGCCGCCCTACTGCCAACCTCGTCAGCTGCCGATCTGGGCACGGAAGAAGAGCGCTTGCGCTACCAGGAGCCTTTTGTGCGAGCCTTCTTCAATTTCATTTTACGGGTGGACCGGCGCTTTGCCACCCGGCGCTACGAACGTGGCCTGCTTCATTTCTCCGACCTGGAACAATTGGCCTTGCTACTGGTACGCAAAGATGCTGTCAAAGCATACTGTCGGGATTTATATAGAGAGATCTATGTGGATGAATTTCAAGATACAAATGACATCCAAATGGCCATTTTAGATGCGATCGCCGATCATAATCTTTTTGTGGTCGGCGATTTGAAGCAAAGTATTTATCGTTTTCGTTACGCTAAACCGGAAATCTTCGCTTCTCTTTACAACGCCTACCAGACCGGCAGCCGGCCGGGGGCGGTTTTTGAATTGCACCGCAACTTCCGCAGTCATGGCAAGATCCTCAGAGGAGTCAACCGTGTTTTTAAAGAGCTGATGGTTGGTGATTTGACTCAAATTCAATATGCGGACGGACATGCTTTTGAGGTCAGCATGACGGCGGCAGAAGAGGAGGATTCCAGACCCCGCCTTTATCTCACCAGCTGGCCAAAAGATCAAGCGTTTTTGCCGGCTGCTTGGCCGGATTTGGCCCCGCGTGCCGTCCGTTACATTCCCAAGCTCAGGCAGCTGGCAGCTGAAGGTTACGCATGGGGTGATCTTTGTATTTTGGTCAAAACCAACCAGGAAATTAAAGAATTGACGGAGGTTTTGACTTTTTTCAATATCCCTTATAGTCGGTCTGAACGGGAGTTTCGTCCTGACCGATATGAGCAAGAGTTGATGGCCTCGCTAGTTTATTTTTTAAACAATCCGCTGCAGGATATTCCCCTGCTGACAGTCATGACTTCCCCGCTTTTAGCTGCGCCCTTCACGGAAGCAGAGTTGTTCCACCTAAAGCAGTGGTCCCAGGCCTACCGGCAGCAGCCGGCAAATTTAGAGGCGGGTGATGAACCGGATTTCAGCCGGGTTGAGGGCTATGGATTTTGGCAGCATGTGTGGACACTTTTAACCGCTCCCCAGGAAGCCTTGGCGGCGGTCCTGCCGTCGGCCAATTGGACTTCTGCCCTTTACGACAAGTTGATAGCTTTTAAAGCTTTTACAGAAAGGTCACGGCGTCACCTGAGCGGTGGACATTTAAGCGAAGGCTTGCGGTTTGTTTTAATGGAAGCGGCCTTCATTGACCGCCTGTTGACTTTGCCGGACGGCCGCGAGCGGGTTGACCGGGTACACAGTTTTTTGCGTTCGGT
Organism: uncultured Clostridia bacterium; assembly: GCA_947253135.1. Classification (GTDB taxonomy): domain Bacteria; phylum Bacillota; class Clostridia; order Saccharofermentanales; family Fastidiosipilaceae; genus CAMXYS01. Next base: position 4,713 of record CAMXYS010000091.1, read on the forward strand.
TGCGGCTTTTGAGGCTGCCGGAAGGCGCGACCTGGCCGATTTGGCAGCTGTCTTAGTCAGAGAAAACGGGCTGCCTGAGGTCAAGGCAACAGAAGCGGCTGCCGGAGAGAATGAAAACGCTGTCCATTTGTTGACCATCCATGGCAGCAAGGGCCTGGAGTTCCCGGTCGTGATTCTAGGTGACTTTGATTTGGTAGGACGCGACCGAGAGGTGGCTTTTCAATTCTCTGAGACCTATGGCGTCGGTGCGGACTGCAACTATATTGATCGCAGCTTCGCTTTACAGGTGCCGACGGTTACCCGGACGCTTATTAAGCAGGAGGAAAGGGTGGCCTTATTTGCCGAATCGTTACGCCTGCTTTATGTGGCTATGACCCGGGCGGAAGCAGAGCTCCATGTGGTTACAGCTGAGCTGGAAGAGGACAGGGAAAATGCTAATGCTGCTGTTTTACTTAACTTGGCCGGGGCTGATAGCAGTGGTCCGGATGTTATGGGCGGGGCAGTTGGAAGCTCCGGTGGGGCAGTAGAATCCGAGCCGACTGCTTTTTTCAAAGATTGGCATTTGCTCAAGGGAAAAAAAGCAGCCCAACTGATTCAAGCAGCTTTGGCTGCTGCCGGCGGTGGAGTTTGGCCACCTGCTGCCGAGCTTACGTCCGCCGGGGGCGCGCCCGCCGACGGGGCTGTTTTGGTTAAATTGAGTCAAGAGGGGCAACCCGGCGAACTGCTGTTACAGCGCTCAACCGCCCCTGCCGGTGGCGATTGGTTGCTTGAACGCTACTGTTTGGCCGAGACAGAATCTGCTTTTTCAGAGGTAGAATCTGCAGCTTCCAAAGCAGAACAGATTTCTCCCCCGGTTACAAAAAAACAAAGCTTGGTTGAACCGGTTAGCAGCGAGGAGCAAACACTAATAGCAGCCCCGGCTGTGGCAAAGTATTTTTCCCGGCTCCATTTGGATCAAATGGCGACTGATCTGCCGACGTCGGCAAGCGGCACAAGGGTGAGCCGCGCCGAGGAAGAGTCTCTTTATCAGCCAAGCCGTTTCCCCTTAAAACTGACCGTCAGCGAAGTAAAACGGCAGATGCAGGCGGACTTAGCGCTGAGTTCAGTTGATGCAACAGAGGAGAGGCCGGGTGAATTACCGGTGTGGCCTGATCCCGCCGGCAGGGTGGAGCCGTTCTGGCGAGGCGTTAACTTGGAAGTGCATTCCTTAAAAGAAATTTTAAACCCGACGGCGTCACCGAATTTGCTGGCGGGTGGTCCGGAACTGGGTCAGCTCTTGCACAGAGCCTTTCAATTGATGGATTGGGAGCTTTGCCGGGACACCAAGGGAGCTCAGATCAATTTGCAGAATATGCTGGCTGCCAGACAGCTGCAGGAAGCAGAGTACCGGGTCTTGCAAACGTTTATTCCGGCCTTCGTGTCCTTTGGTGAATCCGACTTGAATGAGCGGATTTTGGCCGCTGAACAGAGGTCCGGCTTTACGGTTTACCGAGAGCTTCCCTTTACACTGGCCCTGCCTCTAAGTGATTTGGTCGGCCTTGTTGAACCTTTGCCGGCACAAGCAGCAGAGGACCGCGTGATGGTGCAGGGGATCATCGACTTGTGGTTTATGGAAGACGACGGGGCTGTTTTACTGGACTACAAATCGGATTACTTGATGGGGGCAGACGAAGAGGTTTTGCAAACCTTAAAAGACCGCTATGCAGGAC
>CAMXYS010000092.1 GCA_947253135.1 uncultured Clostridia bacterium
CAGCGTCAGATGTGTATAAGAGACAGGCAGTGGCCTGCTGCGCCGCCAGATCGGTCCGTCATTTATTGTTTAGCCGTTGGATCAGAGGACAACAACCGGTTTAATCAAATCTTTGGGCTTGTCTTTCATCAAGAACAAGGCATCTTCTACCTTGTCAAAACCTTCAAAGCGGTGGGTCAGCATCAAGGAGACATCCAGCCTGCCGGAAGATACCAAAGAGCCCAACTTTTCAATTCTGGCGCGCCCACCGGGCATCAGGCCACCCGTGATGGTCTTGTGGCCCATACCGACGCCCCATTCGACCCGAGGAATGGTAATGTAATCACCGTTGCCGAGGTAGTTGACGTTACCGATCGTACCGCCGGGTTTCAGGGCGCGGACAGCCGGATCAAAGGTCTCAACACCGCCACCGGCAATAATAACTTTATCAACACCCTTTTTGTTAGTTAATTCCAAAACCTGGTCAGCAATATCGCCGTCCCGGTAGCTGATAATGTCGGTCGCACCATATTTTTTAGCGACATCAATACAATTCGGGCGAGTGCCTACGGCGATGATCCTGGAAGCACCGCGGAAGTTGGCAGCAGCCACGGACATCAGGCCGACAGGGCCAATACCGATCACCAAGACCGTGTCACCAAATTGCACATCGGCCAGCTCAACACCATGGAAACCGGTTGGCACCATGTCAGACAGCATGCAAGCTTCAGCCGGAGAAATATTATCAGGCATATGGGCCAGGTTGCCGTCAGCGTCGTTGACGTGGAAATATTCACCAAAAACACCATCTTTAAAGTTGGAGAACTTCCAGCCGGCCAGCATACCGCCGGAGTGCATGGGATAACCTGACTGCGCTTCTACAGATGACCAGTCAGGCGTTATAGCAGCTACCATAATTCGGTCACCGACTTTAAAATCTTTTACATTGGAGCCCACTTCAGCGACAACACCACAGCCCTCGTGACCCAGGATCATGTTTTCTCTTTCACCCAAAGCGCCTTCCCAAACAGTGTGCACATCAGAAGTGCAGGGAGAGAGAGCCAAAGGCTGAATAATAGCATCATTGGGCCCACAAGTCGGGCGTTCTTTCTCAATCCATCCTGTCTCTCCGATTCGGAGCATGGCATAACCTTTCATCATTGACCTCCTTTTAGGAATTAATTATTTTTGTGCAAAATCTCAATCGAAAAGGAATAAGCACGACACTTTTTTGATTTTATCACAAAAATTCTGTTGGGCTTTAGCCCTAAATCAGACTTTGTGATTAAAAAAAAGCATAAGATGATCGATTTAGTTAGGAAGATCAAATGCATAGCGACTAAGCCGCGTCAAATTTAAACCGCAATCAAAAAAGCAGACTTGCCACCCGCAAATCTGCTTTTTCAGACTCATAATTTAATCGGCCTTGAACCTGCCGCTCAATATAATTTTGCCCCTGCCGGTATCCGCTGATCCAACATGATCAGGTTCAACTTCTCTTCGCCCTCTTCATCGTGGATCGCACTCATCAGCATGCCTTCAGAATCAATCCCCATCATCTTTCGCGGGGGCAAATTGCAAATGGCCAAAAGTGTCCTGCCGACCAGCTCTTCCGGTGCATAGTACTGCTTAATGCCGGACAGGATCACCCGCTCCTGCCCCGTGCCGTCATCCAGAACAAACTTTAACAGTTTTTTAGACTTGGGCACCTCTTCACAGCCGACCACCTTAACCGCTCTAAAGTCTGATTTAGAGAAAGTTTCAAAATCGACCATATCCTTGAAGAGCGGCTCTACTTTCACTTTAGAAAAATCAATTGTTTTTTGTGTGCCTGTCAAACCGACACCATGCTCTGTGGAAGGGAGCTCAGAGCTGTCAGCAGGCTGTCCTTCCGCTCCCAAGGGCTTCATGGTTGGGAATAAAAGGACATCTCTAATCGAATCAGAATCCGTCAGCAACATGCACAAACGGTCTAAGCCGATCCCCATGCCCCCCGTGGGCGGTAAGCCATACTCCAAGGCTACGCAATAATCCTCATCCAAGCGGTTGGCCTCATCGTCACCGGCCTCCCGGCGACTCAACTGGTCTGCAAACCGCTGCCTTTGGTCAACCGGGTCGTTTAACTCCGAATAGGCATTGGCAAATTCATTGCCGTTGATAAAGAGTTCAAATCGCTCCGTGATATCCGGACACCCCGGCTTGCGCTTCGTCAAAGGCGAGATCTCGACCGGATAATCATAGATAAAGGTCGGCTGAATCAACTTTTCTTCAACATAGGCTTCGAAAAAGGCTGACAGGAAGTCGCCTTTCTTCCACTCCGGGCGGTATTCGATACCGCGTTCCACAGCCAGCTGCCTGGCCGCTTCCGTATCCGGCAAGGTGTCAAAGTCAATACCGCCATATTCCTTGACTGCCTCCGCCATGCTCAAGCGGTTAAAGGGGGGCGTCAGGTCAATCGCCCGGCCTCGCCAAGTCACCTGGTTGCTGCCGTGCAGGGCTATAGCACAAGCGGAGATAATCTGCTCGGTGATCTCCATCATACCCTTGTAGTCCGTATAGGCCTGGTAGAGCTCCAGCATGGTGAATTCCGGATTATGGCGGACACTTAACCCCTCGTTGCGGAAATTGCGGCCAATTTCGTAGACCCTTTCCATGCCTCCTACAATGAGGCGCTTAAGGTAAAGCTCCGGGGCAATCCTCATATATAAATCGATATCCAAGGCATTGTGGTGGGTGACAAAAGGACGTGCCGTGGCCCCTCCCGGTATAACATTCAGGATCGGTGTTTCAACCTCTAAAAAATCCCGGTCGTCTAAAAAACGCCGAATAGTCTTAATCATTAAGCTGCGTTGTTCAAAGGTCTCTTTAACATCTCGATTGACGATTAGGTCCACATAGCGCTGCCGGTAGCGGGTATCCGTATCCTTTAAGCCGTGAAATTTTTCCGGCAAAGGGCGCAGGGCCTTGGCCAGAAGTACAAAGCCGGTGTTGCGAACAGTGATCTCACCGCGTTCAGATCGCATGACAGTGCCTTCAACACCGACCAAGTCGCCGATATCAAGGCTCTGCCACTTTTTATAGTCCGCCTCTCCCAACAAGTCTATTTTAGTAAAGATCTGAATCTTGCCGCTGCGGTCATAGATGTCACAAAAACTGACCTTGCCCATACCGCGTTTGCTCAATAGACGACCGGCGATCCTGACCGTCTTTCCTTCCAGTTCATCAAAGTTATTAACGATGGTAGCGGTGTCGTGTGTGCGGTCATAAGTAACCACTTCAAACGGATCTTCACCCGCCGCCTTCAGAGCATTCAGCTTGTCCAGCCTGATGCTCATCTGTTCGTTCATATCAGCAATACCGGTTCCCCGATCTGTCTGCTTGCCCCTCTGTTCTTGTCCCATATTATTGATTACTTTCTGTAGTTCTCTAAGCCCGTTTTGATTATTTTTTTCGGGCTCTTTACTCCGGTAGCGAGATGTCGACAATTTTATACTTAATAGCCCCCATCGGGGTGATAACGTCTACCTTCTTGCCCTTCTTGGCGCCCATGATAGCCTGGCCTACCGGGGAATTGACAGAAATCTTGTTCTCTAAAATATCTTCCTCCTTGGCGCTAACTAAAAGGTAGGTATCCTTGCTCTTGTGCTCGACATCTTCCAGCACAACGACCGAACCCAAAGTTACTTGATTCTTAGAAATCTCACTGTCTTCGATAACCCTGGCATTTTTTAAGATGCCCTCAATTTCCATGATACGGGCTTCATTTTCACCTTGTTCCTGCTTGGCGTCATCATACTCTGAGTTTTCCGACAGATCGCCAAAAGAAAGAGCTGTTTTAATACGTTCAGCGATTTCCGCCCGCAGGGTAACTTTCCGCTCTTCTAATTCTGCTTGCAAGCTCTTTACACCGGATGAGGTTAATTCATATACTTCTGCAGCCATCTTTCTGCCTCCTTAGCTGATTCGTAGCTCAGTTTTCCTTCTTAATGACGTCATGCGCGCCGCCTTCAACAATACTGGTGGCCGAGACATGGACAATGCGGCCGGTCTCCTTGAATTGCGGAATCGTAATTGAACCGCAAGAGCACATGGTCGCCTTAATTTTCGCAATTGTTGTATCGACATTTGCCCGCAAGGACCCGGCGTAGGGGACATAGGAGTCCACCCCCTCCTCAAAGACCATGGACCCGTCCTCATTTTTGCTATGGCCATAGCGCTGCCAATTGCGCGCCCGGTTAGAGCCCTCGCCCCAATATTCCTTAACATACATGCCGTTGACAAATTGCCGGCGGGTAGGGCTTTCGTCAAAGCGGGCGAAGTAGCGGCCCAGCATCAAAAAGTCAGCCCCCATCGCCAAGGCTAAGGCCATGTGGTAGTCGTAGACAATACCGCCGTCTGAACAGAGCGGCACATAGATGCCAGTCTCAGCCAAATAAGCATCGCGGGCTTCGGCCACCTTCTGCACCGCAGTCGCCTGGCCACAGCCAATGCCCTTTTGTTCACGGGTAATACAAATCGAGCCCCCGCCAATACCGATCTTGACAAAATCCGCGCCGGCATCAGCCAGGTAGCGGAAACCGGCACCATCAACAACATTGCCGGCACCGACCGGGATATCCGGAAAATTCTCTTTGACATACCGGATTGTATCATATTGCCATTCGCTGTAGCCGTCAGAAGAATCAATGCAGAGGATATCTACCCCTGCTGCTACCAGAGCCGGTACCCGCTCTTCGTAGTCTCTGGTATTGATACCGGCACCACACAGCAGGCGTTTTTTGGTATCGAGCAGTTCATTCGGGTTTTCCTTGTGGGCATCGTAATCCTTGCGGAATACCAAGCCCACCAGACTGCCGTCGTCTGCAATGACCGGCAATTGATTTAATTTATTCTCCCAAATAATATCATTGGCTTCACTGAGGGTGACCCCTTCTTTGGCATAAATCAATTTATTAAAGGGAGTCATAAAGCTGTCTACTCGCTCCGTTCCGGTCATCCGACTTTCCCGGTAGTCACGCGAGGTCACCACACCCAAAAGCTTGCCGTGAGACCGGCCGTCTTCGGTGATGGCCACTGTAGAGTGTCCTGTTTTGCGACGGATATAGAGGACATCATTTAAGGTGTCATCCGGCTTGAGGTTGGTGTCGGATGTGACGATGCCCGCTTTAAATTTTTTGACCCGTCGCACCATGGCCGCCTGGTCTGCTACCGGCTGCGAACCGAAGATAAAAGAAAGGCCACCGCTCCGGGCCAGGGCAATGGCTAATCCGGAATCGGAAACAGACTGCATAATGGCCGATGTTAGCGGTATATTTAAATGAAATTTACTGGTCTCACCCTGCTTGAAGCGAACCAGCGGTGTTTTTAAATCCACATTTTCCGGTACACATTCTTTGGTCGTCAAATTAGGAATTAACAAATATTCGCTAAAAGTACGGGATTCCTGCTCATAAATTGTGGCCATAACAACCTCCTGAACTGCCTGATAGCTGCTTAACATTCCCATTTTACGCTTGTCGCCCCTATTCAGACAAGGAATTATATCGGAGCTTGGACAAGGTCTATAAAAAGAGTTGCAAATTTCGATAATTATACACTTTTTATGGCAACTTGCCGAATACAGGTTTAAGCAGAGCTGTGGCAGACCGGCCTTACCGCTGGCGGACACCGAATCGCAAGGCCGAGTTATGGCACAGCCGGTGATTAAGCTGACCTTCTACCACAAATATGAAGGTCGGAAAAAGAGCAGCCTCCCTTCCTCCGGACCGGGGCAAGAAGACGGTCTTTCGGAGTTTGTGCGAAGCAAGTCCCGGGCACCGGCTGTAAAGCATGACCCGACCATGAAAATTGACTTGTAGCACCGTTGCTGACGAGCTGACCACTGCCCTTGTCTGCTCCTGTCGTCTGCCTAGCTTGACTGCTATTAAGCAACTGTCGATCGACACTCAGCCGTCTGCCCTTTCGGTAGAAAGCTCGCTCTTCTTGGCGGCGGGCAGATGCCTCCGCTCGGTTTAAAGCACTGACCATGCTGCCGATGATTAAAGCGATTAATAAAAATAATAAATTCAGCATCTCTTCTTCTCCATTTTTCCGAATTGCTCTAAGTGACCCTTATTACTTTAGGGGGGTCGAACATATTTTCGTTTTATTTATTATAGCGAACTCGAACATATTTTCAAGAACATATTTTCGAATTTAAGATTTGCCTAAAAAATCGCCTTCCTCTTCCGGAAATCATATTTAGGCTTAAAATAAGCTGACCGGCCCGGTGACCTGTCTGCGGG
>CAMXYS010000093.1 GCA_947253135.1 uncultured Clostridia bacterium
CGTTTTCGGAATTTTCTTTTTTCCCTGCGTCCTTGGGGATTTTCTTCTCCAGTTCCTTTGCCTTAGCCTCAAGCTCACGAACTTTTTCCGCACCGGCTTTCAGCTTTTTAAGTTCGTCAGCTGAAAATTCAGCTTTTGCGCTCTCAATAGTTTTGAGGAGAAAATCTCCGTAATTAGAGCCGTCAGATATCATAGTTGAATTTTTGTTGGCCGCGAGAAAAACCTTGTCCCATAAAGCTTTATCAGCCTCGAATATGTCGTTTTCCTGATCAATCAACTTCTGAATTTCAGCCTCCACATCACTTGAACCCTTCATGGTTTCACCAGCCGGGATAGTCATTCCGGCATCTGCCGCCGGTACACTTTCACCGGCCGCTTCACTTTTCTTGCTTTCGCCCTTTCCTCCGCAGGCTCCAAGCCCTGCAAAAAGACTGAATGCGAGAGTCAGTGAAAGGACGGGCTTTAATAATTTTTTCATGTTCATAATTAACTCCTATTTGTTTTTTTAATTTTTTTCCGAATGAGAGCAGGAATGGCAGTTATTTTTTACAGCCTCTGCCTCAATTCGTTTATCTTCAACACAGGCTTTAATCCCGTGATCTGATACATTCTCATTTAGCGATTCATTTCGGCCGAAACCATATCGAAACCCCAGCGCCCCGGTCGGGCAAGCCTTTATACACATTCCGCAGCGGATACATTCAGTGTGGTCAGGTGTTTTGAGTACATCTACATCCATTTTGCAAGCCTTTTGACAGCGGCCGCAAGATACGCACTTGTCTTTTGAAACCCGGATACCGAGAAGAGAAATGCGGTTAAATAGAGCATAGAATGCACCAAGAGGGCAAAGCCATTTACAGAAAGGACGGAAATAAATAACACTTAACACTATAACCGTAATCAATATGCCCAGCTTCCAGGCAAAGAGTTTTCCGAGTGCTGCGCGTATCCCGCTGCTTACGATTGAAAGCGGAATAGCTCCTTCAAGTACACCCTGCGGACAAAGATACTTGCAGAACCAGGGATCTCCGATTCCGACTTCATTTGTAAGAAAGGCCGGGAGCAAAAAAACCAGAACCACTAATATTACATATTTCAGATAAGTCAGCGGTCTGAGATGCTTTGTTGAAAACTTCTTTACAGGAATTTTATAAAGCAGCTCCTGAAACCAGCCAAACGGACAGAGAAAACCACAGATAAAACGCCCAAGCATCACCCCTAAAAAAATCAATATTCCTGTTATGTAATAGGAAAAACGAAATTTTGAAGAGCCGACCACAGCCTGAAATGATCCGATAGGGCAGGCACCCGAAGCCGCAGGACAGGAATAGCAGTTAAGCCCCGGAACACATATCTTCTTTCCGCCTCCCCTGTACAGCTCACCTTTCAGAAAGTTAGGAATATGCAAATTCGTTAAAAGCGCAGCTCCCGCCTGTATGAGGCCTCTAAAGCGAGACAGACCCTGTGAAAAACTTTTTGATTTCTTAGCCAATTCCAACACACTCCATGCAAAGCTTTACGGCTTTTGAAAAGACGCTTTCGACCTCCCCGCGAAGGGCGCCGAATACAATCATGGCTGCTGCGACAAGCAGCAGTGCGATCTGAAAACCGCTAATTCTTAAACTTTTCATGCCATGCTCCTTTCAAATTTACATAAGAATAATACAGAAACAGACATAAAGATGATGTTAAGTTTTCAGAAAAAGGGGAAAATAGGGTAAATAACTTGGCTGACAAGACTATTCATTTCAGTTCTATACCGAAAATCCTACAGTACTGTAGAAAAAATCATATAGAATTGTGAAAAAACTTAGGAATATCTATACTCTATTAATAACAGTCAACAAAATTATTAATAAGCCATGCATAATACCAGCCAGTATACAATAAGCGCAAAGGAGAAATTATGGATGCAAAGGAAAGAGCTAAGATCAAAGCCGCAGACGGCATAAGAACGCTTTCTGACTTCAACGAAATGATAGCTGCCGGAGCAGACCGCATAGGCTGTTCGAAAGGTGTGCAAATCGTTTCAGAATGATACATCACGATGAGCAAGTTACAGGTGGCCGCGAAAGCTGACAAAAGTAGAAATCTTGCAAGAACAGTTACCATTTGCATTGCTTTGATTTTTATCGCAGGCGGAAGATTTATTCCAGCGCCTGAAGGTTTGTCCGTGTCCGCCATGCAGATACTGGGAATATTTGCCGGAACCCTAATACTTTGGATCAGAGAAGCAATTGACTGGCCAAGTCTGCTTTGCCTCGCCGCTCTCGCTTTCGTTCCTGAATTGAAATTCAAAGATATGCTCGCCGTGTCGTTCGGCGGACAGACCTTTGCCTTCCTGCTATTCACTTTTATGTGTACATATGCGCTTTCAGGGACACATTTTGTGAGGAGAGTCGCCCTTGCATTTATTAACAGCCATATTGCCAAAAAAGGACCCAGGTCTTTCGCTATTTTCTTTTTTTCATCAACACTAGTTCTGGGATCCTTTATGTCCCCCAGTGTGCTTTTTGTGATTTATCTTCCTATTATTAAGGAAGTTTATGATGTCCTGCATCTTAAGCCTGAAGATAAGTTTTCCAATATGCTCATGATTGGAATGACAATCTCTATAGCTATTTCTTCAGGCATGACGCCGATCGCTCATGTTTTTTCAATAATGGCAATGGGCTTTTACGAAGCGGCCGCAGGAAAGGCAATTCCGTATATTGACTACATAATTTTCGGTGTATGCGTAGGACTCATTGTTTTCGTATTTATGCTTTTGATATTCAAATTTCTCATGAGGCCCGATACCAGTGTGCTGAATAAAAATAGGGATTTTGATATCGGAGAAAAAGTACCGCCAATGGACAGAAAAGAAAAAATTATACTTTTGATCTTTGGGATAGTGGTTCTTCTGTGGCTGCTTCCGGGATTTCTGGTATTCTTCTGGAAAGACGCAGCCGACTATATAAATTCTTTTGGAATGGCCGTTCCGCCGCTTTTAGGAGCCTGTGCCATGTATGTTTTGACGGACTGCGGAAAGCCTCTTCTTTCGTTCAAAGAGACTATGGCAAAGGGCATCTCATGGGGCGCGCTTATAATGACTGCTTCGACTCTTGCTCTCGGTACGGCGATGACAAATGAAGAAATGGGGCTGATCAAATGGCTGAGCGCTTCTATTACACCTTCTCTTAACAGTCTCTCGCCTATTTTGCCGGTGCTTATATTCACTTTATGGGCGGCAATTCAGACAAATCTCTCATCTAATATGGTTACTATAACTGTGGTGTGTGTCGTAGCGCTTCCAATATGTATGGCGTCACAGGAGGAAATCAGCACACCCGCGATTGCATCCATTACCGGAATGATCGGGGCCTTTGCTTTCATGACACCGCCTGCTCACCCTAATGTCGCGCTGGCGATAGGGTCGGGATAGACGAATACGAAGCAAATGTTTCTGTATGGCGGCATAGCTATGATAGTCTCTGTTTTGGTGAGTGTTTTGATAGGTTATCCCATTGCCGCTGCACTTATGGGATATTGAGGGAAATCTGCTGGAGACGTTTGGCGGGCCCTTGTTCAAGCTATATGAGTTGGCACTTACCTGAATGACGCTTACAGCCGTCAGTGTCTTAATACCCGCGATTGTACTCATTACCGGAATCATTGGATCCTTAAGATATCAAAAAACCTCCGCTCTTGGGGGTAAGCCCATTTACCGAGCGGGGGTTTCGCAAGCTCTTACAAAACTACTCAGATTGAGCGCTTTCTATTACAGAGCACCTCTGATGACGATGTCGCCTTCCTTCATGATAACTTCCATATTGTCAGGCGTGAGGTCACGAATGTTATTGGCAACATCACCTTTAACAACAAGAAGGTCAGCAAGTTTGCCTTCTTCCAGTGAACCGAATTCGTCTTCATGATAAACCATCTTAGCACCGTTGAGGGTTGCAGCCTTAATGGTATCGAGGATTGAGATACCGGCTTTCTCAACGAAGTCGTACATTTCATCAATGGTAACCCAGCCATAAGGAGTTACAAATGAGAAGGAGTCAGAACCGATTGTAAGGGTTACACCCATCTCATTAGCCTTACGCAGGTTGGCGTAGGTCCTCTGGAGTTCTTTCTCTACGACGGTGTCACCTTCGTACTTGTCCAGTTCAGGTGTGTATGTAGGCGGATAGGTTGCATACCAAGTAGGTAAGAAACCGATAGTCGGGGTGAAGAATGTGCCCTTCTCAACCATGAGGTCCATGGTCTTCTCATCCAGCTCAAAGCCGTGAATTAACTGTTTCGCTCCGCAACGAACGCTGTCGTAAGCGGCAAAAACACTGTTATAAGAGTGAGACCATACAGGGATATGAACCATAGCGGCTTCATCACAAACAGCCTTAATTTCTTCATAAGAATAATGTTGGTCACGGCCGGAATCCCAGTGCCATATACCGCCACCGGTAGCCCAAATCTTGATGGCATCCGGGTTTTCACGTAGTCTTCTACGTACCGCTTTGCGCAGATCCCAAGGTCCGTCTACTTGGTCGCCCCAAGGGTGCGAATCTTTAGAAATTTGGAGAGGAAGCTTATGGCTGTCCCCATGACCTGCAACACGGCAGAAACCTAAACCGGTAGCGAAAATACGAGGACCTTTCATAATTCCCATATTGACAACGTCACGAATGGCGATACCGTTTCTGCCAATTTCACAAACTGTGGTTAAACCATTGGTTAGGCAATCATAAGCTTGCTTAACCGCTACAGCTTGCTTCTGCGCGACTGTTTCGATAACCCAATCATTGTCATCATCGGTCAAGTTACCAGAGAAGTGCAGGTGTGTATCAATAAGTCCGGGCATTATGGTCCTACCGCTAATATCACGTACCTCAAAGCCTTCAGGAATCTCAGTCTTTTTACCGGCATAGGTGATTTTCTTGTCATCTACCAGTACTAAACTGTCCTTTATAGGTGCGGCGCCAGTACCATCAATAAGTGTTCCACCTACAAATGCATATTTTCCCATCTAAAAACCTCCATTTTGAAATAAATCTTGAGGACAGTTCCTCTTTTTACGTCCTATGATAGAAGCATTTTATGCGAGATGAAGAAAGCCGCTCATAATTGGTCCATTAAAGTGCATAATTGGGATAATTTAGGTCAGCTTGTTTGGTATGTCCGGTAGTGCGATAGTTGTGAAAAGTATTCAGGTATTTTAGAAAATCATGTTTTGGCCGGGGAAGTTGTTCTTGGAATTTTATGATTTCCGCGAAATGGACGACTATTCGGTATTGAATAATTATTTTGACAACAATGAGGATAAATCAGACCCATTGGCCTCACCAATTCTTGAAAAGAATCTCAGCGGCCTTCCTCCGGCTTGTTTTATTTCAGCTGAATGTGATCCGCTTTTGGATCAAGGAGTAATTTATGCACAAAAATTAAGCGAATTTGGAGTTCAAGTGGAATATCACATAATGGAAGGAATGATTCATGGCTTTATAAACAGTCCATATGAAAAATCATTCTTGGCTCTTGACCATGTAGCATCTTTTTGTAATAAAAAATCTTTCTAAGCATTATTCTGCGCACAATACTAGATTGTTTCCGTAGAAATATTATTATCCGCTGTATCTGTTTTATATTTTTTAGCCATGTGGAGACGGTAATCTTGATGTCCAGGATTGAGAAGTAAAGTGTGAAAGAATGGCTTAAAGCAAGGTTTTTCGGGCACATACCCATCAGTGCCAAGGTCTTGCCTGACCTGCGAAAATCGTTAGGCGGGAACATATCAAAGGCATTTTGCCGGAGTGTTGAGTGGCCAGTTTGGATGTCATAAAAAAAGAATTTCACAATGCCATCAAAGGCGGTGAGGAGCAACCAGCGTTAAAGAGAGAAACACTAAAGTTCAAGAAGGTTCAAAATTGCACCCAAGCGATATTTCCGAGTGGATTGTATTCGTTTTGTTGTAGGATGCCATAAAAGGACGACAAAACGGATACAATCCGGGGTCGTCCTTTTTTTGTGTCTTGAAATCGTTGCTATGACAAGGTTTTAGGGCATAAGCGGAAACATGAAAGGGTGCAATTTGGACTTAATATCTGATTATTAAGCCTGTCTCTTATACACATCTCCGAGCCCACGAGACG
>CAMXYS010000094.1 GCA_947253135.1 uncultured Clostridia bacterium
CTCTAGTTCTTTGCGGCGGTCAGCAATTAGGGCTTCCAGCTCGTCCAAGTCTTCAATCTTTGACCGCTTTTTGATAAAACGTCTGGCAGATGTGCGATCAGTCAGGTAGCGGGCCCGGTCCGGGTTTTTCTCTCGCCAACGCTTGTCAGCTTCCGGGTTGTATACGGTTTTTCTCTTTTTAGGCTGTTCAGTCATTGTTTTTTCTCCGCTCTATGAAATTTAAAATGGTAAGAGCTAAGTTTAGTGCTACCAGTATTAGGATTGCGGTTTTCATTGATAATACCTCCATATTTGTTATGATGGTGGTAGGAGGTTTCCCTCCTACCACGGTTTATTTACCTGTGGTTCTTGCGCTGGTCTATGTAGCTTAAAGTTCCAATTACGGTCTGGACTGCTACTAGTACCAGCGTTATTACTTCTACCATCTTCTCACCTCCTCTCTAACTGTCCATGTAGTATCATAGGCAATTGCCTATGATAAACACTTTTTTTAGAAACTTTTTTTAAAAAGACATAGGCAAAAAACCCCTGTTTGAGCGGTCAGGCGGGCCTTTTTCTGTCCAGTATCTGTCCATTATGAAGTTTAAACAGGGCTTTTTTAGCTTGTTTTAGCTTATAAACATGAACTAAAACTTACCCTATAAAAAAGCTAAAAGCCCTGAAACGACTTGGTTTCAAGGCTTTTACAGTCCGCGCCCGGCAGAGATCGAATCCACAACCTTCTGATCCGTAGTCAGACGCTCTATCCAGTTGAGCTACGGGCGCATATTTTGCATGCTGTTTAAGCAGCGAAAGTTATTATAGCAGGCTTCTTTTTCAAAAACAAGCCCCTTTCCCAAAGTTATTATCGTGGTCAGGTGATTAAAGCTCCGCCAACTTGTCACTTGCTTGAACCTTAAATTTTCGCAATAAATAATTTTCAGCCTTGCGTTTCAATCTAATCTGCAGCGGTTCATGTTCCAGGCTAATCGGCTTGACGAGAATTGTTTTGATACCCGCCCGGCGTCCGGCCCACACATCTGTAAATATTTGATCGCCAATTAAAAGCGTTTCATCTTTTTTTACACCTGTCTGCTCCAGAGCCTCGTAAATTCCTTTGGGGGAGGGCTTCATGGCCATGCCGATTACGGGACAGTCAAGATCTTTGGCTACGCCGGCAGCTCTGGCTCTTTTGGCATTCGACAGCAGAATCGGCTGCAATCCTGCCCGTCGGACCTGCTGTAATTTCTCTTTAGCTTGATCATTGCCGCCGCTTTGTCCATGCACCATCAAGGTGTTGTCAATGTCCAGGAGAACCAGGCGAAATCCGGCCCGGTAAAAATCGACTAGAGGTACTTCATCAAAAGTTGACAAATAAAAGTCCGGTCGCCAGCTGTTTTGCCAAAAGTATTTAATCAACCTACTGCACTCGCTTTCTCCGTTGCTGTGACGGTCGTTATTTTCACGAATCTTCTCGGGACAGCTTAGCTCACTTAATAGGTTATAGGCAAATGAGTGTTAAGGAATAGCTATTTTTTCCTCAAAACACTGTTTTTAAGGGTCTTGAGGCTGTATCGATGGCGTTTTGCCTTGTCTATCATTTATGCTTCTTTTATAATGGTTAGACGTTTTGATTCAAGGAGAAGATGGATGAAAGTATGTAAATTTGGTGGATCATCGCTGGCAGATGCCGCTCAAATTAAAAAAGTTTGTGATATTGTGCTGGCCGATCCGACCCGTCGAGCTGTTATTGTCTCTGCCCCAGGCAAGCGCTACAGTGAAGACACCAAAGTGACCGACCTTTTAATCGCTTTGGGCAATGCTGTTATTTCAGGTTATGACGGGCAATCGGAACTGGATAAGGTTGTAGAGCGTTTTGCGGGCATTGTTAAAGAGCTCTCTTTAGCCCACACGGTGCTAGAAGATATCACTGCTAATTTGCAGTCTTGTGTCGCTTCTTACACCGGTGACCGCACACTTTTTATGGATGTAATCAAGGCGGCAGGAGAAAACAACTGCGCCCGCCTTGTGGCTGCCTACCTTAATTCTATTGATCGACCGGCCCTTTATGTTGACCTTTATAAAGCCGGCTTCTTTTTAACGACGGAAAACGGCAGAACCAAAGTTTTAGATGAAACTTACGACAATGTTTACCAGCTTAAAAAATATCGTGAGATCCTGGTTTTCCCAGGCTTTTTCGGCTACAGCAAGGATGGCGAGGTGTTGACTTTTTCGCGTGGTGGATCCGATATCACGGGAGCAATCGTCACGGCAGCTATGCGAGCCTCCATTTATGAGAATTGGACCGATGTAGACAATGTTTATGCTGTCAATCCAGCCCTTGTGCGCCAACCTCATGCCATTAAGGAAATCACATATGATGAGATGCGAGAGCTGGCCTATGCCGGTTTTACTGTCTTGCATGAAGAAGCCTTAGAACCGGCTTTTCGACGCAATATTCCGGTCAATATTCGCAATACCAACAATCCGTCAGCAGCGGGTACAATGATCGTCTCTGAACGCATGGATTTTGATGGTATTTTGACTGGGATTGCAGGTAAAAAAGGCTTTGTTATTTTACATATCAGCAAGTACTTAATGAATGGAGAGGTCGGCTTCGCTTTGAAAATTTTGCAAATCTTAGCCGATTTAAATATTCCCTTTGACCACATGCCGTCCGGTATCGATTCCTTGTCCATTATTATGCGTGAGGAGGTCTTTCCGCCGGACAAAGAGCAGCTGGTGGTGCGTCGCCTGCGTGAGGAATTGCATATTGATCACGCCTATACGGAGCGAGGCGTTTCTATTGTTATGATTGTAGGTGCGGCTATGAACCAAACAGTTGGTGTTACCAGCCGAGCCTGTAGTGCCCTCAGTCACGCCGGCATCAACTTGGAATTTATCATCCAAGGTGCCTCCGAGATCAGTGTTATGTTCGGGGTCAAAAACCAATATGCTAACTATGCTGTACAAACGTTGTATCACGAGTTTTATCCCTTCTCATAATTTCACTTCGGAAAAAGAAATAAAAAGCCCGTGGATCATAACCCACGGGCTTTAAAATATCCCCCTTATCTGACATAGAAGTAAAGGAGTTTTTGCGTTTGATATTAGGCATCTTGCATGGCTTCTTTATCAGCAAAATTGTGATCGTGATAAAAACAATTTTTGATGTACTCCAAGCGCTTGAGGTCGGACGGTCGGCTAGTCTGCTCGCTGGCCAGTTCATATACTTCATCAAAAAAGGCACGGGTGGCCAGGCTTCCTGCCCGGCCGGCCATCAAGTCTGTCACTTGCAGACCTTCTAAGATAGCGGCCATGACTCTTGGTGTAGGAGCGGCGTAATGGATGATTTGATCAAAGGTCAAGTAGAGTTCTTCCTCAGGACTGTAATTGCTATAGAGAATTTCAACCTGGTTAGTTTGGGCCAAAAGGGCAACCGGTGAATCAGTGCTAAAGAGTCGGCCTAACAACTGGCAGAGTTTACGGATGCTCTGGATAGCCGTGCCGGGGTCGTTGATGCCTGAGCTGAGGACCCGGATGCCAATTTCAATTAAGTTTTCCATGGCGCCGCGGTAGTCCTGTAAGTCATTTTGTTCCACGTCAAAAAAGAAGCAGTCAGAAATTTCGCCACAAAGATCAGCGGTTTCATCTTTATTTAAATTGCTGTTCGGCGGAACCCTTAAAAGAGCAATGTACTGTCCCTCCACAATATAGGTGCCGATGTGGGCCTGGATCAGCAATTCCCCCGGCGAGTCAGCCAGCAGGCGAAGGATTCGCTTACAATCGAAGCTGTGTAGATAGCCCGTGTTATGAGCATAGATTTTTTGTTCAAAGCCAATTGCCTCACCGGTTAAAGGGCGGGATTGTTCGCGTCTTTCGAGTTCTTCCTCCACTAATTTGCGGGCCTTGCGGTAACCGTCCTCTACAATATTAGTCGACTTGAGGTCGCGTATCACTTCCTGGACAAAACGGATAAAGTTAAACATGCTGAACAAGGCATAAAGAATGCCGAATGAACCCGTGACAATCTTGTGGTCAAAGACGGTTTGTCGGATCATAAATAAGCTGAATAGGCTGTAGAAAAAACCGCCGATAAAGGTGCCAAGTACATTTAAAACAATTGGTTTATCGATAAAATTTTGTAGCAGTCGTGACGAGTAGTTGGAATTGTAGATATTTAAGACCGTCAGAATTGTGGTAAAAGAGAAGGTCGTAATACTGAGAAAGACACCGGACAAGTTGGCTAGAAAGGTTTCTGAGATATCGGCATCCAACAGCAATGTTGATGGGATCATCCGTTTAATGTTGGGGAGACGAAAATCAATCAGCCAGGCCAAGTAGAGGAGAATAATAGCCAGAAGGATATACTTGGTTAGGTTAATAATATTTCTGCGCTTGGTGTACCAAAGATTTAATTTAGCCGGCATCACGCATGTCCTTTCAGTTGCTATAAATCGCTGGTTAGGATAAGTAGATAGATTAGTCAAATAACCAACATACATTGTAGCATGGCCCTTCACTTTTTGATTTTTCACAATCGGCAGATTATACTGAAACCACTTGTGGGGAGTAACTGCCGCCATGCGGAGTCAATGTCAACAACCCGAAACATTCTGGCATTGACACGGAATAGTGAGACCATGAGCTATTTTAAAGGGTATCTAAAACGCATGGAGGTAGAACTAAACATGGGGCATGAAAAATTTCCGGTCTCCCCGGACACAGCCTTTACAGTGGACAAAGCAGATTTGTTGGAACAACTTGCGGTTTCTCCGAACCGGGGCTTGTCGACGGCAGAGGTTGAAGCCCGTCGGGCACAGTATGGACTCAACCGGTTGGCTGAAGAAAAGTCAGAGCCATGGATCATTAAATTCATCAATCAATTTAAGGACTTTATGGTCTTAATTTTGATTGTCGCCAGTATTGTTTCAGCTTTTTTGGGCAGTTGGCTAGAGGCGGCCGCCATTATTGCAATCGTCATTATCAACGCTGTCCTGGGTGTCTTTCAGGAAGGGCAGGCTGAAAAAGCTGTCGCCGCCCTACAGAAGTTAAGCAGTATAAAGACGCGTGTTTTACGAGATGGGCGTCAGTTGGAAGTTGACTCGGAAGAATTAGTTCCGGGCGACATTGTTTTACTCGAAGCCGGCAATGTCGTGCCGGCGGATATGCGCTTAGTAGAAAGTGTTAACTTGCAGGCGGAAGAGGCCTCCTTGACGGGCGAATCAGTTCCGGTTGAAAAAGACCAGGCTTTCGAAGCGGCGGCTGACACACCCTTAGGTGACCGGGCCAACATGCTTTTTAGTGGCACCTCTGTCACTTATGGACGTGGTGTCGGTCTGGTTACAGGGACAGCGGAAAATACTGAAATCGGCCGGATTGCCGACCATTTAAAGGAAATTAAAGAAGAGTCTTCTCCCTTGCAAATTAGCCTTAATCAGCTGGGTAAAATCCTAGGCGTCATTTGCCTAGCCGTCTGCGCCATTGTTTTTATTGTCGGTGTCGCCCGCGGCGGTGAAGTACTTGATATGTTCATGACAGCCGTCAGCCTGGCTGTAGCAGCTATTCCTGAGGGCTTAACAGTGGTGGTGACCATCGTCTTGTCTCAGGGGATGAAGCGCATGGCCGAGCGCAATGCGATTGTCAAACGCCTCCTGGCGGTGGAAACCTTAGGCAGTGTAGATGTTATTTGTTCAGACAAGACAGGCACTTTGACACAAAATGAAATGACAGTCACATCGATTGCTGCCGGCGACCGGATTTATGACTTGACCGGGGTTGGCTATGCACCGGCCGGTGATATTTTGTTTAATGGTGAAAAGATGGCGGCTGTCGACGCCGTGACCGAGCGTGTTCTCTTGATTGGGAGCCTTTGCAATGACGCTGTGTTGCGAGCGGATGCAGCGGGTGTGTACAGCATTTTAGGTGATCCGACGGAAGCTGCCATGTTGACTGCTGCAGCCAAGGCCGGGGTGGATCGCGCTGCCCTACAGGCAGCATATCCTAAGCAAAATGAACTGCCTTTTGACTCGGACCGCAAGATGATGACGGTTTTTCATGCCGGCATCGAACCGGATCGGGATTTGTCGCTGACGAAGGGGGCACCGGATATCATCCTGGACCGCTGCACTGCGGAGTTGACAGA
>CAMXYS010000095.1 GCA_947253135.1 uncultured Clostridia bacterium
CGCGAAATGGTCGACAACGGCTCGATCGGCGACCCTCAAATTGTGCGCGTCACTTCCCGTGACCCGGCCCCCCCTTCAATTGACTACGTCAAGGTCTCCGGCGGCATCTTCTTCGACATGATGATCCACGACTTTGATATGGTTCGTTTCCTGTCAGGCAGTGAAGTGGTGGAAGTTTACGCCAATGGTGCTGTCCTGGTTGACCCGGCTATCGGCGAGGCGGGCGATGTCGACACGGCCATTGTCACCTTGAAGTTTGCCAACGGTGCCATCGGTTCCATCGATAACAGCCGTCAAGCTGTTTACGGCTATGACCAAAGGGTAGAAGTTTTCGGCTCTAAAGGTATGGCAAAGGCCGAAAATGATAAGCCTTCCGCTGTTGAAGTATATACGGAAGACCGCCCCACCACGGATAAGATTCCTTACTTCTTCTTAGACCGTTACACCGGCGCCTTCGTCGACCAATTTACCGACTTTATTACCGCCGTCCGCGAACAAAAACCGGCACCTGTCACCGCTGTTGACGGCTACCGGGCTGTTCAGATTGCTTATGCGGCGACCGAGTCTTTAAAGACCGGCAAGCCCGTCAAAGTCGAAATCTGATTAAACTGTAACCAAATAGTGACAACCGGTGGATCAGTTTAAGCCGGTTGTCGCTGTTTGCCGCCCGTTTCCAAAAAAACACCTGTCCTTTTGAAGCCCCTTGGTTTAAGTAGGCAAAAAAAGGCAAGTGTTTGGTTGATGTGTGCGGTAAAATCTTTAAATAGAAGCATTAATTCATGCAAGTAATCCAAATGGAATGGAAAACTAAATGGAAAGAGGTAATAGAATGGCAAAAACAATTCGGCTGACCATGGCCCAGGCCTTAGTCAAGTTTTTGGACAACCAGTACTTTGAAATGGACGGTGTCGAAAATAAATTTGTCAAAGGCATGTTCGGTATTTTCGGCCATGGCTGCGTAACCGGTGTCGGTGAGTCGCTCGAAAATGACGACCACAACCTGACCTTCTACCAAGGTAAAAATGAGCAGAGCATGGCTTTGGCCGCGATGGGTTACTCCAAGCAGAAAAAGCGGAAGGAGATCATTCCTTGCCTTAGCTCAGTCGGCCCCGGTGCCTTGAACATGGTGACGGCCTGTGGCTGTGCTACAGCGAACCGCATTCCCCTGCTGGTTTTGCCGGGCGACACCTTTGCTTGCCGCCAGCCGGATCCCGTTCTGCAGCAGGCAGAAATTTTTTCCAGTGTCGGCACGACCGTCAACGATGCCTTTAAGGCTGTCACCCACTATTTCGACCGAATTAACCGGCCGGAGCAACTGATGACAGCAGCTATCAACGCCATGCGCGTTTTGACGGATCCCGAAGACACGGGTGCAGTTTGCTTGGCCATTCCCCAGGACGTGGAGGCCGAGGCCTATGACTATCCTGAATACTTCTTCCGTAAACGGGTCTGGCACAACGACCGCCGCAGCCTAACCGAGGCTCAAGTGGCCCGGGCTGTCGAAATCATCAAAGCCTCCAAGAAACCCTTTATGATTTGTGGCGGCGGTGTCGTCTATTCAGAAGCCGGCGATGCCTTCCGCGAGTTTGCAGAAAAACACAATATTCCTTTCGGTGAGACACAAGCCGGTAAGGGCACCATCGACTGGAAGCACCCCCAGAACTTGGGAGGTGTCGGCGTGACCGGTACCAAGGCAGCTAATATCATTGCCCGCGAGGCCGATGTCGTCTTTGGCGTAGGCACCCGTTTCTCCGACTTTACCACTTCTTCCAAGTGGCTCTACCAAAATCCCGATGTTTCTTTCCTGACCCTGAACATTGCGGCTTTTGATGCCTATAAGATGGACGCTGAAGGCATCATCGGCGATGCTCGCGAGGGGCTGCAGCAGATCAGTAAAGCCCTGGGCGACTGGAAGGCTCCCTACGGGGCAGAGGTGGCTGAGGCCAAGGCCGAATGGGATGCTATCGTGGACGGTTTCCACACTGAAGAACATGCAGAAGGTTTGAGCCAACGCCGTGCTGTCGCAGAAATTAATGCCTTTGCCCGTGAAAACGACGTTGTCGTCTGTGCTGCCGGTTCCTTACCGGGTGATTTACAGCGCATGTGGAGACCGGGCAAACCCGGCACCTACCATGTCGAGTACGGCTTCTCTAATATGGGATATGACCTGAATGCCGCTCTAGGCGTGAAACTTGCCGTGGAAGAAGACGATGAGGTCTATGCCATGGTCGGTGACGGCGGCTATCTGATGTTGAATGCGGAAATTCACACCATGGTTCAAGAGCATGCCAAGGTCAATATTATGGTTCTGGACAACCAGGGCTGGGGCTGTATCGAGAGCTTGCAGAATTCTCACGGCGGCAACAGCTACGGCACCGTCTTCTTGAGCCGCAAAAACAAAGATGACCAGGACCTGCAAGGCGACCGTATAATGGTTGACTTTGCCAAAAACGGTGAGTCTTTGGGCTGCAAGGGCTATACCTGCACCACGGTGGAGGAACTGAGGGCAGCTCTGCAGGATGCTAGAGAGAACCAGACCGGTCCTTGTGTCTTTGACGTCAAGGTTGTGCCTAAGACCATGACCGACGGTTACGAGTCCTTCTGGCGCGTTGGCGTGGCGGAAGTGTCCAACAATCCGGACGTCCGTGAAGCACGCAAGGTGTTGGACAAGTATGTCGCAGAGTCACGTGTGTATTAATAACAGCTATTGAGCATTTAAAATGTGGTTTTTAGCGACTCCTGCCTGGTCAATCGGCCGGCGGGCAGTCGCTTCCGCATTCTGCTTTTACTTACTTATTAGGAGGCTAATATGTTAAATCCTGAGCGTGTCCATTTGGCTATTGCGCCGATTGGTTGGACTAATGATGACCTGCCGGAATTAGGTGCTGAAAATACCTTTCAGCAATGTGTCAGCGAAATGGCTTTGGCCGGTTTTACCGGTTCAGAGGTCGGCGGCAAGTACCCCAAGGACCCGGCGGTCCTGAAGCCTATGCTGGACATCCGTGGCCTGCAGATCTGCAACCAGTGGTTCTCTATGTTTGCTACAACCCAGTCTTTAGAAGAAAACATCAAGGCTCTCCGGGCTCAGTGTGAATTCTTACAGGCTATGGGTGCCCATGTCATCGGTGCTTCTGAACAGGGCAACTCTATCCAAGGCAAGCCGCTGCCGATTTTTAAAGAAAAGCCGGTTTACACAGAGGAGCAATGGAAGGTGGTCACGGATACCTGTAACGAGCTGGGCCGCATTGCCAAAGAAGATTATGATATCCAGTTTACCTACCACCACCACATGGGCACGGGTGTACAAACAGATGAAGAAACCGAGCGCTTCCTGGAGATGACTGACCCCAACTACGTTGGCCTGTTGTACGACTCCGGCCACTTTACCTTCTCGGGCGAAGATGCTCCGGCTATGTTAAAGAAATATATCAGCCGGGTCCGCCACGTCCATCTGAAGGATGTCCGGATGAAGGTCAGACAGGAAGTAATTGACCAGGATAAGAGCTTCTTGGAGGCTGTTTTTGCCGGTACCTTTACAGTTCCCGGCGACGGCGATGTCGACTTTGCCCCGATCTTTGACATTCTGGCTGAAAATAACTATGAGGGCTGGATCGTGGTAGAGGCTGAGCAAGACCCGGCCAAGGCCAACCCCTTCGAATATGCCGTCAAGGCCCGCGAGTACATCAAAAAGCACACCGGTCTTTAATGCCGGCCTTTAATAGCGGACTTCAATAGAAAACAATAATAACACCGGCCTTGTGTAGCCGGAAACAAGACCCGTCTGATTGGCAGACGGGTCTTGTTAATAGCCGGATCCCATTAACAGCCGGGACCTGTTAAATAAAATAGCCGGGTCCTGTAAAATAAAAACATAAAAATAAAAATCGCCCTTTTGAGGCGATTTTTCTCTCCGGCCAAAACCGGCCGGCCAGCGATTGAGTTTGTTCAACTTATTGAGCAGAGTAGTTCATCATAAAGTTGATGACCCGCTCGCGATCTTCAGGATATTCACATTCAATGTTGATTTCCTTAGCCTCGGCAACCTTTAAGAAGGGGGCGAAACCGACTAAGGCGGACAGCATGCTGTTGGTAACCAAACGGTCGCCGTCTTCCGTGATCAAGACGACCTTACCCTTGCATTGCTGGATCATCTTAGCAAATTCTTCAACGTTTACATTATAAAGCTTCATTGGGACCTCCAAAATAATACTTGCAAATGTTTTAGCGGCAACACTACTTACCATGAGTTTAACACGAAGGCTTGTCCTGTCAAGAAATAGAGCCATTTATGTTAAAAAAGTAAAGGTAGCAGCTCGGCATCTTATGATAATATGTACAATTGCAACCGTTCAAACTTTATTGTGGAGGGGAATTGATTGTGCTTAAGCGTCTAAAAATTTACGGGCCCTTTTTTCGCCCCATCCGCAAACAGCTGATATTAGGTCCGATTTGTAAGCTGATAGAGGCCATAATAGAACTCTTTTTACCACTGATTATGGCTGACCTGATCGACCGAGGAGCGAACGGTATGGCCCCGGCCGCTGTTTATCGTTCAACCGCTTTAATGCTGGGCTTGGTCGTAGCGGGTCTTTTATTTTCCTTCAGCTGTCAGTACATGGCCTCCCGGGCCTCGCAGGGTTTCGGCACAGCCTTGCGCAACGGGCTCTTCCGCCGTTTAATGGAGCTGACACCGGAGCAGGCGGACCGCTTTGGTTCGGGCAGCCTGTTAAATCGTTTGACGGTCGACAGCAACCGGATGCAGGTCGGTGTGGCCATGGCGATTCGCCTGCTGACACGGGCTCCTTTTCTGTGTCTGGGCGGCCTGATTATGGCCTTGCGGGTCAATGCCAGGCTGGCTCTGATTTTGCTGGCCTGCATTCCCTTGGCCGCCCTTGTTCTAGTGCTGGTTATGCGCCAAACCGTCAAGGTCCATAAACTGGCTCAAAAGGGCTTAGATAAGTTGGCCCTCTTAATTCAAGATAACCTCTCCGGCGTCCGGGTGATCAGGGCCTTTGACAAAGAAAAAAGAGAGCAGGACCTGTTTGCTGAGAAAAATAAAGATTGGGAAAAAACGGTGGTTCGCGCCGGCAAAGTGGCAGCTGCCGTCAATCCCCTTTCTGTTTTAATCTTCAATATGGGCATTATGGCGCTTTTATACTTGGGAGGCGGCGAAATGGCGACCGGGTCATTAAGCCGTGGTGAGCTGATCGCCTTAATTAACTATTTCGGCCAAATTGTCTTGGCTATGATTGTGGTGGCCAACTTAATGTTGACTTTTTCGGCAGCCTTTACTGCAGCTGACCGGGTGGGTGAGCTTTTACGCTTACCGGTTGAATCCCCCCTTCAAAGTAACTATGCAGCTGATTTGCCGGCAGCGGTCGTCACGCCCACCCGGCGGCAGGGGGCGGCTAAAGAGCAGGGCCCCGTCAACCGGCGGGGGCCTATGGCCGGCTACTTTTCTTACCGCAGCCAAGCCGAAGTCGAGGGGCAGAGAAACAGGCGGGCGGCCGCCTTTGCCGACCCTCTTTTTAAAGGCGGTTGGAAGCTGGTGTTTAAGGATGTGTCTTACGCCTATCCGGGCAGCCCGGAGCCGGCGGTAGCAGACCTTAGCCTAGAGCTTGAGGACGGCGAGAGCTTGGGTATTATCGGGGGAACGGGCTCCGGCAAGTCCACTTTAGCCCTGCTCCTAGCCGGTTTCGTTGAACCGACTTCAGGGCGGCTGGAACTGCTTGACCGGGCCGGCGGGCGCACCCGGGTAGCCGACTTGCAAGAAAAACTGGGCCACCGTTTTATTCGCTTGGTTTTTCAAAAAGCCGGCTTGTTTAGCGGCACTGTTCGCAGCAACTTGCTGCTGGGGGCAGAGGGAGATGATTGGTCAGATGAAGAGCTGTGGAAAAGTTTAAAGATAGCCCAAGCTGACCGTTTTGTGAGGGAGGATGCGGCCGGATTGGACCGCCGGGTCGAAAGAGGCGGGGTCAATTTTTCCGGTGGTCAAAGGCAGCGCCTGGCCATTGCCTCGGCCTTGGTCGGACAGCCGCAAGTTCTAATTTTGGACGACTGCAGCAGCGGCTGTCTCTTATACACATCTTCCGAGC
>CAMXYS010000096.1 GCA_947253135.1 uncultured Clostridia bacterium
CGAGATTATCCAGGACGTCTCGTGGGCTCGGAGATGTGTATAAGAGACAGAGCCGGAGCTGCTACTTCGGTTTCCGCTTCATTTCCTTGTAGTCGATCGCGCCGGCGAATATAGGCGATATAGAGGCCTCCGCCAACAGCCATCAGCACTGACAACAGCAGGGAAATACGGATTTCAGTTCCCGGAATAAAAAGCGCATCTGTGCGAATACGCTCCACAAAAAAGCGGACAATGCCATAGGTCATCACATACCAAGCTAAGGTCTCGAAGGGCAGCTTCGACTCCTTGCGAATCCGGTGTAAAATCAGGAAAATTAGAAGGTTAGCTAAAAACTCATATAAAAAGGTCGGATGCACCGGCGACAAGGGATTGACACCCGGCAGCTGACTCTGCACCAAGTAATCTCTCGTGCCGTTGCTGATCATCCCCCAAGGCAAACCGGTATTGGCTCCGAAGGCCTCTTGGTTAAAGAAGTTGCCCCAGCGGCCGATAGCCTGGCCCAGCGGCACATAGACAACCAAAAAATCAACCAGGCGCGAAAAAGGGATGCGCCGCCAACGAGACGCAATTAAAAGGGCCAGAACACCACCGATCAAACCGCCATAAAAGGCCAGTCCACCGTCACGGGTATCCAGTATCAAGCGCCAATTGCCTTGATAGCGGGGCCATTCAAACAGCACGTAATATAAACGGGCACACACGACCATCAAAGGCATTACCAGGATAACGGAATCTGCCAAATAGTCCTTGCTGATACCAAAACGGGGAGCTTCTCTGAAGGCCAAAAACAAGCACAAAACAACGGCGGCGGCAATCAGGATGCCATACCAATAAATTTCTAAACCAAACAGGCGGAAAGCCACCCGGCTAACCGACAGATCCCGGATCCCTAACCCGGGAAAGCTGACCAAAAAGTCATGACTCATAGGATAGTACCTCTTTTTCAGTTTTCATTGCGACGGGCCTTGCCGCCGGGGCATTCGTTCGACCGACAGGCGGGATTCAGGCGCGACCGGTCAAGCAGGCCACAGGATTGTGCTGCTCAAGGCCCCTTCCTCCATCATAAATCTCATTACTTCGAGGGCTTTGTCAAGTTGAATGCGGCGGAAAGAGCCCAGGTAGTCGAGCAAATCAACCCGATTTAAACTGCAACGGGCCGCCATCAAACCGGCGGTCTCTAAATTGTCCATCGAGCGGGTGAAACGGCCCAGGGCAACCTTCTTCTGAATTTCAAACAATTCAGCATCAAAGGCCCGGTTGCTAACCGTCCGGTATAATTCTTCAGCTACAGTCTCTGCCGCTGAAGCCGGGCGACTGCTGTCACCGCCAATCAGAACATAGGAAAAATCTCTTTCCCGAAAATATTCATAGTAAAAGGAATCATTGATGACCCCCTTATCATAGAGTTCATTATGCAAGTCACTCGAAGGACCGATCAGGGTCTCCAGTAGAATGTTGCCCCCCATCCGGTGCATCAAAAGATTAACTCCCCGGCTTTCTTTGTGTTTACTGACATAACCGTCCTTGTAGGTGAGAAAATAAGAGGGCACTGCACCCGGGCGCACAATCTCATCCTTTAGGCGCCGCACCTGCTTAGGCTCCTCAGGACTCAACACCCGGCCGACATACTCCCGGCGCCCCCCCTCGGCGAATTGAGCGCATTGTTCCAAAATATGCTCCAGCGAAGACTTGCTGAAGTCGCCACACAAAACAATGGAAAGGGCCGCCGGCTGATAAAAATTCCGGTGTACTGTAGCCAAGTGATCAACCGAGATTTTTTCGATATCAGCTACGGTCCCAAATATATCCGTCCCGCAGCCATGGTTAAAGTAAGTGTTTTTCATCGCCCGGTCATAGAGCTGGTAAGCCGGGTCACTGTGTTTAGTGGCGACATGCTGTTTGACAGATTGTTTAATGCGCTCCAGCAAGTCTGCCTTAAAATCCGGTTGCAAAATCTTTTTTAAAAAGATAGCAAAAGTCTCTACCTCATGGTCGACACAGGAAAAGGAGTACATGGTATGCGCATAAGTCGTATAACTGGCAGTTAAAGCCCCCATGGCGGCCAGTTGCGTCGCCACCAAGCTTTCGTAGGGCTGCCCCAGGGAATGACTGTGGATCATTTTCTCGAGCATATAAGCCGTTCCGTCCGGCACTTGGACAGCCACCCTTTCCGGAAGATCAGCTTTATCTATAGCTTCAGTTGTCACACCAACTTCACCTTCTGCTTTTAAGGGGGGCTTGACCCCCGGTAGAAAGTGGGTGTCAACCGAGCCGTAGGGGACAGCAATCGCCACAAATTTTCCGATAAAACCGGGTTTGTCCAGGTAAGTTAAAGATAGCCCGGACGAGTGTTTGTAACTGTACATCGAGAGGCCGGACAAGCTGTCTTTTTTCTCCGTCCTGATAAAATGAGCACTCTTCATCATCGGCGATCACTTCCTCTCCTCTGCTCTTGTGACGGTCTCTGCCTCAGTTGTGGACACATGGTGGCCGACCTCTGCGACAGCAGTCCGGTCAGATGCCACAGCGCGACCTTGCCCCGTCGCTTGATCACTGTCCTCGTCTGCAGGAAGCAAAGCAAAGCTGGCGCATAACTGCAAGGCACCGGCCAAGGCTCTAACTTCATCTTCCTTCACCTGGTGTACCAAATTCAATGAATCCAAGACATCCAGATCGCGACCACCGGCAGCGTGGCTGCAGCGGAAGCTCAACAGGTCGGACAGGTTGTCACCAATCCTATGAATCCGACTGCTGACCAGTTTGACTGCACTGCCAAAAAGGTCGGGACGGTAGCGACCGGCCGCCAGATCATCAATTTTAGCCTGAATGAAGTTGGCCGCTTTCTCTGTCTTGCTGTCCGCCACATTAGCTTGAATGGTCAAGGCAGAATAAAAACGGTGGATCGTCAGTCGCACATCGGACAAGAGGAGGTCCGTGTCCGGCAGGTCACTGTTAATTAAGGCGTGCTCCGCCCCCCCCAACATACAGGCTAAAACATCCATCGCTGCAATCCGATAGGAAGTGTAGGGATAGAGCCCACTGTAAGCCACAACTAAAACAGCAGTCGAAACCGTGCCTATTTCTTCCTCCTTAACCGGAGCGGTGGGGATAAAGGGCGCCGGGGCTACACCCGGCAGTTGACGGACCCGTCTGCTCCCGTCTCCGGGCAGGTCCTGCCAAATATTGAGCAAGTATTTCAACAAAGCACCGTCGGCTGTTCCCGCCACGTAGACCTTAATCTGTGAAGTCAACAGCCACTCCCGCCAAACCTGAGTCAGCTCCTGTGCAGTCACTGCTTTGATTTGCTCCAGGTCCCCGGAAGCAGTCTCGCCGGCAAGCTTGAGGGCTGAATCCTCGGCCAACCGATGCATGGCATAAAAGGAAGGGTTAGACCCTCTCAACTCTGCTTCGGCCAGCATCATTCTTTTTTCCCGTTCCACGGTGGCGGCGTCCAGGTGACCATCTTCATCCAGCAAGGGGTTTAGGAGCGCCTCACACAAGGTCTTAACCAATCCTTTAAAAGGATCTGCCCCCCCCAAAGTCCGGTTGATGGCTTCACCGGCAAAGACAATTCTCAACCAATCATTTTCGTAGCGAATTTTGGGGCGCAAAGTCGCACCATACAGACTGTCTAGATGCCGCGATAAAATTTTACGGTCCGGATAAGCAGCCGAACTTGACATCAGCACTCTGGCCAACAAAATATGAAGCGGACTCAGTCGTTCGTCTCTGGGATTGCTAAAATTAATTTGAATGGCATTGCTATGGAAGCGCTTGGCCGGTAGACACCAGGTTTCAATGCCGCAATAATCGCCGACCTGCCACAATTGTTCATGTGAATCATGCCAATGTCTGACGTTTTTGGCATCCTCATGCATCTGTGCAGTCAGCAGCAAAAAGCTGTTAAATTTTTGTTCGGGACGTTCAAAATTTAAAAAGCTGACTTCAATCGTCTGGCCGTAGAGATTGATTTCCTCATCTAAAATAACCGTCTCCAGCAAGATATCGGTCTCGTCATGGTTAACAGTCGGCCGGGTGCCGATGTTTGTCAGAGAGGGGTAGGTGACAGGGCCTACCTTGGTGCGGGTAGCATACACACCGAAGGGGGGCAGCAAAGCATTATCCGGCACCCGAATATTAGCGGTCGGCAAGCCGACCGTTCGCCCCAGAGAATTGCCTTTGACAACCTCACCGCGAATTTTATAGGCAGAGCCCAGCAAACGCGAGGCCTTCATCATTTCGCCCGCTTTAATAGCCCGCCGAATATTGGTGCTGGAAATGATCTCCCCATCCTGCTCCACCGGGTCGACTAATAAAAACTCCACCCCTTTTTGCTCGGCCCACTCTTTGATCTGCTCGACATCGCCGGCGGCACCGCGGCCGAAACGATAATCCCGACCGGCCACTATCAGGCGGGCGCCCAACTTGTCATACAAGATTTCATTCAAAAATGCTTCCGGTGAAAGATTCTTAAAAGCTTCATTAAATGTCTGCACAATCACTTGTGCGACACCTAGCTGAGCCATTGTCTCCATCTTCATTTCGGTCGTTTGAATCAAGCCGTCAAAGAGGGCTGACCCGTCCGGCCGATGAGTTGGTTTAGGGTAACGATCCATGGTAAAGACAAGCGGCTTTAAGCCCAAAGCCGTCGACCGATAAACCAAATTATGTAAAAGTTCTCTGTGCCCTAAGTGGACACCGTCAAAAAAGCCTAAGGCTACACCGGTCAGCTGCTGCCCAGAGCCGGTACAGGGCTTGGGTTCAGTTTGCATGTCACAAATAACAGGTTCCAAACGCCCGGCGATAAAGCCACCGGCTTCGGCTTTTGTTTTTTCCTCAGAATGTGTAATCATCAAGCTTGGCAAACATCCTTTCCGCCCCGATTAGCATGTCCTTTTCAGTGCCTTCTATAACCTTGGCAACACCTACAAAACCTCGTTCAGAGATGATTCTAAAGCGAGGGCCCGGCTGCTGTCGAGCCAATTTTAACCGCTTGCCCTGCAGCAAATCTCTCGCTTCACACAGACTCAATTTTAACATAGGAAAATGCTGAACGGCAGTTTCCGGAGATAACAAGAGCCCGTCGCTCCGACCGTTGTCGCCACCGGTCGACCGACTCTCCCATTTCACCTTCAAGTCAGTAAGCTTTGAGCTATCCTGCAAAAAGTAGGGGCCGCACTGCGTTCTGAGCAAAGCGGCGGCGTGGGCTCCGCAGCCCAAATCCTCGCCCAGGTCACTTGCCAAAGTGCGAATATAAGTGCCCTTAGAGACCTGGAAGTCGACAGTCAGCTGCAGTGGCGCCGGCCCGTCTACTTGGGCGACCCGGACCAGCTCAGCCCGATACACCGTGATCGGTCTGGGCCGGCGCTCCACAGTCTCGCCCCGGCGAGCATATTTGTAAAGCGGTTCACCCTTTATTTTAACAGCTGAATACATAGGTGGCACCTGGAGCCGGTCACCCTGCAAGTCCTTTATTTTTTGTCGCAAAAAAGCAGCATCATCCGCCAACCAGGCAGCCATCTTTGCCGCTGTCAAGGGCGCACCCCCCCGGGGCACAGGCGTCCCGGTCAGGTCTTGGGTATCAGTGGCCTGACCCAGGGCAATCACCACTCGGTAGGCTTTGTCATAACCCTCAGTGTAGCGGATAATTCCGGTTGACCGCCCCACTGCTACGGGCAACAAGCCGGTGGCAAAGGGATCTAGGGTGCCCATATGGCCAACTTTGCGCAGCCCGCACAAGCGCCGCACCTGCGCCACGACATCAAAAGAGGTCATGCCGGCCTCTTTATGCACCAGCAGAATACCGCCTAAAGCTCCGGCCGGCAGCTTCATAGAGCACCGGCTCTTTCTTCGTCCACTGCGCTTGGCCCACCGACGAGGACAGTTTCCATTTCAGCCAGGACCTGCCGGGCCAGCTCCCTGCCTGTCAGCCTGCTCTGTTTAATCGTCATGCCGGCAGCCCGCTTGTGACCGCCCCCGCCATAGCGGCCGGCGAAGGCCGAAACATCGAAATTTGAGCCGCTGCGCAGGCTACACCGCCATTC
>CAMXYS010000097.1 GCA_947253135.1 uncultured Clostridia bacterium
CTGTTGCTCTTCGATTTCCTTTTTATGCTATTGGCCTTTTGGCTGGTCAATTTTACCTTGCGTGGTATTCCCGGAGGGGTAAAAGCCTTAAGCATGCCGATTACATTGCTTTTAACCTTTGTTAATATTGTCGTTTATTGGCTGGGAGGCCTTTATAACACCCTCTGGGAATACACCGGCACACGCGAAATCTTGCAGATCGGTTTTACAACTGTAGTCGCTGC
Organism: uncultured Clostridia bacterium; assembly: GCA_947253135.1. Lineage (GTDB taxonomy): Bacteria > Bacillota > Clostridia > Saccharofermentanales > Fastidiosipilaceae > CAMXYS01. The sequence goes on from CAMXYS010000097.1 coordinate 225, forward strand.
CGGGGTTGACTTGGCCATCGGCTTGCTGCTGCAAAACCGGCTGCGTTATATCCAATATATTTTTGTTTGGTTAACCCTCTTTTTATTTGCGCTGGGTCTGCGGCTTTCCTACCGTTTTTTGCGCTACTTAAGAGATTGGTTTTCAGTGAAATCACGCCGGTCCCACCGCCGTATTTTGGTTATCGGTGCCGACGACAAGGGCTCGTCTCTGATCAGCCGGTTGCAGAGTGGCAACATGTCTTTCGGCACACCGGTTGTGATATTAGATGACAACCGGCTCAAGTGGAATAAGCGCGTGCATGGTGTCAAGGTCTATGGAGGACTGGATAAACTCAGCAAAACAATTCGCGTTTACAGCATTGATGAAGTCATTATCGCAGATGCTAATTTGACCGGCGAAAAGATCCGCCAAGTGCACAGCATCACGCGAAAGTTAGGCTGTGAGATGCGGCTGTCCCATGAAGAACAACGCTATTCACCCGCGGCCAGCGGGCAACATTTTTCTCTGCGAGAGATTGATATCCACGACTTAATCGGTCGCAAAAGGTTGGTACTTGATACGAATGAGATCAGGCCATATTTAGAACATAAGGTTATTTTGGTGACAGGGGCAGGCGGGTCGATCGGATCGGAAATTGTCAGACAAGTATCGCTTTTTGATCCGGACCGGGTAATCTTGTTTGACGAGTATGAAAACAATGTTTTCACCCTTTCACAAGATTTGGCTGAAGTCTTTGATGATAAAATCACCTTTGTTGTGGAAATTGGCTCTGTTCAAGATGCGGACCGAATCGACCAGCTCTGTCGCACCTATCAGCCGGAGGTGATTTTCCATGCGGCCGCTCATAAACATGTTCCTTTAATGGAGCACAATCCCGGCGAAGCGGTGAAAAATAATATCCTGGGAACTGCTAATTTAGCTGCCGCGGCAGATCGCTATGGCTGTGCTATCTTTGTCATGATCTCGACCGATAAGGCTGTTAACCCGACCAGCGTGATGGGGGCCACAAAAGCCTTGGCCGAAAGAATTGTCCGGTCCTATACCGGTCACAGTAAAACGTGTTTTACCTGTGTGCGGTTCGGCAATGTTTTAGGCTCGGCCGGAAGTGCTTTGCCTATCTTTCAAAAGCAAATTGAAGCCGGCGGTCCGGTGACCTTAACCGATCAAAAAATGGTTCGTTACTTTATGACTATCCCCGAAGCTGCTGGTCTAGTTATTCGTGCCGGAGCCATGGCAAAGGGAGGAGAGACCTACATCTTACGGATGGGCGACCCGGTCCGCATTTTAGATTTGGCTATCAATATGATCAGACTCTCCGGTTTAGAACCTTTTAAGGATATCGATATTGTGGAGACGGGTATCCGGCCGGGAGAAAAAATGTATGAAGAATTGCAGCAAGACGATGAGGTTGTCTTACATACTGAAGATCCGGATATCTTTGTTTGCCGCCAGACAGCTGCCGAGAAGGTCAAAATTGCTGAAATGTTAACCGAACTGCGTTTGGCAGCCAGTGGTGATCCGGCGGAAGTCAAACAAGCTTTGGCCCGCAACCTCGACAGCTACAAGCCGGAAGAAAGATAAAATGCGCATCCTAGTGGTCAGTCAAATTTTTTATCCGACGCCTTTCAGGGTCAATGATTTAGTAGAAGCTCTGGTGGCCAGGGGGCATGAGGTCAAAGTTTTGACCGGTTTACCGGACTACGGCCTGCCGGCTATACCGGAGGCATTCCGGCGGGGGAAAAAAAGACGGGAGACAGTTTTAGGCGCTGAAGTGGTGCGTTTGCCCACCCTGGCCAGGGGCAAAGGCGTCCTGCGACGGGCACTTAATTATATTAGTTTTGCCTGCCTTGGCGGCCTCTATGCCTGTTTCAGCCGGGACAAGCATTTTGATGTCATTTTCTCCTACGAAACATCACCGATTTTTCAGGTCATCCCGGCTATTCGTTTCCAAAAAAGAAGTAAAAAACCGCTGCTTTTGTATTGCCTTGATTTGTGGCCCGAATCGTTAAAAGCTTGGCACGTCAGTGAAAAGAGCCCGGTCTATCGCCTGGTTCGACGAATAAGCCGGCGCATTTACCAAGCAGCTGATCGGGTGGCTGTGTCTTCGCCTGGATTTAATGATTATTTGACCACTGTGTGCCGGGTGGAGGCCAAACGCCTGTGTCCGCTGCCACAACATGCGGAAGAACATTTTGCTTCCATCCAAGGCCGCCGTGAACCGGCAACTGATATTTTTCATTTTCTCTATGCCGGCAATATAGGTGCCGTGCAGTTGCTGGACCTCTTTGTCAAGGCCGTTCCCTTGATGCAGACCGCGAAAAAATTCATCCTCCAAATTGTCGGAGACGGCAGCGAAGCAGAGGCTGTTCGTCAGCTTGCCAAGGACCTTAAAGTAGAACAACAGGTGCACTTTTATGACCGTCGACCGGTGGCTGATCTCTATGCCTTTTATTTGCAGGCCGACTGTTTTGTACTGGGTCTGGCGGCAGACAATGAAATTGGCAAGCGCACCTTGCCCGGTAAGCTGCAGAGTTACATGAGCGCCGGTAAGCCGGTCTTGGTCATGTCTGACGGGGCTCCGGCAGATTTTGTTGAAAACCACCACTGCGGCTATGTAGTCAGGAAAGAAGCGCCGGCTGAACTGGCGGCTGTGATGGATAGGGCGGTTGAAGATAGGGAGGGCGATCTGCAGTTGGGCAAAAATGCCTATGCTGTTTATCAGGCTAAATTTACTAAAGATAAGGTCGTTGACCAACTGGAAGAATATCTGACAAACTGGGATGATTTAATCAAGAAATGATCAAGGAGATCAAAAAAAGCTGAAAAATTTGACTGTTTTCTGCTTAAGCTCTAACATGTCTATAGTTTGAAAAAAATATTCAGCCTTGGCTGAAGCAAGTAAAACAGGAGTAAAAAGATGGGTTTAGTAACAACAACTGAAATGTTTAAAAAAGCCTATGAGGGTGGCTATGCCATCGGTGCTTTTAACGTCAACAATATGGAGATTATCCAAGGCATTACAGAGGCTGCAGCAGATTTGAATGCACCTCTAATTTTGCAGGTTTCCAAGGGCGCCAGAGCCTATGCTAACCATACATATTTGGTTAAACTGGTCGAAGCGGCTATTGAGGTAACCGGTCTGCCGATCGCCCTTCACTTGGATCATGGTGATACCTTTGAAATTTGTAAGGCGTGCATTGACGGCGGTTTTTCCTCTGTAATGTTTGACGGCTCCAGCTTGCCTTTTGAAGAAAATATTCGGATTGCCAAGCAGGTTGCAGACTATGCCCATGAGCGCGGTGTTGTGGTTGAAGCAGAACTCGGTACCTTGGCCGGTGTAGAAGACGACGTCAACGTATCCGCTGAAGATGCCAGCTACACTCGTCCGGACGAAGTCGAAGAATTTGTCACCAAGACCGGTGTTGATTCTCTGGCGATTGCGATCGGCACAAGCCACGGTGCTTACAAATTTAAACCGGGCCAAAAGCCCCAATTGCGTTTTGACATTTTGGAAGAAGTCAGCCAGCGCCTGCCCGGCTTCCCCATTGTTTTACATGGTGCCAGCTCGGTTCCGCAAGATTTTGTCGCCAAGGTCAATCAGTATGGCGGCAACATGCCTGATGCGATTGGTATTCCGGAAGATATGCTGCGTCAGGCCGCCCGCTCTGCTGTCTGCAAGATCAACATTGACTCCGACCTGCGCTTGGCTATGACTGCCAGCATTCGTGAGGAACTGCACAACCATCCCGAGGTCTTTGACCCGCGTGGTTACCTCAAGCCGGCTCGTCAGGCCATTAAAGAGATGGTCGCCCACAAGATCAAAAATGTTTTGGGCTGTGACGGCAAAGCCTAAGTAAGTGATTTTGTTTGAAACTAAGCGGCACTATTGCCAGAGAGGTACTCTTTCAACCGAGTGCCTCTTTTTTATTTAAGACTCGATCAAAAAATCTAAAATGGCCAATTCGGGTGGGGCCAGGAAGCGAAACGGCAGAAGGACACAGCCCAGGCCATTGGTAATGTAGCCGGCCAGCCCATTTTTATGATAGTGGTGCTGATAAATTCCTTCTTGCGGCAGTCCTTCTGAGCGCAAGGTCTTGAATTCCAAGCGCCCCGGCAAACGGATTTGCCCGCCGTGAAAGTGACCGGAGAGAATCCAATGGGCCTCTGTCCCGGTCAACCGGTAGACTGTGTCCGGATTGTGGGCCAGGACAATCGTCCGTGCAGCCGGGATAGTTGCTGCTGCAATCGACTTTTGGCCGTCTATATGGAGCAAGGCCTGCTGCAAATCAGGTTGGCCTGTGATGAGGTCCTCTAAGCCGACCAGGAGCCAGTTTCTATCTGAGCGGTCTCTTAGCACGGCAGACCGGTTATAGAGGGGCACCGGGCCATAGGCAGCTAGTTTGGCAGCAGTTAATCCCTGATCGTGATTGCCCGGCACAGCGTAGAGGATAAGACCTTTATCTTTAAGCAGTCCGCTTAGCTTTTTTAACCAACTCAGGCCTTTTAAACGATCCCAGTGCCAGGTGCTGATATCGCCTGCAAAGACAACACCGTCGACAGAGGCCTGCGCAATCAATCGACTCAGCCGGTCGGGACTAATTTGACAAAAACTGCTATGTAAGTCGCTGATCAGGGCTAGCCGTAAACTGCCGGCTGGCCTGTTTAAGCAAATGGTCTCCCCGGCCTTTCCAGGGTAAACGGAACCACGAGGAGAACCGTTTTTTTGACTGAAGTAACTATGGCGAAGGGTCAAGCAAAGGGGTTCGATCAAGGCCCACAACAAAAGTGCCAGGGCCAAGCATCCTATAATCCTTAAAATAATGATAAAAAGCACCTTCGTTTCCCCTTTTTCAGTAGCAGATCGGTTGCCGCAAGTAACTGATTGAATCGGTTGATACACTTGGTTTAGAATGGCTCAGCTGCTGCTTGCCCTGCTACGGCCAGCTCTAAAGATTAAAAGTATATGATATAATGCCTGTCGGTGTTGTTTTTATCAAGCTTGGAGGAATTGTATGGCTAAAAAGGAATTTAAATATAAAATTGTTAAGGAATTGGGTACCTTGAAGAGCAATAAGTCCGGCTGGCAAAGGGAAGTAAACCTGGTGAGCTGGAATGACGCCCAACCTAAATTGGATATCCGAGAATGGGCGCCTGAGCATGAGCGGATGGGCCGGGGGGTTTCTTTAAGTGCAGAAGAAATTGCTATTTTAAAAGAAATTCTCGATGAATTCGACCCCTATTCCTTGGAAGAAATGGACTATTAAGATTGCTTAATCGTCGTTTGCCCAGCAGTTAAATTGTGCAAATCAATTATACTTTGACCGCAGGACAGGCCGGTAACAGCTGAAAAGAAAGGACTGAGCGTGCTAGATCAGGCAAAAGCTAAGCAGCGGGCGGCCGCCTTGCGAGCAGCCCTGCAACATCATAATCACTTATATTATGATTTGGACCGGCCGGAAATTTCCGACTATGCCTATGACCAAATGCTGCACGAGTTGGCCTCATTGGAAGAAGCCATTCCGGAGCTTAAAGAGGCTGATTCACCGACTGTTCAAGTTGGCGGTAGGGCCTTGCCGACCTTTGCAAAAGTTCTGCATGATGTGCCCATGTTGAGCCTGTCAGATTATTTTGACCAGGCCGGTATTGTCGGATTTTTAGACCGGGTGAGGGCGGTTGTCTCGGAACCTAAATTTGTAGTAGAACCCAAAATAGATGGATTATCTGTTTCAATCG
>CAMXYS010000098.1 GCA_947253135.1 uncultured Clostridia bacterium
CGAGATTATCCAGGACGTCTCGTGGGCTCGGAGATGTGTATAAGAGACAGGTCACAATTTGGCTCGATACGGACCATAAGTAAGGGGTGAGTTGGTTTCAAAACGGGCCGGCTTTCCGTTCTGCAGGGGGTTAAACCGCCTGTGAAGGTGACCGGTTTAGAGTCCTAGTTCTATTGCTTTTCAGGGGCCGGGTTGTTTGCATTTTCTTTCATATCCTTGTAAAATGAGGCGCGAAGACTCAAGGGAAAGAGTAGCCTTCAGACTCCCGTCAGAGAGAAACAGGTAGCTGAAAATGTTTCGGATGGTTTGAGCGGTGAAGTTCACTCCCGAGGGCAGTATGATTTTTAGCAGAGTGCCGTTGCGGCTAGCCGCGACGGAATTCGGGTGGTAACGCGGTTATTTGTATCCGTCCCGTTCGGGGGGCGGTTTTTTTATGGAAAAGGAGACGGTCTAATGGAACAGCTAAAACAACGGCTGGAGGAAGTCCGGCAGCGCTTTGCAGAGGAGCTGCAGGCAGTCAGGGATTCGGAGCAGTGCGAAAAACTAAGGGTCGCCTTTTTAGGTAAAAAGGGGGCCTTGACCCAGGTTTTGAAGGATATGCGCACAGTTCCCGCTGCCGACAGGCCGGTGATCGGCAGGGCTGCCAATGAGGTCAGAGATTTTTTAAATGAGGCTCTAGAGGCCACCCGTAAGCGCATCAGCCAGGGCGAAGCGGAGGCCTTGCTGGCAGCTGAAGGCCTGGACGTGACCCTGCCGGGGCAAAGCAGCCCGGTAGGTGCCATCCACCCGATCCAGCAAACGATTGACATCATCTCCAGGGCCTTTATCGGCATGGGCTACAGTATTGCTGAGGGCCCGGAAGTCGAATGTGTAAAATTTAATTTTGACCGCTTAAACATAGAAGTAGGACACCCTTCCAGAGATGAACGTGACACCTTTTATGTGGCTGATGACGTCTGCCTGCGCACACAGACCTCCCCCGTGCAGGTGCGGGTGATGGACGGGCAGGAATTGCCCATCAGAATTATTTGTCCGGGTAAAGTTTACCGGCCGGATACACCGGACGCGACGCACTCGCCGGTTTTCCATCAAGTCGAAGGTTTAGTCGTAGATCGCGGGGTCGCTATGAGTGATTTGGTCGGCACGCTTAAAGCCTTTGCGGTCGAGCTGTTCGGACCGGATACGGAAATCAGACTAAGGCCACATCACTTCCCTTTTACTGAGCCCAGTTGTGAGGTTGACGTCACCTGCTGGAAGTGCCACGGAGTCGGTTGTCCGACCTGTAAGCAGGAGGGTTTTGTAGAAATTTTAGGCGCCGGCATGGTGCATCCCAAAGTGCTGGTTGACAGTGGCATCGATCCTGAAGTTTACAGTGGTTTTGCCTTTGGTATCGGGGTGGAGCGGACTGCCATGGCACGCTTTAATATCAATGATATCCGCAACCTTTACGAAAACAACCTGCGCTTTTTGACGCAGTTCAAATAATAGGAGGGTCTTATGAAGTTACCTTTAGAATGGCTTTCAGATTATACTGACTTGCCGACAACTGAGCCGAAGCCGATCTGTGATGCCTTGACCATGTCCGGGTCAAAAGTAGAAGGTTACGAAGTTACCGGCAGTGAGTTGGAGCGCGTAGTGGTGGGAGAAATTTTGACGCTTGATCGCCACCCCGATGCTGACCGTTTACAGGTATGCAGGGTGGGAGTCGGTGCGGATAAGCCACTCCAGATCGTCACCGGTGCCAGCAATATTAAGCTCGGTGATAAGATTCCTTTAGCCCTGCACCGGTCAGTTTTGGCGGGCGGTGTAAAAATTAAAAAAGGCAAGTTAAGGGGCGTGGTTTCAGAAGGGATGATGTGTTCGCTGGAAGAGCTGGGGCTCAGTCAGGCAGACTACCCGGACGCCGCGGCAGACGGAATATTTATTCTGCCGTCAGACAGTAAGGTCGGCTCTCCTATCCAGGAGGTCTTGGACATGGGGCAGGTCGTGGTGGAATTTGAAATCACTTCCAACCGACCGGATTGTTTTTCAGCTGAAGGATTGGGACGGGAGGCAGCGATCACCTTTGACCGTCCTTTTCGACCGGTCAAGCCGCAGGTAAAGGCTGCAGCGACGCAAAAGATAGCGGATGCCTTGACGCTTGAATTAGAGGCACCGGAACTTTGCCGGATTTACAGTGCCCGGCTGTTAACCGATGTCAAAATAGAACCTTCGCCGGCCTGGCTGAGGAGACGCTTACAGGCAGCGGGTATCCGGCCGATCAACAATATCGTCGATATTACCAACTACTGCATGTTAGAACTGGGACAACCCTTGCACGCCTTTGACTTGCGGGACTTAAAGGGCGGGAAAATTGTTGTCCGCCGGGCGACTGAAAATGAGGCGATCACCACTTTAGATGGGGGTGAACACTGTTTAACCGGAGAAATGCTGGTGATTGCTGACGCTGAAAAACCTGTAGCCGTCGCCGGTGTTATGGGCGGTGAAAATTCTGAGGTGAAGGCAGACACAACCGCGGTCGTTTTTGAGTCGGCTGTTTTTGCACCTGCTTCGGTTAGAGAAACGGCCAAAAAATTAGGCTTGCGGACCGAGTCATCAGCGCGTTACGAAAGAGGCTTAGATGCGGCGGGCGCCCTGCGCTCACTGGACCGGGCCTGTGAATTAGCAGAACAATTGGGAGCGGGCCGGGTGTCGACCGACTGTTTGCTTAGTGAAGGGGAGCCTGTAACACCCGTCCGGTTGGAGTTGCGCCCGGCTGCTATCAACGCCTTCTTGGGTACGAACATTACCGCTGACTACATGGCCGACCTCTTGCTCAAACTGGGCTGTAAAAAACTCGGCGATGGCCTCTATGAGATGCCCGGTTTTCGTCCGGACTTGCAAAATGAAGCTGACCTAGCTGAAGAAGTGGCCCGTTTTTACGGTTACAACCGGATTCCTTCCACTCTTTTAGCCGGGCAGGCCGCCATGACCGGCGGCTATAATGAGAAACAGCAGTTCATTCAAAAAATGAAGGATCTGGCAGTGGGCAGCGGTTATTTTGAAACCTGTACCTATTCATTCGGCAGTCGCAAGGAAGATGACAAGTTGGGCTTGCCTGAAAATTCGCCGCTGCGACGGCATGTGGAGCTGCTGCGGGCCCCCGAGGACTACAGTGTGATGCGCACAACGCTCCTGCCGTCTATGCTGCAAGTTGTGGCCAATAATTACAGCCATTCAGTTCAGGCCGGCCGCTTTTTTGAAGTGGCCTACACCTATCACCCCAAGAGTGAAAATAAACACGAACTCCCGCAGGAAACTGAGCATTTTGTCGCTGCAATTTATGACGGGGAGAAGAAAAGAGCAGACGGTGAGCTGTTCTATCAGCTGAAAGGTTTGGCTGAAGAAATGGCAATTCGTTTAGGGTTGCCGGAGTTGGAGTTTAAGACCGCCAATGAAGAGGTGTTTTTGCATCCTTACCGGACTGCTGATATTTACGCCGGCGCTCTTAATTGCGGTTACATCGGCACTGTCCACCCGGAGGTGGCCGACCGGTATGCGGTCCCCATCAACACAGTTGTTCTGGACCTCTTAGTAGAACCGCTGCTGGCCCGAGCCAGCTTGCTTAGAAGTCAGAGATCCTTGCCAAAATTTCCGGCCGTGCACCGGGACCTGGCCTTTGTTGTCGCTACAGAAGTAACTGCGGGCAGACTGCGCGAGGCAATTGCGGACAATGCCGGCCCCTATCTGGAATCTTGTCACTTTTTTGATATTTACACAGGCAGTCAAGTGGCAGCCGGGAAAAAATCCTTGGCCTATAAGCTAACTTTCCGGAAGGAGGACGGCACTTTGACAGATGAGGTAATCGACCGGCAGATCAAGGATATTATTGCGGCCGTAGGTGAGCAACTTGGTGGAATTTTGCGGTAAATATGCACTTTATCGGTATAAAACTAACAAATAATGCAATAAAAAACCAAAAGTCAAGCAAAGTGGTATAATGCAGGTCTAGTAAAGAATTTTTCGGGGAGGATAACAAATGAAATTGATGAAAAAATTATTGACTATGGGCCTGGCACTCAGCCTGGCAGCTGCCTTGATTGCTTGCGGAGGTAAGGGCCAGGACGCCGACGCTGCCCCGGCTGATACAACAGCTGCAGCTGACAGCGCTGACGAGAGTGGTGCGGCAGCTGAGATTGCTTCCCCCCAAGACCTGGCAGACAAAAAAATCTCGGCGCAGCGGGGAACTGTCGGCGACAGCCTGGCCCAGGAGCTGTCCACAGATGCAGACAAGTTGGTCACAACCTATGAGAAGTACGTTGATGCTGTCCAGGCTCTAGAGCAGGACAAGGTGACAGCCATCATTATGGACGAACGTCCGGCCAAGCGCTTTGTCGATGAGCGAGAGGGTCTGGTTATTATGGAAGAGGCCCTGACCGAAGAGAGCTACGCAGTGGCTATCAAAAAAGGCAATGTCGAGATGAAAAAAGCCATTGACGAGGCTTTGACTGAGTTGAAAGAAAATGGCAAGTTGCAGGCTATTATCGATAAGTACAATAGCGACACTCCGGTAAAACCAGAGGACATTGACTTAAACAAGGGAGCTGCAGGCGGCACTTTGACGGTTGGTCTGGAAGCCGGCTTCGCCCCCTATGAGTTAAAAGTCGGCGACGGCTACATCGGCATTGATATCGAGATGATGGCCGAGGTCGCTAAAATAATGGACCGTGAATTAGTGATCGAAAACATGAACTTTGATGCTCTCCCGGGTGCGGTCAATTCCGGCAAGATCGACTGTATTGCTGCCGGCATGACGGTGACACCTGAACGCGAACAAAATATGGATTTTTCGGTGCCCTATGTCGAGGGCGCACGCCAGGTCGCTTTGATCAAGGCAGCTGACTACAGTGGCCCCGTGGCCAAATAAATTTAGGTCAGCCAAACAGGTAGCAAGCCCGGTGAGTGCTCATCGGGCTTGTGTTGTGCCTGAGAAAGGATAGCAGATGTCAGAGAACAGGCTTCAAAGGCGGGGCATTGACAGGGGGACGGTCGGAGTTCTTGTCTGTATCGTTCTGGTCCTCGTGTTGCTGGCTAGGGGCGGCATTTTTACTGCTGCCTATTGGGAGACAACCGGCGCCCGCTTCATCAACAACTTTATTGCTGAAAAACGTTACATGATGATTGTTAAGGGTTTGATTAACACCCTTAAAATGACTGTTTTATCAGCGGTGATCGGTATTGTTTTAGGCTTGATTTTGAGCTTGATTCGAGTGGCTTACCGAGGTGGTGCCAAAATTGGTTTTCTTAATTTTTTAGCCAACACCTATATCACCGTTGTCCGCGGCACCCCGGTAATGGTGCAAATTTTGATTTGGAATTTCACCATATTCGGCAGTGTCAAAAATATTGATGCAGTGCTGGTGGCAGCTCTGGCTTTCGGCCTCAATTCGGGCGCCTATGTAGCTGAAATTTTCAGGGCGGGAATTGAGTCACTCGACCCGGGTCAAATGGAAGCCGGTCGTTCGCTGGGCCTCTCCTACCGGACGACCATGGCTAAAATTGTTCTGCCCCAGGCTTTTAAGCACACACTGCCGACTCTTTTTAATGAGTTAATCACCCTCCTGAAAGAAACTTCTGTAGCCGGCTATATCGGTATCGACGACCTCACCCGGTCTGGACAAAATATTCAAACAATCACGCTGGACAGCAGTCAACCCCTCTTGATGGTGGCCTTGGTTTATCTGATTATGGTCCTGATTTTGACCGGTTTGATGAATGCATTAGAAAGGAGGTTGGGCCGCAGTGATCGACGTTAAGAA
>CAMXYS010000099.1 GCA_947253135.1 uncultured Clostridia bacterium
CTGTTTATAGTGTATATAAACAATTAGTCAGTGTCAATGCCTTTTGAAGTTTTGGTTTTTTGGTTCTGGTTATCTTTCCAGGCCTACTCCTGGCAGGAAAGCAAAGATGCTAACAAATAAAAAATTGCCATCTTGCTACAATCATCTTTCGCGATCAAAGTAAAGTCGAATCAGACTTTTTGCCTGGCCATTGATCATTGAGGATCGATATTCTCTTAATTTTTCTAGCTAACGAGCCATGGTACGAGTAAAAAAAGACCGACGTTGGGTCGGTCTCCTTTGTTCAGCAGCAAGCTAAGGATATTGGTTACTCTCAGTAAGCTTTTTACAAGCTTTTAATAACAGTTGTTTCTTGTTTTTCGCCTCCTAAAAAGGAAAACAAGGAGGATGAGCAAGAGGGGAATGGCAACTAAAATGAGCCAGGGACCTTCTTTCATATGTTCCAGCCCCGTGGGTGGCGTACTATTGCGTTCACTCTGGCAAGTGATCGTATTGCCGTTTTCATTCAATTTAAAATCGAGTGCCCGGTTTGCCGCTTTTTCTTCTCCGTCAAGGAAAAATTTTGTTGTATATGAAGCATTCTCTGTAGTGAGTGAATAAGTCCATCCAGCAGGCAGGTTCCTTAGCGTGACAGTATCATCCTTACTTAAGCTGAAAGTGAACTCATTGTTGTTATTTGGCAAAATGAAAGCCTCTTGATTAGCCGTTCCGGATTTTATTAATTTAAATCCTGAACCAGGCAGTTGAACAGTCTCATGTTCAATTGGCTTTTCCAATTTTAGGGTAAACTTAAATTTTTCATCCAGATTGGCAAGGTCTCCCACCAGCTCTTTTTTATAGTTAAATCAGCTAGTTGAAATTTCTCCTTAAAGTGGGCCACATATTCTGCACTTTCGGTCTCGGAAGGGGTTATCTGCCCCCCCTTCAATGATATTTGCCTTAACATTTGGATCTTTATCCGCTTTTGTCCAGCCTATAAATTCCGCATTCCAATTTGCTGTCGCTGTGGAACCTTTAAATGAATCGCCTGTAAAATATAGTCGCGATTCTTTTTTGATTTCAGGCTGATTCAAGTCCGGGGCACTCACGGTTCCAAGCTTCGGATCCTTTGCTTGATAACTCGCAGTAACCATTTTTTGCTTGTAGTAAACCCGCAATTCCTGATCATCAGCCGGAAAAGGTAGTTGCTGTTCTAATTTTACTTCGGGATGATCTGAATTAACCTCATAGCCTTCAACACGGGAATCGTTTTTTTCTGTAAGCGGAATAGCAAAGGCTGTGTTTTCATTTGTACCAACATAGCTACAGTGCTCTGTATCCAAGAGGTGTTCCGTATAGACCACATCTCCATTGCCATCTCTATTCAGCTCTTCAGTAACTTGATCATCAACGACCTTAAAGGGAGTTTCTATAATATGTTTCACGGCGAGTTGAAAAATGAACTGAAAAAAAGGTCCTCCGCCGGAGTTCAATCAGTCCCATCAGCTCTCATGTCTTTCTTTAGCCTTGCCCAACATCATTAAGTGCCCGCCCAATGTCCATATATTTCCCAAACTAAAAGCACCTACCATTAAGGCATTTAAGATCTCATGATTGCCCAAAATACTGATAAAGCTGACGATTAATGTAGCTACAGGCATGGAAAACACCACAAACCAAGGAGGATAAGGACTGAAAGCTCCTAAAACCACTCTTATATGTGCATAAACCATGATCAGCCAACAAGTTAAAAGAACTATATAAAGGGGTAGAAGAAAATACGATGCAAATTTCACCGCAGAGGCAAATGCCGCATTAGGATCGGCTGCTGTCATATACTTGTAAAAGAACGCTAACTCTATGGAAGATACATGAACGCCTGCACCGCCAAAAGCTAAAAAGCCTAAATCCCCTATTACGTACAACCTTGCATATTTTTGCGAATAAGGCTTTAAAAGTTTATAAATTCCGAAGTGACCAACAACCGCTAAAGGAACTCCTATCAATCCAAAAATAGACGACCAGAACATGCTACTTTCTGATACCTTAAGATATTGAGAAATCTGTCCTTCTATTCCTGTATGATCAATATCTTTAATGCCCCAACCCATAAGCAAGTCACCTGCAAGGATAATGAAGGCTCCTATGATACCTATTTTTAATAATAGAGCTATTCTATCCCGGTCAAGGTCTTTTTTTAATTTATTTTTATCCCCCATAATCCCCCCTCTTTTTTACATAAGGAGTTTCAAATGACCTGGTAAGCTTTGCTTTCGGCTTCAACGACGAAATTTTAGGTGATTGCACATTATAGCGCGTTATACCGACGGTGACATTTGACCAAACTCTATGGGCGATGACAATATGAATGACTACACATAAGAGCACGAAGGATTTCTATCACCCTGTTCCCTCTTTTGCCTACACCCCGGCTGACGACACGCCCCAACAAAAGTCGGCCCCCTCCCCGCGGTATGCAGTCAACGAAATCTGATATTTCGCAAAAAAACATCGCCATTTAAGGCTACGGAAAAGCCTTCTAAATAGGGGGACAGTAAAATCATATAAGATCTTTGAAGGAGGGGGTAAAAAGGCTGGTCTGACCGGATAGCTTGGACAATTTCAGCGTCCGAAAAACCCAAGGCCCCTTCCTGATCTAAAAGCAGGCGGAAGGCATCGAGAGGGTTGTCAGTACCGCCGGCCATGTAACCATAGGTAAAATCCGCTCGATCGCCCTCTTTTAACTTATCTTCGGTCGTAATCTTAGTCTTGAGCGAGAAGTAACCAAACCATTCCTTGATATTAGAAACTAGCAAGCGGTAATGGATCGTGTCCGGATCGCTGACAGCTAAGTAACCCTCTTTCTTTAAACGCTCAATTCCCAAACGCTCCAGAGCATCAGCAAACGTTTCTCGGGCTGTCGTCTTCTGCTCATGATTTGGTTTTTGGCGATCCAATAGCGGTTCTGAGTTATCAAATAGGATTGTATTAGGTAAGGATTGTACGTCTAAAACGGCATCCATAGCCTGAATAATAGCAGGATCATAGAAGAGAGGGTCAGCCGACTCAACCTTAATAAAATCAATATCCGTCGTTAAATAATTGAGTCGGTCCGGCCGACCGGCAGCACTCTCTCGCCTTTGTAGGGGGATTTCGTAGAAGGGAGCACCAAACAAGTCGACATCACCGCGGACAAACATTTCATAGGCGGCAAAGGGATCTTTTTCAAGGTGGACTTCAATTGTTTTAAGCCCCGTATTAGCGACGTCCCAATAGGCCCGGTTAGCTTCCAAAATGATTTTTCCAGCTTTTTTAGCGGCGACGCCCGGCAGAGTCGGGCCATCCGGATCTGCAGCGGCGGCCGCTGGCGTCTGGCCACCCGGATTAGCGGCTGTTGCCGGTGACACCTGACCGACCGGATTGCCGGTATCTGCTCGTCGGACTTGGTCGCTCCGGTTTTCTTTCACAGCTTGCTCTTCCGCACCCGCTTTCCCCTCTACCCCCGCTTGCTCTTCAGCCGTAACTCGGGGAACATAGGGTCCGTTATAAAGCGTCTCACCGGCTTCAGTCACTTTAGACGGAAAAAAAAGCATATGTGAAACCCAGCCCGGAAAACGCTCAAAAGGCTGCCTTAACCGGACCGTTAAGGTCAGCCCCTCTGCCTCGATCCCCACCTCGTCAGCCGTCAGCTGCTCTTGGTGGTAGGCTTCTGCCCCTTCAATACAAAAAAAACGTCTCAACTGATAAGCACTTAAGCCGGCTCCTGAACTCGCCTCCGGTTTAAGCCGGTCCAACCAGGTTCGGCGGAAATCATCTGCCGTCAAGGACGACCCGTCACTCCACTTTAAGTCAGGTCGCAAATTAAAAACCCAAGTCCTGCCGCCATCCGGGCTGTTAAATGTTTCAGCCTGTTGGCCCGATACCTGACCGGCCGGATTAAAAAAGGTCAGGCCCTCGTAAACTTGGCCAATTAAGGTTCGTTCCTCACGTTTGTTGGCTATGGCGGGGTCAAATGAATAGGAGCCGGCCGGCATCACCAGGCGAAGGGCATTTGCCCCATCAGTCGAGCGCCTGCTACCCGCCTGTCCTTCACTCGCCCTATCCCTATAAATGTCAGGCCCGCCCGGCTTCCGACCGCCTTGACCGCATGAAGTTACAGAATAGACCAGAGCAAAAACAACCATGCATAAGGCTAAAAAACGGACCGGAAAGCGCTTTGAAAGACCAAGCCACAAACGGCTATGTGCTTTTAAGTGTAGATCGCTTTTCTCAGCCCCAACAGTTTTCCCGGCAGCCACCAAACCCGCCTCATTGAATCCCTTCATGCCGGTGCCCTTCCTTAGTCAAGCGGCCGGCCTCCATCCGGTAGACCGTCTTACCGTAGCGCAAGGTGTCAAGTTCATGGGTTACCACTAAAAGGGTAACACCGTCCCGGTTAATCTTTTTTAAGATGTCCATCACCTTATTTGTATTTTCTACATCCAGATCGGCCGTCGGCTCATCAGCAATTAATAGGCGCGGCTCATTCATCAAAGCTCGGGCAATTAAAAGCCGGCGCAACTCACCGCCTGACAGCTCGGAGGGATAGGCTTGAGCCAAGTCTTTGATATCCAACTGGTCAGCCAGGTAACGGGCCCTGCCATAGGCATCACCCTCTCGCTTGGCTAAGTAAAAAGGCAAGGCTATATTTTCAATAACCGTCAAGGCCGGTAAACTGACCGCCTGTTGGGGGATAAAGCCCAGATCTGTATTTCTGAGGGACGTCTTTTCCCTTTCCTCCATGTTCGCATAAATATGTCCGCAAAGCTCTATTTCGCCGGACGTTGGCTGAAGCAGACCGGCCAATAAATTTAAGAGGGTGGTCTTGCCACTGCCGGACCGGCCCACTACATGAACAAAGTCACCGGCCTCTACTTGCAAATTTAAGTCCTTGACTGCTACCACCTCCCGGCGGCCGCTTTTAAATGTTTTACATAAATTCTTGACCCGGATCATGTGACCCCTTCCTCCTCGCGTGCCCAGTTACTTGCCGGTTCGGTCCTGCGATTAAATATCCTGTTGTTTAATTCCCTGCAGCTAAGTTCCCTACGGTTAAATTTCCCGACCGGAAGTCCAAGTCTCTCCCTTTTAGCCCGCCGACCGGAAGTCCAAGTAGACCTCCGACCGCCCCAACTTAAACAAGGCCGGCCACGAGGCCAGGGGGGCAATCGCAGTGGCAATGACTAAGGACAGCAGGACCAAGGTGGCCTGGCCCGTAACCGATAGGGTTTGGAAGGGAATATTAAGGGAACGACTAATGCCGGACGACCACATCAGGCTGCCGCACAAGCCGGCCACGCTCCCGATCAAGCCCCCCCTGAAGCTGATCAAACCTGCCTCAAATAGGACGGACTTATTTAAAAAGCCCTTGCCTGCACCTAGGATCTTGAGTGTGGCCAATTCTTTTTTGCGCTCCCTCAACAAGGCCGAAAAAGTCAAGGCTAAAATAAGTACAGCCAGCAACCAAACAATGGCAATTGCCCCATAAAGCAAGGCAGACAGGGTTCCTAAATTAGCCGAAATATCATTGATAAAGCGTT
>CAMXYS010000100.1 GCA_947253135.1 uncultured Clostridia bacterium
GTATTACACTTTCTCACATATGAAAAACAATTTATTTATCCACATATGAAGAAAAAACAGTTTAATTAAAGAGGAAGATATGGCGAATATAGAGGGAATCAGCAAAAATTTTGACCACCGAGAGGCGGAGGGCAGACTGTATCGCAATTGGGAAGAAAAAGACTATTTTCACACCCCAATTGATCCTGCTAAAGAACCTTATACAATCAGTATGCCGCCACCGAATATTACGGGTCAGCTACACATGGGCCACGCCCTCAATAATACCCTGCAGGATATTCTCATCCGCTGGCGCCGGATGCAGGGCTATGCTGCCTTGTGGGTACCGGGTACCGACCACGCCTCGATTGCCACTGAGGCCAAAATTGTAGAGGCCTTGCGGGCTGAAGGTTTAGACAAAGATGATTTGGGACGTGAGAAATTTCTGGAGCGGGCTTGGGCCTGGAAAGAACAATACGGCAGTCGCATTGTCGACCAGCTCAAGCGCATCGGTTGCTCTTGTGACTGGAAGCGGGAGCGTTTTACGATGGATGAAGGCCTGTCCAGGGCTGTCACTGAAGTCTTTGTCAAACTTTACGACAAGGGCCTGATCTACCGTGGCGAGCGCATGATTAACTGGTGTCCGCATTGTCTGACTTCTATTTCAGATGCGGAAGTTGAATACGAGGAACAGGCGTCCAACTTGTGGCATATCCGTTACCCCTATGAGGACGGATCCGGCTACATAGTGGTAGCCACCACCCGGCCGGAAACCATGTTCGGCGACACGGCTGTAGCTGTTCACCCCGACGATGAGCGCTATCGGTCCTACATCGGGAAAAATGTCATTCTGCCTTTAGTTGAAAAGCCGATCCCGGTAATTGCCGACGAATATGTTGACCCTGAGTTCGGCACCGGCGTAGTTAAAATTACCCCGGCGCATGACCCCAACGACTATGAGGTCGGCCTGCGCCATGACTTACCGATTATCACCTGCATCACTGAAGACGGTCATATGAACAGTTATGCGGGTCCCTATGCAGGCCTGACCGCTATGGAGTGCCGCCGCCAAGCAGTGGCTGACTTGGAAAAAACAGGAGCACTTGTAAAAACCGAGCCTTACACACACAATGTCGGCACTTGCTACCGCTGCAATACCACGGTTGATCCCCGCCTGTCTCTGCAATGGTTTGTCAAGATGGAGCCGTTGGCAAAGCCGGCTGTAGAGGCTGTCAGAGAGGGAAAGACAGCCTTTGTGCCGGACCGTTTCAGTAAGATCTATTACAACTGGATGGAAAATATCAGGGACTGGTGTATTTCCCGTCAGCTCTGGTGGGGGCACAGGATCCCCGCCTATTATTGTGAAGACTGTGACCACATTACTGTAGCTGCCACCCGGCCGACGGCCTGCCCGGCCTGTGGCTGCCGGCACTTAAAGCAAGATGAAGACAGCCTTGACACTTGGTTTAGCTCTGCCCTCTGGCCTTTTTCAACCTTAGGGTGGCCGGAAGAGACAGAAGACTTGGCCTATTTTTATCCGAACCGCACCCTGGTGACCGGTGCTGACATCATTTTTTTCTGGGTGGCCCGGATGATTTTTTCAGCGCTTGAGCAGACCGGAGAGGTGCCCTTTGACCATGTCTTTATTCACGGTATTGTCCGCGATGACCAGGGCCGGAAAATGTCTAAATCACTGGGGAATGGCATCGATCCTTTGGAAGTGATTGACGAGTACGGGGCAGATGCCCTTCGCTATGCCTTGGTTACGGGTAATGCCCCCGGCAACGACCAGCGCTACCAGCCGGCCAAGCTCAGCAACGGGTCAGCCTTTGTCAACAAGGTCTGGAATGCCTTCCGCTTTGTCATGATGAACCTGTCAGAGCAGGAGAGCTTTGCCGCGGCGCCTAAAACACCGACCACCTTGGAAAACAAGTGGATTTTGTCAGCCTACAACCGCCTGGTCCGGGAGGTGACGCGCAATCTGGAGCAATTTGAATTGGGCGTCGGTTTGGGCAAAATTGTAGACTTCTTCTGGGACGACTTCTGCGACTGGTATATTGAGATGATCAAACCGAGACTGAACGGTGATGATGCAGCAGTCGCCCTGGAGGCTCAAGTGACGGCGCGGTATATTCTGATTGGCGCCTTGAAGCTGCTACATCCCTTTATGCCCTTCTTTACGACTGAAATTTATCGCCTTTTGCCGGGGGTTAAGGAGGCCGACGACCTGATGTTGGCCGTCTGGCCGGAGGTGGAAAGTGAACTCTTGGATGAAGACAGTGAGAACCGGATGGCCATTATCATGGAAGCTACCCGGTCGATCCGGTCGATCCGCCTGGAAAAGCAGGTGCCTGCTAAAAAGACGGCGCCTCTGATTGTAAGTTCAGACGATGAGGCAGTGTTAGCCATGTTTGGCGATGCCTTTGACTATCTGAAGCGGCTGGCCAATGTGGCCGAGATCAGACTGCAGAAGACGACTGATCCGGTGCCGGATAATGCGGTAACAGCCGTTGTTCACGGCTGCACCCTCTATATTCCACTGGACGACTTAATTGACTATGCGGCGGAAGAGGCCCGCCTGCAAAAAGAGTTGGTCCGCCTGACCGGTGAGGTCAAACGGCTTTCCGGGAAATTGGCCAATGAGGGCTTTGTGAACGGAGCGCCGGCTGTTGTCGTCCAAAAAGAAAAAGATAAGCTGACTGCCGCCCAAGAAATGTTGGCGGAAGTTACAGAGCAATTAGAAAAAATCAAAAAACGCTAAGCTGTCGCTCGATGCTAATATTTCTAAAGCTACCTTCAATCGAGGGTAGCTTTTTTTTAGGACCGGACAGAAGGAGACCGGGAGAGCAGGTATCTAGCCACGAAGAAACGGGTCAAGTATAATTAATTCAACAGAACAAGTGTCATCAAAGATAGGAGGTTTCCACATGAAAAAGATGATCTCTACCCTCTTGCTGGCTGCTTTGTTGGCTCTGGCTGCACTTTTACCGGCTTGCTCTTCTAAAAACAAAGAAAAGGAGGGCCTCCCTGCCTCGCCGGGGGGTGATACAGTCTCTGTAGATGATAAGGGCACAGTCGAAAAGGCGGTTACATCCGGGCAGGTGGAAGTGACGACTAGCTCCGGTAAGCCCTTTGATCAATATACTGATGAAGAGGCCGAAAGTGCCTTGCAATCCTTGGCTGATGCAGCGCAGTCTCGTATTGACAGCGGCGAACTTAAGTATGATCCCGACAACCTTCCTCAGTTTGGACACTTCCCGGAGGAAGAGCAAAATACTAAATAATTTTATTTGCAGAGTCAGGCCGGATGTGTTACTATATCTTCCGTTCTATTGCCGACTAGTGTAAAGGTAGCACACCAGACTCTGACTCTGTTCGTGAGGGTTCGAATCCTTCGTCGGCAGCCAACCCGGAACGCAGTCGTTGATACAATTTAAGTATCAGCGACTGTTTTCTTTTTGGAATGCATTCAAAATCACCTTGTAATGCACATTGTTGATGTGTTAATAGAATTGTATCATTTCAGAAAAAAGAAAGGATGGGGAGCTAATGTTCTATACAAATTCAAAACGAGAGATAAGTTATTTTGGGTTTGAGGATGGCGAGGAAATTAAAAGGAAGCATCCTGACCCGAGCAAAGCGATTCAAAGCTTGAACGATTTGTTCGGACTACTGCTTAAAGCGTGGTCAAAGGAAACGGCATATCCCTCAAGTCAAAAGGATCCTAACTTCAATATCGATAATGATCCCACCTATGGCCAATGTGCAATCACAGCGACACTTGTCTACGATTTGTTTGGTGGGAGCATTCATAAGGTTAACGTTTCCGGAGGTGGGACCCATTATTTCAATAGAATCAATGGTGGATACATTGATTTAACGAGTGATCAGTTTTCACTTTATGGAATTCCGTTGTCGTATGAACCTAATCAGAAAATTAGTCGTGAATATTGCGGAAAAAACCCCAATACCCTTAAACGATACAAACTATTGGTAAAAAGCGTAGCAGATGAAATTGCGAGAATGGAATAGCGGAAGAAAGAAGCGGAGCAGAAATCAGTTTCTGCCCGGGATAGCAAGTAAAATCTCGCTGCCGTCTTGGAAGCGGTATAGCAGAGTGTTATCGCTCTTTACTGTTACTGTGGCCACAGTACTCATCCAAAGCGTATTCGAGAATTTTATGGGTAAGATATCATCATCATCAAACACAGCAAACATAAAACCGCTTAGGGCAGAGCTTTGATGGTTCTTGTCTCCAATGACTGATTCAATTTCCTCAAATTCCGCTTGCAGAGTCTCATATCGATCTACTTGTGCATCATAGCGTTTTTGGTAATCTTCTTGGTTAAGAGCATGGGTGGCATTTTCGTTTACCATCCGTGAAATAATTTCAGCCACTATCTCCGTCTTTTGAGAAAGTTCTTTAAGCCTGCTTTCTTCCTCGGAGCAGTCGGTTAATTTCCTTTTCAATTCCCGACAGTGGACAAGGAGCTTTTCCTTATCACTCAGAAGAAAGCTCAATGCTCTAATAAAGGAATCTTGAATTTCTGTTTCATTAAGATGTGGGGTACTGCATTTAACTTCGCTCTTGAACTTGTTGTTACACTGCCAGACGGTTCGCTTGTATTTCGTGTTGGAGTGCCAAACCTTCGAGCCATAGAAAGCTCCACAATCGCCACAGACCAATTTAGTGGAGTAAGGGGTACTGTTACTATAATCGGTAGTTAAATTATCTCTTCGGGCGTATTCCGCCTGTACAAGGTCAAATTCTTCAGGCTCAATAATGGCAGGATGGCTGTCTTCTATGTAGTACTGCTGTACTTCGCCTTCGTTTACTTTCTGTTTTTTGGTGAGAAAACCCACTGTGTATTTCTTTTGTAACAGGGCCGGAATCCCTATATTTTTCATTTTGCAAAATACTGGCGACCGTGCTGCTATACCATTGTTCTTTGCCCGTTGGCGATAAAATGTGTTCTTTCTTCAGTTTTCTTGCAATCCCGTAAGGCGTCATGCCTTTCATGAAAAGGCGGTAGATGTAGCGTACAATTCCGGCTTCTTCAGGGATTATCTCAGGAAGTCCATTTGCCCCCTTTTTGAAGCCCAGAACATTCTTATAAGGCATCATGACCTTGCCGTCTGAGAATTGTTTTCGGATACCCCAAGTGACGCTCTCCGAGATGGAACGGCTTTCTTCTTGGGCTAAAGAACTCATAATCGTAATGAGCAACTCCCCCTTGGAGTCTAGAGCATAGATGTTTTCTTTTTCAAAAGATCTGATCCTGGAATTTTATCCAATATCAGTCAGAATGTTCAAATATAGATTTGAATTATATGGGTTGATGCCCATCCTGATGTGTCTACAATCGAGCTTGATTGAAATAATTTAGAGATGTATTTTAATTGAGAGGTTGTTGTTTTATGAAAAAAAGAATTTTCATAGTGCTAGCAGTTTTTTGCCTGTCTCTTATACACATCTGACGCTGCCGACGATTCGCCACCGGTG
>CAMXYS010000101.1 GCA_947253135.1 uncultured Clostridia bacterium
AGCAAAAGATTTCTCCGGAAGTAACTTCAACGGCCTGCAAACCGACGGCTAAACTCCTGCCGGAGCGCCTGCTTTACCGCGAAAATAACAGTGACGACGCCAGAGCCCAAGCTTGTTTTCAGCCGGCAACTATCGCTGACCTGTATTTTGCTATAGGAAAGGATATGGGCGCTGTGGACTTATGCCTCAACACAGCAGAGGTAGCACCTCTTCAGGCCGAGATTATCTATGACGGTCGGGCCCACCACCTGCGCTGCTGCCGGGCCGCTGCAACTGCCGGAGAAAAAAAGCCGGGTCTCCCTCAGGAAACCCGGCTGAACGGTCTTGCTTTGGAGCCTTTTTCCGACCACTCCCTCACCGACGGGGACTTACTCAGCTTCGGCCGCTACCTTTACCGTTTTATCTGCTATTAAGGCCCCGCTTCACCGGCGCCTGTACTCAGTATTAATTGCTTAAAATTACCTGGTGCGATCACCCCTTTTAAACCGCCGTCACTTAGTGCCAAACAAGCGGTCGCCGGCATCACCCAAGCCCGGAATAATATAGGCGTGCTCATCTAGTTTTTGGTCGTAAGCGGCGCAAAAAATAGGGACGTCAGGGTGCTCTTGGCGGAAGGCAGCCACTCCTTCCGGGGCGGCAATCAAACACATAAAGCGGATATGCTTAATCCCCCGCTCCTTCAAAAAGGACACCGCCGCAGCTGCAGAGCCACCGGTCGCCAGCATGGGATCTAAAACGATCACATCGCGCTCGGCACAATCCTCCGGCAGCTTGCAATAATACTCAACCGGCTCCAGCGTCTGGGGGTCCCTATACAAACCGATGTGGCCCACCTTAGCCATGGGGATTAAATTGAGCATACCGTCAACCATGCCCAGTCCGGCCCTTAAAATAGGGACGATGGCCAATTTTTTTCCGGCTAAAATATTAGTTCTAGCTACCGCAATCGGTGTTTCAATTTCGACCTCCTGCAGCGGCAAATCGCGTGTTACTTCGTAGGCCATCAACATAGCCGTCTCCGAAACAAGCTCGCGAAACTCTTTCGTACTGGTATGTTTATCTCGCATCAGCGAGATTTTGTGTTGAATCAGCGGGTGGTCAAAAACAAACAGATTTTCCATTAAATTCCCCTTCCGAACAAGGCTTGAACTTTTTGTTTAATCTTAACATGGAGACTTTTTACTGACAATCTAAAAAGTTGGATCAGCCTGCAAGGGACGGTGAGTAAAGCTTCTTTCACCATCACTGAAAGGGCCCACTGTGTCGCCGTGACCAAACAACTTATACTTGTAGGTCAAGAGCCCCTCCAGACCGACCGGTCCGCGGGCGTGAATTTTACCGGTAGAAACGCCTACCTCGGCACCAAAACCGTAGCGGAAGCCGTCGCTAAAGCGCGTCGAGCAGTTATGAAAAACATTGGCTGCATCCACCCTGTCCATAAAGTAAGCTGCTGCTGCTGCATCTTCAGTCAAAATAGCATCTGTATGTCCGGACCCATATTTGTTGACGTGGTCCACGGCTCCCTTGACTCCGTCAACTTCACATACAGACACAGCCAGGTCCAAATATTCATGGTGGTAGTCGGTCAAGGGACTGAGCTGATAGCGGGTTGCCAAGTTAGCGTCACCATACACCTTGACACCAGCCTCTCTGAGGGCAGCCAGCAACCGCTCGACAAAACTTTTAGACAGCTCTCGATCCAAAAGAATGGTTTCGGTAGCGTTGCAGACCGACACATACTGTGTTTTAGCATCTAGGCAAACCTTTAAAGCCAGTTCCTCGTCGGCAGCCCGGTCCACATAAGTGTGACAAACGCCGTCCGCATGACCTAACACCGGTATTTTAGTATTATCCATGATGTAGCGGACAAATTCATTAGAACCACGCGGGATCAGGAGGTCAAC
Organism: uncultured Clostridia bacterium; assembly: GCA_947253135.1. Taxonomy (GTDB): domain Bacteria; phylum Bacillota; class Clostridia; order Saccharofermentanales; family Fastidiosipilaceae; genus CAMXYS01. The sequence goes on from CAMXYS010000101.1 coordinate 1,905, forward strand.
ATCGCCGTCACAAGCTAACAAATCCGCAACGTCGGACCGGCTCTCCAACAGACTGATCCAGCCGTCCGGGGCCCCCGCCTCAGCCGCTGCCTTGGCGATCAGTCCGGCCAGCACTCGGTTGGTCTCCGCCGTCTCGCTGCCCCCTTTTAGCAGTATGCTGTTGGCACTTTTCAAACACAAGACGGCAATTTGAACCAGGGCATCCGGCCGGGCTTCAAAAATAACACCGATGACACCGAGCGGCACCGTCACCCTGTATAAATCAAGACCGGGTGCCAATTCTGTGGCTAAGGTCGTCTGCCCGACCGGTTCCGGCAAGTCAATTAACTGGCGGATGCCGTCCAGAACTGTCTCTAATTTACCGGCATCAAATTTGAGGCGGCCTTTGATAGCCGCCGCAACGCCGGAAGCTTCCGCCGCGGCCAAGTCCAATTGGTTGGCCGCAAAAATTTGTTCAGCTTCAGCTTGCAGGCAGTGGGCGACTGCTGTTAAAATTTTGTTTTTTGCCTGGCCTGAATAAGTTGACAGTTCGATTGAAGCGCGGTGGGCCTGCTCCGCTAGGGCCGGGATTGACGTCATGCCTACTCCTCCTTTTTTTCTTGCAACAGCAAATATTTCTTTCTTCCAAAACTTTCCCTTGTGGAAAATGTGGAAAACTCTGTGCATAACTCAACGACAATGCTTTGGCGGTTTTTAGCAGCTGTAAGGCCTGAAATCTGAGTCCCCGTTTTTTTTTGGCACAAATGGTCAAAGACAAAATTGATTGCAGAGTTTTTGAGAAAAGTCCGGAATATCAGTCTTTGAATAAAATCATGCGAGCTTTTCCATTTTCATTTTGTCCACAAGCTGAGGACAAAACAAGACCTTTATTGCTTAGGCCGCTGTCCACCGTGCCGGTAGTATTGATAAAAACAACACTTAATCATACCGTTGTAGAGTTTGCGACGGCGGTCGGCCGTACAGTTGATCTCCTGTTCAAAGGTCTCTGAAGCTGTGATCATCGCCAGCCTAAAGCCGCGCAACAAGTGACCACCGGGCAGGAAGTTTTCACCCAAGGCTCGGTGGATAGCCGCCACCTCTTCCGCCGAGCCGATGCGCTCACCATAGGGAGGATTCCCAATCACGATACAGCGATCAAACTCCGGGTGCATGTTGATCCAGTCGCGACCGGCTATATTCGCCGCATCGCGACGCGAAAAACTAATAAAGGAGCGTATGCCGGCGCGCTCGGCATTGTTGGCGGCGATCGCCACAGCCTGCTTGTCAATGTCGGAAGCAAAAATAAAGGGGTCGTCCGGAGCGACAGCATCGATGCCGGACCGACCTTCTTCCCGCGCCTCAGCAAAGGCTTGGGTGTCTAAAACCGGCCAATACTCACCGTCAAACCGGCGGTTGATGCCGGCCGGGATGCCGGCAGCCAGCAGGGCAGCCTCAATCGCCAGGGTACCGGAACCGCAAAAGGGATCTAAAAAGGCTTCATCTGAAAAAGGCTCCCAGCGGACCAGGCGGATCATAGCGGCGGCGATCGTCTCTTTTAAGGGCGCCTCCACATGTTCCAGCCGGTAGCCACGCTTGTGCAGCCCATCGCCCGACGTATCAATCATGAGGCAAACCGTATCCGACATAATCGAAAATTGCAGGCGTACAGTCCCTTGAGAAGGATCTTCCGTCACCTGCCCATCTGCCGCCAGCCCCCTGTGTTTAGCCAAGCGCTCCGCTATCCCTTTTTTGATGGTGCGCTGGATACCGGGGACACCGTACAAGGCTGATTTGCGCGAATAACCTTTGATTATAAAAGCCCAGTCCTCAGGTATCCAGGCCTCCCATTCAATTGCCCTGATTTCGTCAAATAAGGTGTCGAAATCCTTGGCGACAAAACTGGATACCTCCAGCTGTACTCTTTCGGCGCAGCGCAAATTGATATTCAAACGCGCAATCGCTGTGGACACGGCCACTTGGCTGTCTTCAACCGTCAAGTAAACCATGCCGTCTTTTACTTCTATCTGTTCTTTTTGATAGCCCAACTCGCCCAATTCTTCTGCGATCAAGGCCTCGATTCCCAAAAGGGAGGGGATTGCAATTCTCATTTTTCCATCCAATCTGTACCGGTTAAAGCGGACTGTTTCGTCGTGCTTACGGTAGGGTGCCCGGCGACCGCTCCGGCAAGAACCGACGGCTATGGGGCACAATCTTCATATTTTCAACAGCTCCGACTGCAAGCTGTCCTTGAGCTCCGGGAGCCCTGCGCCCGTGACAGCAGAAATCTGCGGAACCAGTTTAGCGGGTCCGGCAATGTTGCCATAAAGGGCCGACAAATCCGCATCCGCTCTTATCTTATCTTTTTTATTGATGACCGTCATCTCCGGCAGGTCACCTGCACCGATTTCCTGCAGCAATTTGGTCGTGACCTGCAATTTTGCCGCAGCTTCCGGATCCGCTCCGTCTACAAGTTTTAATACAAAATCAGCCGTTGCCGCCTCTGCCAAGGTCGAACGGAAGGCTGCCACCAAGTGGTGGGGCAACTTGCTGACAAAACCGATCGTGTCGACCAACAAAACCCGACGGCCCCTGCTTGTTAAAAGTGGCAGGTAGAGTTCTCTCCCGGCTGCAGACAAGGTGGCAAACAGGCGGTCTTCTGCATATAAGTCCGCCTTACACAAGGCATTGATCAAGGTTGACTTACCCGCATTGGTATAACCCGTGACCGCTACGGTCAAGTCGCCGCGACGACGGCGGGCAGCCCTCAATCTTGCTTGATGGGCCTCAACTTTTTGCAACCGCTTTTCCAGCGAGCGAATCCGCTCTCTGATGTGCCGGCGGTCTGTCTCTAATCGGGTTTCACCCGGCCCCCTGGTGCCAATGCCGCCGCCCTGGCGGGACAACTCACCGGCTGTACTTTTTAACCGCGGCAAGCGGTAGCGGTATTGGGCCAACTCCACTTGCAGCCGCCCTTCACTACCAGTCGCTCGCGCAGCAAAAACAGCCAAAATTAAATTCGTCCGGTCAATTGTTCTAATGCCGGTCTCGCGTTCAATGTTGCGCAGCTGTGATCCGCTCAATTCATCATCACAAATTAAAAGATCAGCTCCTAGGCTCTCTGCGGCCATTTTGATCTCTGCTAATTTACCTCGACCCAAATAATAGGCCGCGTCCGGTTTTTGTCGGACCTGATAAGTACTGCCGACAACTTCTGCAGAGGCCGCTTCAGCCAGAGCCTCTAACTCAGCAAGCGCCCGTTCTACTGTTGTACGTCCTGCTTCTCCGGGGGCAGCAGCAGCAAATAAAAAGGCCTGTTCCGGCAACCGATTCTCCGCCCTGATATGCTCTCTTGGCAAACTATGTGACCTCCTTGCTCAATTCTGTTTTATTAAATTTGAACAAATGTTATGCAATCTAAGTATTAATTCCTATTTTCATGTAAAATAGGATAGGTTTATTAAATGTTTCTCCCTTTTTGTCTAATTTTTATTTACATGAGGATATTGTGTCAGAAAGAGAGCGGAAAAATGAAGTATTTCTCTGATTGCGACAACAGGATCATGACCAAAAAACTGGGGTTGGCCCTCCGCGAAC